>NZ_BAAGXS010000165.1:0-45477 GCF_054779715.1 Actinophytocola sediminis | reverse complement strand
GCCCAGCGCGCGAGCGCCTCGGCTTGGCGGCGGCCGTGATCGGTCAGCGGCACGTCGGTCCGGCCGGCGTAGCGGTTGTCGCTGTGCCAGGGGGTTTCCCCGTGCCGGACAAGGACGATCTCGGTCACCGGGCGCTCCTTGTGATCGCGTGGTCGGCCAGTTCGCCCGGCAGCCAGCCGTGGTCGCGCAGCGCGTCGACGAGCGCCAGGTAGCCCTCGGTCAGCACGTCGGCGTTGGCCGGGTCCGGGTCGAAGAACTCCTGTGCGCGCACCAGCTCCCCGGCCGTGGCGGCCAGGCGCGCGCCGCCGGCGCGGGCCAGCAGGGCGGTGCCGGCGGCCGGGTCGGCTTCGGCGTGCACCCGCACCGGCCGGCCGAGGGTGTCGGCGCGCAGCTGGCTCCAGTAGCGGCTGCGCGCGCCGCCGCCGGTGAGGCTGAGCGTGCCGGAGGTGTCCGCGCCGAGCAGGTCGAGGTAGTCCAGGCACAGCCGCTCGGTGAACGCGACCCCGCGCAGGATCGCGGCGTAGCGGTCGAGGTCGTCGCGGGGCTCGCCGACGGTGATCGCGTGCGCGTCCCTGGCGGCGAACGGGAACCGTTCGCCGGGGGAGACCAGCGGATAGGTCGACCGCAGGGTGTGTGGCCTGCGCGCGCTGGCGGCGTCGAGCGCGGCGAGGTCCCGGCCGCCGAACTCGGCGGTCAGCGCCCCGGCGCCGACGCTGGACGCGCCGCCGGGCAGCCAGGCGCCGTCCGGGTCGCGGTGGGAGTAGACCACGCCGAGCGGGTCGTGCAGCCGGTTGGCGGTGACGCCCTTGACCACCAACGTCGTGCCGAGCACGGTGTTCCAGGAGCCGACCTCGAGAGTGCCCGCACCGAGCAGGGCGGCGCAGCCGTCGGTCATGCCGGCGATCACCGGGGTGCCGGACGGGATCCCGGTCGGACTGTCCACCTGGACCGTCCCCAGTGGACTTCCCGGTCGGACCACCGGTGGCAGGACGTCGTGGTCTACGCCGAGGGCGTCGAACACCTCGCCCGGCCAGCGCTCGTGGTCGAGGTCGTAGCCGGTCTTGAGCGCGTGGCTGGAGTCCGCCGCGGTCGGCGCGCCGGTGAGCCGACCGGTCAGGTAGTCGGCCTGGTGGGCCAGCACCATCCCCTGTGGACGGTCGGTGTTCGCCAGCAGCCACAACAACTTCGGCAACGCCCACGACGCCTGCGGCCGGTAGCCGAGTGCCCGCCACAGCGCGGCGCCCTCGGTCAGCGCGCGCTCCGCCTCGGCCACCGCGCGCCCGTCGTCGTACATCAGGCCGGGGGTGCGCGGCTCACCGGTCGCGTCGGTGAGCAGGATCGTGCCGGACGTGGCGCACAGCGCGACCCCCAGCACGCGCCGGTCGCCGAGCTCGGCGGTCACCTGACGGCACGCGCCGACCAGCGCGGCCCACCAGTCCCGGGGGTCCTGCTCGTGCCGCACGCCATCGCGCCGGCCGTGCAGCCGCTGACTTCCGGTGGCCACCGGAAGTCCACTGTGGTCGGTCGCGACACAGCGCACGCTCTGGGTGCCGACGTCGATGCCGAGCCAGACCTCGGTGCCGGCGGTCATTCTCGGTCCGCCTGCCGCGCCCAGCCCGGGGTCGACAGCGCGCGCAGTTCCTGGAACAGCGCGAACCGCTCGGTGTAACGCTCGCCGCGCTCCCGGTCGGGCTCGTGGGAACTGGCCACCCGCACCTGGTCGCTGGCCGCGGCGGACACGCTCGGCGCGGCGCCGGTGGCCACCAGGCCGGTGAGCATCGCGCCCTTCGCGCCGACCTCGGTGTCGGCCGAGGTCACCACCGGCACGCCGACCACGTCGGCGATCAGCTGGCGCCACACCGCGCTGCCCGCCCCGCCGCCGCACACCCGCAGCTCGGTCGCGTCCGCGCCGGTGGCCACCACGCAGTCGCGGATCACCATCGTCAGCCCCTCGAACACCGCGCGGGCGAACTCGGCGCGCCCGTGTTCGAGCGACATGCCCCAGAACGTGCCGCGCGCGTGCGGATCGAGGAACGGCGCGCGCTCCCCGGCCGGCGAGAGGTAGGGCAGGAACACCAGCCCGTTCGCGCCCGGGCTCGCCTGGTCGGCGAGCGCGGTGAGGTCGCGGGCGTGGTCCAGCCCGAGCAGTGCGGCGGCCCAGTCGAGCACCTCGGTGCCGGCCAGCGTCGGGAACGCGCGCAGCACGTCGCTCCCGGTGTCCAGCGCGACGGTCAGCCCGCCCGGCTCGCCTGCGGTGTCGACCCGGTCGCGGACCACCTCGGTGCACAGCGTGGTGCCCAGGATCGTGCAGGCCTGACCGGGGTCGGTCGCGCCGACGCCGATCGCGGTCGACGCCACGTCGTAGGGCGCGAGCACCACCGGGACCCCGGCCGGCAGGCCGAGTTCGGTGGCCGCGCGGTCGGTCAGCGCGGCGGCCCGCGCGGCCGGCGGGCGGATCTCCGGCAGCAGCCGGCTCGCCCAGTCCAGGCCGTAGAGGGAGAGCAACTCGGGGGAGTAGGCGCGGGTGCGCGGGTCGAGGAAGGGCACCGACGCGTCGGACAGGTCGACGCCGAGCAGCCCGGTGCAGCGGGAGAACAGCCAGCCACCGCAGTACAGCGCGGTCGCCGAGGCCTCGACGCGCGCGGGGTCGTGCTCGGCCAGCCAGGTCAGGATGGCGTGCGGCAGGCCGGAGAACCCGAGCGAGCCGTTGATCCGGAACGCCTCCTCGGTGATCCCGGCCCGCCGCCAGGACTCCACGATGCCCGCGGCCCGGCCGTCCGACCACAGAATCGCCGGACCGGTCGGCTCGCCATCCCCATCGACGAGCCAGCATCCGTCGCCCTGCGCGGTGATCGCGACGAACGCGACCTCCACGTCCACAGTGGACAGTACGGAGCGGACGGCGGCGGCCACCGCCGACCACACCGAGTCCATGTCCTGTTCGGCCCAGCCGGGATGGGGGCGGCGTACCGCGGTGGCCTGTCGGGCGACGGCGAGCTCGGCGCCGGTGTCGTCGAACACCACCGCCTTGATCATCGACGTGCCGGCGTCGATCGCCACCGTGGCCATGGTCGCTCCTCTCGGCACCCTGCGGACGGGCTCAGCAGAACGTGTCGGCCCTGGCCGCGCAACCGTGGTGTCGAACCCGTCACGACTTCGCGCACTCGTCACGTTAAGGCCGCACTCATGGGGCCTGATCAGGACTCCGATCCTGTGATAATTTCACATTTCTTAACACGGGAGAGTCGCATGGTCAGCGAGCGGGTAGGTATCCAGGCGCAGCGGCGTCACCGGGTGCGGGAGCGGGTCGGCACGGCCGGGTTCCTGCGCGCGGACGCGCTGGCCGACGAGTTCGGCGTCAGCCTGATGACCATCCACCGCGACCTGGACGCGTTGCAGGCCGAGGGCTGGTTGCGCAAGGTGCGCGGCGGTGCCACCAGCGTGCCGTCGGCGGTGTTCCACGGCGACGTCGCCCAGCGCATGGCGACCATGCCGGCCGCGAAACACGCGCTCGCCACGGCCGCGCTCGACCTGGTCGCCCCCGGCGAGACGATCATGGTGGACGAGTCCACCACCTGCCTGCACCTCGCGCAGCGGCTGGTCGAGCGGGTCCCGTTGACCGTGATCACCCACTTCCAACCGGTGATCGGGCTGCTGGCCGGCGCGCCGGGCATCACGCTGATCGGCCTTGGCGGCGAGTACTTCCCGGCCTACGACGCCTTTCTCGGCCTGTACACCGCCGAAGGCGTGGCCAAGGTGCGCGCGGACACGCTGTTCCTGTCCACCACGGCGATCTCGCTCGGTCGCTGCTACCACCAGTCGCAGGCGACCATCCAGGTGAAGCGGGCGATGATGAGCGCGGCCTCCCGGCGGATCCTGCTGGTGGACCACACGAAGTTCGTCCGCCACGGCCTCTACGCGCTCGCCCCGCTGACCGACTTCGACCTGGTGCTTGCCGACGACGGGCTGCCGGTCGCCGAGCAGCGGCGGCTGCGTGACGCGGGCGTCACACTCACGATCGTGCCGACCCGGGTACGGTAGTGGTACTCGCGTGTACCGCCGCACGGGGAGGGGCTTCCGGTGACGATCACGAAGCAGACCGGCACAAGGGGCGTGGTGGCCCGTGTCGGCGAACTGGCCAAGCCAGCGGTTCGCTGGGGGCTGATGCACGGCCTTCCCCGGGTCGCGTTACGCGCCGGGGCCAGACGCGGCGACCTGCAGGCCAGGCTGTTCACCGAGCCCAGTGCCGCCCCCAACCTCGCCCTCGGTGGCCTGTTCGACGAGATCCGTGAGCACGGGCCGTTGTCCAGGGGTGGCTTCGGCTACCTCACCGCGCGCCACGCGGTCGTGCGGGAGGTGTTGACCAGCAACGACTTCCGCACCGGCATCAATCCGGACAGCGGGTGGTTCGGCCGGCTGGCCGACTGGTCGGCGGTCGAGTTCCTGCATCCCATGGCGCCGCCGTCGCTGCTGGTCACCGAGCCGCCGGCGCACACCCGCTATCGCAAGCTGGTCACCCGTGTGTTCACCGTGCGCGCGGTGGAGAACCTGCGCAAGCGCACCGAGCAGATCGCCGACGAACTGCTCGACGACCTCGATCCGCGCGGCCGGGTCGACCTCGTCGAGGCGTACTGCAGCCTGCTGCCGGTCACCGTGATCGCGGAGATCCTCGGCGTGCCGGCCGAACAGCGCCACCGGGTGCTGACGCTGGGCGCGGCCGCCGCGCCGAGCCTGGACATGGGGCTGCCGTGGCGGCAGTTCCGCGCGGTGGACGGCGCGTTGGCCGCCTTCGACAGCTGGTTGACCGAGCACCTCGACCACCTCCGGGCCAACCCGGGCGACAACCTGCTCAGCCAACTCGTCGCCGCGCGTGAGGACGGCGTCGGGCTCACCGATCTCGAGCTGCGGGCCACCGCGGGCCTGGTGCTCGCGGCCGGTTTCGAGACGACGGTGAACCTGCTCGGCAACGGGGTCGCGCTGCTGCACGACAACCCGGACCAGCTCGTGGCCCTGCGCGCGGACCCGACGCGGTGGCCGAACGCGGTCGACGAGGTCCTCCGGGTCGACCCGCCGGTCCTGCTGACCGGGCGGACCTCCCTGCGGGACACCGAGGTCGCGGGTGTGCCCGTGCCGAAGGACTCGCTGGTGACGCTGGTCCTGGCCGGCGCCAACCGCGACCCGGCGGTCTTCGCCGACCCGGCGCGCTTCGACGTCGGCCGGGACAACGCGCGGGACCACATCTCCTTCTCCGCCGGCCGGCACTACTGTCTCGGGGCGGCGCTGGCCAGGATGGAGGGCGAGGTCGGGCTGCGCACGCTGTTCGACCGGTTCCCCGACCTGCGGCTCACTTCCGGCGCGAGCCACCGCGACACCAGGATCCTGCGCGGCTACGAACGCCTGCCGGTGCGCCTGCGCACCTGAGTTCCTACCGGCTGCGGTAGGCGCGGAGGATGGTCTGGGTGACGGTGTTGCCGCCGGAGTCGGTGGCGTTGGCGCGCAACGAGACGTGCCGCCGACCGGCCGGATGGGTGATCTCCGCGGTGGCGGCGGCCGGGCCGTCGATGGTGACCGCGAGCGGCCGCCAGCTGCGGCCGTCGTCGAAGGACGCCTCGACGGTCAGTGCGGCCAGGGTGGCCGCCGGTGCCTCGGCCGGCCACTCCACGGTGACCGGGATCCGGATCGACCTGGCGTCGACCGCGTTGTCCAGGTCGAGGCCGGGCGGGGCGTAGCGCACGGCCAGCAGCGGCAAGCCGGTGCCGCCCTTGCCCTTCCGGTCCTCCGGCGGGCGGACCGAGGTGAACGTCCACTCGCTACTGACCGATGTGGACAGTGTGGACACGTCGTCGCGGGTGGCGGTGGCGACCAGCCGGTAGTCGGCCGGTTCGGCCGGCACCTCGAAGCTGCCGGCGCCGGGCTGCTCGGTCCTGCCGACGAGCACGCCGTCCCGGTACAGCGCGGTCGCCGCGGACTCCACTTCGGACACCCCGGACCGGTCGAGGCCGGCGTCGGCGAACATCGGCAGGGTGAACGAGAGCACGTCGCCCGACCGGATGGCGACCGGGTCGGCGGCGGTGTAGCCGGGGCCGAACACCGCGGCGTTCCACGCGTCGGTGGGGTGCTTTCCCGGCTGGTGGTCGACCGGGCCACCGGTCAGCACGGTCTCGGTGTGCACCTGCCCGCGGACCATCGACCACTGCTGGAGCTCACCGGACCATTCCAGGCCGTCGACGTTGTGGAACTCGGTACGCGCCAACGGAAGCCGGAAACCGAAGCCGAAACCGTTGGCCACGCCCGTTCTCGGCTCCCTGGCGAGCCACATCTTGGTGCCCAGCTTGCGATTGGCCTGCGCGCGGTAGGTGGTCGGCACCTCGGCGAGGTCGGCGTCCACCACGTGTCTGGCGAACCCGGTCGGCACCGAGTCGTATTCGAACCAGGACAGGTGGTACGCGAGCGTGCTCTCCAGTAACTCACCCCGCCGGTCCGGCACCGCCCACACCCCACCGATGCTCGCGACCAGCTCCTCCTCGGGTGCCGGGGCACCGACCTGCCCGATGCCGATACGGTCGAAGGTGTCACCGAGCACGCCGGTGTTCAGCAGCCCGTGCGGCAGGTTTCGGCTGTAGGCGACGGCTACCGCCGCGGGCACCACGTCCTCGCGGTCGAAGGTCACCGACACCGGCCGCGCCGCGCGCGCGTCGAGCACCACCGTGGTGTCCGCCCGCACGTCGACCGTCGGGCGGACGACCTTGGCGGAGTCGGACAGCGTGCCGCCCGGGTGGGGCGTGCCGATCGCGGCGTCCACGTGGTACCGCCCGGCGCGCACCCGCAGCGTGCCGGTGCCGTCGATCCCCGGCACCGGCCGGTACCGCTGCTGGTCGATGCCGAACACGAAGGAGAAGTGGTCGTCGGTCGGCGCGCCGGTGGCGTCCAGCGTGCGCAGGGTCAGGTCGTAGCTCTCCGGCTCCCGGTCCACCGCGACCGGGGTGGCCACCCGGGTGCCGTCCTCGGCGGTGGCCAGGAGGTGCGCGCCGAACGCGCCCTCGGCCGCCGGCACCGCGGTGTTCACCGTCAGCGTCACGCTCGCCGCGCCGCCGGCGGGGACGGTCAGACTGGTGGTGGACAACGAGAACATGCCGGCCGGCACGGGCTCGCCGCCCGGCCCGCGTGCCGGCAACGTCAGCCGCAACACCGTCTGGCGCTCGCCGGTGTTGTGATACGTGACCGTCCTGGACTCCGCCGGATCGTCCGCGTGCGGCCAGCTCATCCGTCCTAAGGAGACAGTGGACGGCTCGGTGTACACCAGTTGGCCGACACCGCGCGCCACGTCCACCCGTCCGCCGCCCTGCTCGTAGGTGCCGGCGTCGGCCAGTGGTTCGGCCGAGCCGACCAGCGCGGCCTTGATTCGCGCGCCGGTCCAGTCCGGGTGGCGCTGGGCCAGGATGGCCGCGGCCCCGGTGACGTGCGGGGTGGCCATCGAGGTGCCGCTGAGCGAGACGTAGTCCTCGCCGCGCTCACCGCGCTCGGAGAACCGGGATCGGGCCGCGACGATGTCCACGCCCGGCGCGACGATCTCCGGTTTGAGCGCGCCGTCAGCCACCCTCGGGCCGCGGCCGGAGAAGCTCGCCAGCGCGTCCTGGTCGTCCACCGCGCCGACGGCCAGCGCGGCGTCGGCGCTGGCCGGCGAGGACACCGTCTCCGCGCCGAGACCGCCGTCGTTGCCGGCGGCGACCACGAACAGCGTGCCGTGCCTGGCGGAGAGCCGTTCGATCGCCAGCTCGAGTGGATCGTCGCCGGCGGTGTCCTGGCCGCCGATGCTCAGGTTCACCACCTTCGCCCCGGCGCCCGCCGCCCACTCCATCCCGGCCAGGATCGCCGACTCGGCGCAGCCGGAACCCTGGCACACCTTGCCGACGAGCAGGTTCGCGCCGGGCGCGACGCCGGTGTTGCGTCCCCGGGACGCCGCGCCGGTGCCCGCGATGGTGGACGCGACGTGTGTGCCGTGCCCGTCGGTGTCGCGGGTGTTCCGGTCGGCGGTGAAGTTCTTCTTCGCGGCCACCCGCCCGCGCAGGTCGCGGTGGGTGTCGTCGATCCCGGTGTCCAGCACGGCGACCGGCACCCGCGCGCCGGTGTAGCCCGCTCGCCACGCGGCCGGTGCGCCGATCCGCGGTACGCTCACGTCCAGGCTCGGCCTGCGCAACCCGTCCAGCCAGATCCGCCTGGTCGGCTCGCGCGCCGCCCAGAAGCCGGCGGTGGTCCCCTTCGGCTGGCGCACCGCCACCGCGTCCACAGTGGACAGCGTGTGGCTGACGGTCGCGCCATCGGTGGTCACCTCGGCCGGCGTGCCCTGCACGATCAGCGGCAGGTCGGCACGGCTGGCATCGCCGAAACCGTCCCGCAGCAACGACAGCACGTCGAACAGCCGCCGGTCGAGCACCCCGGTGCGCACCGATGCCCACGCGTCGGCCGGCACCACCAGCAGCGAGTCGGCCACCGAGGTGGTGGCGAAGTGCACGTGCTCGCGGCCCGGCGCCGGACTCACCCGCGGCACCAGGTGGTCGCCGACCCGCCGCACCGAGACGTGGTCGCCGGTGACCAGCGTGACCGCGCCGAGGTACCCACTGCCCACCGGTGGCGCGGCGGCCTGGCCGGGGACCGCGGTCCAGCCGACGGCCGCCGCCACGGCGAGCACGGTGCACAACAGCCTGCGCGCGATCGGCACAACGGCCTCCCGGGTTCGCGGATCCGTGATCTCAACCAATCCGTTCACACCCAGCCGCGTCAAGGTCTGGGATCGTGTCGGCCATGACGTCATCGCTGGCACTGACCGGGGGACTGGTCGTCGACGGCACCGGCGCGCCCGGCCGGATCGCCACCGTGCTCGTCGCCGACGGCCGGATCGCCGCCATCGACGGCGATCCGCCGGCCGACGCGCGCCGGGTCGACGTGACCGGCCGGGTCGTCTGCCCCGGCTTCGTCGACCTGCACACCCACTCCGACCTGACGCTGCTGTCGGACCCGCGCGCGCTGAGCAAGGTGCACCAGGGCGTCACCACCGAGGTGGTCGGCAACTGCGGTCTCGGGGTCACCGGGCCGCGGACCGCCGACCTGCGCGCCGCGGTCAGCTACCTCGACCTGGACCCGGCCGTGCGCTGGACCTGGCGGGACCTGCCCGGCTACCTCGACGCGCTCACCGCCGCCGGGCCAGGGCTGAACGTCGCCACGCTCGTCGGGCATCTGGTGCTGCACGCCGGTGTCTGCGGGTTCACCGACCGGCCGGCCACCCCGGCCGAGCTGGACACCCTGTGCGGGCTGCTGGCCGACGCGCTGGCCGGGGGCGCGGTCGGCCTGTCCACCGGGTTGATCTACGCGCCGCTGCCGTTCGTGCGTGCCGAGGAACTGCTGGCGCTGGCCGAGGTCACCTCGGCGGCCGGCAAGATCTTCACGTGGCACGTGCGCAGCTACGAGGACGCGCTGGTCGACTCCGTCGCCCAGGCGATCGCGGTGGCCAGGGAAACCGGTTGCCGCACCCAGATCTCGCACCTGGCGGCGGTCGGGCGGCGCAACTGGGGCGCGGTGCGCCGGGCACTGGACCTGGTCGACGCGGCCAACGCCGACGGCTGTTCGGTCGGCGTCGACAGCTACCCCTACCTGCACGGCAACGCGCCCCTGGCCCAACTGCTGCCGGCCTGGGCACAGGAGGGCGGCCCCGGCACCTGGGTGCCCACGATGCGTGACCCCCGGGTCCGGGCGCGGATCAGCGACGCCTGGCAGGACCGGCCGACGACCTGGGCCGACGTCACGATCAGCTGGACGGCCCGTCCGTCGGCCGCCGTCGGGCACACCGTCGCCGACCTCGCGGGCGCGGAGGCGGTGCTCGACCTGCTCGCCGAGTTCGGCACCGGCGTGCTGATGACCGTCGGCGGGCGCAGCGAGGAGGACCTGCGTACCGTGCTCGGCCACCCGAGCGCGGTCGTCGCCTCCGACGGGCTGGCCATCGACCCGGCCGGCGTCACCGGCGCGGGCCTGGCCCACCCGCGCGGCTACGGCTGTTTCCCGCGCTACCTCGCCCGGTACGCCGAGAACCTGCCGGACGCGATCCGCCGGTGCACCGCCGCGCCCGCCGCCAGGATCGGGCTCACCGACCGCGGCGTGCTGCGCGCGGGGGCGCCGGCCGACATCGTGGTCTTCGACCCCACCCGGCTCACCGACCGCGCCACCTTCGCCCAACCGCACCAGTTCGCGGCCGGCATCGACCTGGTGCTGGTGAACGGGACGGTCACAGTCGAGCGCGGCGCGCACACCGGCCAGCGCGCGGGCCACGTCCTGCGGACCTGACGGGCCAACGCCCTGAATGGGCCATTTGGGACGCTCACCGTCCCGAATGAGGCATTCAGGGCGTTCGGACTTAGCCTGCGGTATGCGAATTCGGGAGTTCGGCGACGACGACTGGCCGCAGGTGTGGGAGATCGTGCGCGAGGTGGTCCGGGCGCGGGAGACCTTCACCTACGACCCGGAGCTGACTGCCGACCAGGCGCGCCAGATCTGGGTCGTCACGCCACCGGGCGCCACGATCGTCACGGTCGACGGCGACCGGGTGGTGGGCACCGCGCACCTGGCCACCAATCGGCCCGGCCCTGGCGCACACGTGTCGACGGCGAGCTTCATGGTCGCCGCCGACGCGCGCGGCCGGGGTGTCGGCCGGGCGATGGTCGAGTACGCGCTGGACTGGGCGCGGGCCCTCGGCTACGCCGGCATGCAGTTCAACGCGGTGGCCGAGAGCAACCACGCCGCCGTCGAGCTGTACAAACGGCTCGGCTTCAGCGTGATCGGCACCGTGCCCGGCGCGTTCGAGCACCCCACGCTCGGCCGGGTCGGCCTGCACGTCATGTATCACCAGTTCTGAGCACCACGCTCGGCTCGGTCGCCGGTTTGCCGACCGAGTAGACCCAGGTGTCGAACACGGCGGCCAGCGACCGGCCGGCCACCCGCTCGGCGTGGGCGACGAAGTCCTCGGTGCTCGCGTCGCCGTCCTTGTTCGCCAGCGTCCAGCCGCGCAGGATCGCCAGGAACGTCTCGTCGCCGACGGTGACCCGCAGGTTCTGCAACGCCATCGCGCCACGGTGGTAGATGGCCGACGCGGCCGGGTGCGGGGCACCGTAGGGCGGCGGCTCGGCGACCGCGACCGACCAGATCCCGTCCTCGGCCGGGTACTGGTCGTACCGCGCCTTGGCCATGGCCGCGGCGCTGGCCTCACCGTTGTCCTCCGACCAGAGGTACTCGGCGTAGGTGGAGAAGCCCTCGTTGAGCCAGGCGTCGCGCCACTGGTGGACCGAGACCGAGTTGCCGAACCACTGGTGGGCCAGCTCGTGCAGCACCACCGGCACGGCGGTGCCGTTGCCGAAGTAGTTGTCCCCGACGAACGGCCTTGCCTGGGTCTCCAGCCCGCCGGCCCTGGCGGTGAGCACGCCGCCCTGTGCCTCGAACGGGTAGGGCCCGAACTTCGACGCCAGAAAGTCGACCAGTTCCGGGGTGCGCTCGAAGCTCGCCTCGGCGGCCGCGCGGTTGACGGTGTTCTTCTCGTAGGCGGTGATGAACTGCTGGCCGTTGGGCGCGGTCTGGTGGTGGATGTCGAAGTCGCCGATCACGCTGGAGGCGAGATAGGTGGCCCGCTGGCTGGTGCTGCGCCAGTTCCAGCGCGTCCAGCCGTCCGGCAGTTGTTCGGTGCGCAGGAACAGGCCGCCGGAGATGAACTGCAGACCGGGCGGCACCGCCATCGACACGTCGTAGGTCGCCTTGTCCGACGGGTGGTCGTTGCTGGGGAACCACCAGGTCGCGATGTGCGGCTCGCCGGCGATCAGCACGCCGTTGGCGTCCGGGCGCCAGGCCTGTTTGTCGTAGCGGGTGTACTTGGCGGGGTTGTCGCGGTACTTCACCACGACCAGCAACCGGCTGCCGTCGGCCACCGGCGATGCCGGGCGCACCACCAGTTCGCCGTTGTCCTGCGAGGTGAACTCGGCGGGCGCGTTGTTCACCAGCACGGCCGATGGCGCCAGCAGGAAGTCGAGGTTGAACCGCGTCAGGTCCTGGGTGGCCGTGGCCAGGATCGTGGTGGTGCCCCACAACTCGCCGGACGACGGGTCGTAGCTCAGCCGCAGGTCGTAGTGTCCGACGTCGTAGCCGCCGTTGCCGTCCAACGGGAAGTACGGATCGCCGACACCGGGTGCGCCGATGGTGTCGGCGGCGCTCGCGGGTGCGGCCGTCAGCGCGGCCACCACCCCAATCGCAACAAGGACAGCGCCAAGCCTGGCCGGTAAATGCATGCGCACAGATTACGTTGTGGATCACCCGACCGGGGCGCGATGAGTTTGACCGGGGGCGGCGACCGCGCGTAGTGTCCGATTGTTAACTGTTCGTAGCTTAATGTCCGAAAGGTCAACTTCATGGGTCTGTTCGACGCTGTCCGGGAGAAAGCTGCCGAGTTGCTGGGCGGTGCCAGTGAGAAGGTCAGCGAGCTGACCGGCGCCGAGTTGCCGAACGCGGAGGCGGTGACCGACCAGGTGTCGCAGACCGCCGACACCGCCGTCGAGTCGGCGCAGGGCGGGATCGACGGCGCGACCGACACCGTGACCGGAGCCGCCGAGGGCGTGACCGGCGTTGCCGACGGCGTGACCGGTGCCGCCGAGGGCTTCACCGGTGCCGCCTCGGACACCGTGACCGGTGCGGTCGACGGGGTCACCGGCGCCGCCTCGGAAGCGGTGGAGCCCTACCGGCCCTGACCGCCATGACGACCGGCGGCCGGGTTCACGTCCGGCCGCACGCCGTTGCACCCCAATGAGCTGGCCAGAGGCGTAGGGTGTTAGCTCCGTCTGCTGTTCACTCGGGGGAGTCATGGCATCGCCAGCGGTCACTCGGCGCGCGCTGCTGCGCGCGGCGCTTCTCGGCCCGGTGGCCGGGGTGGCCGCCGGTTGTACCGGGCTGTCCCGTGCGGTCGGTTTCGGCGACGTCGTCCGGGTCGCGGTCAGCTGGAGTGCGACCGAACTCGCGGCGTTCCAACGGGTTCTCGGCCAACGCGCCGAGGACTGCGAGCTGATCCCGCTCGGCGACGACATCGACGCCGCGCTCGGGGCCAACCCGACCGGGCGGCCGGACCTGGTCGCGTTGCCGCAACCCAAGCTGGTGCGCGGCAACCTCGACCGGCTGGCGCCGGTGCCCGACGATGTGTGGAACCAGGGCTACGACGACTTCTGGGCGCGGCAACTGCCCCCGGAGGGCGGCGAACGCCACGCCGTCCCGTTCAAGGTCGGACACTCCTCGGTCGTCTGGTACCGGCGCGGCCTGTTCGCCGAACACGGCCTGTCGCCGCCACGGACCTGGGTCGACTGGCTCGGCCTGAACGAGCGGATCACCGAGCTGACCGACGTCGCGCCGCTCGCGCTCGGCGGGGCCGACGGCTGGCTGTTGGCCCGGTTCTTCGAGAACGTGCTGTTGCGTAACTTCGACGGCGCCTACCACGCGATCGTCGCGGGGGAGCGCGGTGCGTGGAGCGCGCGGGACGTGCTGTCCGCGTTCGCCATGGTGGCCACGATGTGGGGTGCGCCGGGAGCGCTCGCCGGGGGCGCGGAGCGGGCGCTGGTCGCGCAGTTCCCGGACGCGGTGCTGAAGGTGTTCGGTGACCACCAGGCGGCGATGGTGCTCGCGCCGGACTTCGCCGAGTCGGTGATCCGCGCGTTCGACGTGTTCGACGACGACGTCGGCACGTTCACCTTCCCGGCCATGCCCGGCCTGGAGCGGCGGCTGGTGGTCAGCGGCGATCTGCTCGTGCTGACCGCGCCGGCCAGCGAGCAGGCGCGGAGCCTGCTGCGTTATCTGTCCACTTCGGACGCCCCGGTGCCGTGGATCAGGGACACCGGCGGGTTCATCGCGGCCAACCCGGGGACCGACCCGAGCCACTACAGCCCGGTCACGCGCGCGCTGGCGGGGGACCTGCGCGACCACCAGCTCGAGTTCGGACTGTCCGACCGGGTGGCACTGGGCGGTGTGCTCGAGGAGGTCCTGCAGGACCTGCTGCGCGCGCTGGCCGCCGACACCGACCCGACCGCCGCGGCCATCACCGCCGCGGCCGCCATGTCCGACGCCGAGAAGTCCGCGTCATGACCCCGCCGGGCCGCGGTGAGCGGCGGTGGGGGAGGTGAGCATGGAGGTTCGGGGACAGGGTGGGCTGCGGCTGGAGGTCGCGGGGCGGGAGATCACCGGTGGGCTGCGGCCGCCGAGCGGCCGTGGCGGGTGGAGCTACGTGCTCGGGCTGCCGGCGCTCGCGCTGCTGGTCCTGCTCATGGTGCCGATGGTGTGGACGCTGGTCTGGGCGCTGTCCGCGCCGTGGGGGGTCGGCAACTTCGTCGACCTCCTGCGGGATCCGGACGCGCGCGCCGCCGCCTGGCACAGCGTCCTGTGGGTCGGCATCGGACTGGTGCTGATCGCCACCGGTTACGTGATCGCGGTGCTGAGCAGGCTGGTCAACCGGCTGTGGCGGGTCCTGCTCTACCTGATGATCCTGCCGTTCGGGGTGTCGGCGATGGTCTCCGGCGCGGTCTTTCGGATGATCTTCGACCCGAGCCGGGAACGCGGCGTGGCGAGCGCGCTGTTCGGCGGGGTCGTCTGGCTCGGCCCGGACATGATCTGGTGGGTGCTCGGGCTCGCGTTCGCCTGGTCCTGGCTGGGGTTCGTCGTCGTACTGTTCCGCGCGGGGCTGGACGCCAACGCCGGTCTCGGCCACCGGGTCGGCAGGCTGCGCCTGCCCCGCGCCGGTCCGATCACCTCGATCGTCGTGCTGACCGTGCTGGTGGCCGCGATCCGGGTGTTCGACCTGGTGCTGATCGCGGCACCGGACTCCATCGCCAAGGACGTCAACGTCATCGGCGTGCTGTGGTGGCGGATGACGACCGACTCGACCGCCACCGGCGCCCCGGCCGCCCTCGCGGTGCTGCTGTTCGCCGTCGTCGCCGTGCTGAGCCTGTTCGGCACGCGGGGCATCGGCCGGGGCAACCCGCCGGACCCGGTGCCGATGACCGGGCCGGCCTCGGAGCGGACCCGGTGGTGGAGCTGGGTCATCGGCCTGGTCGTCGGGGTGGTGTGGGTGTTGCCGCTGGTGGTGCTGGTGGCCACCGCACTGCACGACCCGGCAGCCGCCGGCAGCGCGGGCTGGTGGCGACTGGAGGGCCTCGGGCTCGACTCGTTCGTCGCGGTCGCGGGGACGTGGTTGTGGCCGGCACTGGCCGGCAGCCTGTCCATCGCGGTGCCGGCCACCCTGCTCGTGGTGGCCTGTGCGGTGCCGGCGGCCTACCTGCTGACCTGGCGGTTGCCCATGCGCACCGCACGCGCGCTGACCGTGTTGCTCGGCGTGCTCGCGGTGGCGCCGGTGCAGCTCTACGCCGGCCCGCTGAGCGAGCTGTTCGCCGGCTCCCGCGCCGCGCTCGCGCTCGTGCACGCCGCCGCCGGCCTGCCGTTCGCGACGCTGGTGCTGCGTGCCGCGTTCGCCGCCGCGCCGAGAACGGGCACCGACGTCCGCCCCGCGCTGGACGCGGTGTGGCGGCGCGGTCGCTACCGGCCGGCGCTGGTCGCGGTGACCGTGCTGGAGTTCGTGTTGGTGTGGAACGACTTCATCGTCAGCTTCCTGATCTCCGGGCCGGCCGGCAGCCCGTTGGCCCGGTTGTTGTGGGGCGAGGCACGCCAGTTCGCCACCTCGTCGGGCACGGTCGCCGCCGGTGCGGTGGTGTCCGCGCTGATCCCGGTCGCCATCCTGTTGGTCACCTGGCGGACCGTGGTCACCGGGCTGACCGGCGAGACGGTCAGGTAGTCGCCATGGGCCGCGACCGCAGGATGGTCAACCGCGTCAAGGTCTCACTGACGCTCACGGTCACCTGGATCCTCGCCAGCGTGACGTCCGGCCAGCTCGGCGAGCAGGCCAGCCAGTCCTGGTTCGGCCGGGTGATCGGACCACTGCTGCTGCCGGTGGGATCGGTGGTCGTGGTGGTCGCCGGTGCGGTCCTGGCGATCCACTGGTTGTGGGAACACCGCCGCCGCAGGCCGGAGGAGATCGAGGAGCGCCGGCCGCCGCCGATCGCCCCGCTGGCCTGGTATCCGCCGGCCTACGAGCTGTTCGGCCGTCGGGACGAACTGGCGCAGGCGCGGGAGCGGGTGCTGGGCACCGGCGTGGCCGTGCTGGCCGGTGTGCGGGACATGGGCACCACCGCGGTCGCCGAGCACCTGACCCAGTGGCTGGTCACCGACCAGCACGCCCGCCGGGTCTACCGGTTCGACCTGCGCAGCCGCTCGACCAGCGAGCCGGACGGCCCGGCCGCGGCCGCGGCGCGCATCGTGGCCGCGTTCGGCATCGGCGAGCCGGCCGACGACACCGACGAGGTGCTGCGCCGCGCGGCGCGGCGGCTGCTCGAGGTACTGCCGGCGGAGCCGGTGGTCCTGTTGCTGGACAACGTGTCCACGCCCGAGCAGGTGGCGTGGCTGGTGCGGGAGTGGCCGGCCGGTGGCTGGCCGAGGCTGGTAATCGCCGGCGACATCTCGGTCGGCGACGCCGCCGAGCACCGCACGGTGCGGGTCGCCGAGCTGGCGCTGGTCCACCTGCGCGAGATCTGGGACGCGGAGCTCGACCTGCCGGAATCCGTCGTGCGCCAACGAGTCGCCGAACTGCTGCGCAGGCTGGGTGGCCGGGTGACCGACGACCCGGTCGCCGCGCTGCTCGCCGCCTGCGCCGGGCGGCCGCGCGCGGTGAAGGCGCTCGCCCAGGAGATCCGCCGGCTCAGCAGCGGGTCAACGGCCGAGGAGGTCGTGCGCCGGATGCACGACGATCTGCGGGCAGCCGGTCCGGTCATCGGGCCGCTCGAACGGGTGTGGACCGCGATCCTGGACAACATCCACGACGGGATGTCCAGCCAGGCGGTGTGGCTGCTGCGCGCGCTGGCCGAGCTGCCGGTCACCGGCATCACCCGGGGTGCGGTGGCGGTGATCGTCGAGGCCGGTGACCAGGTCCCGGCGGCGGGCGACGCGCTGGCGCCGCTGACGGAGCTGCGACTGCGCAACCTGGTGCAGGAGCAGGGCGGGCGCTACCGGCTGCCACAGGAGATCCGCAGGCCGCTGGTGCGCACCGGCGACCAGGAGGACCGGCGCGCGGCGGCGTTGCGCGCGGTGCCGGCACTGGTGGGCTACTTCGCCGGCTACGTCGAGGAATGGGCCGGCCGGCTGGACGTCGACACGAACACCGCGCGAACGTGGTTCCGCAACTCCGAGCCGTCGCTGCGGCCGCTGTTCGACCAGGACTTCTACGGTGACGCCGTGCTGCTCGACCTGGTGTTCGCCGATCTGTGCGTGATCGCCGACGGGCTGGACAACTGGTATGTGCGCGAGCAGCGGTCCCACAGTCAGCTGGGGGTCAACCGGGGACTGTACGAGCTGGCGCTGCGGGTGCGGCGCGAGGATGTCGCCGCGCTCGCGGCGAACCGGATCGCCGCCGCGCACCGCCTGGCCCGGCGGTTCGGGGACACCACCGCATGGCTGGACATCGCGCAGTCACACGCCAAGTCCACTGACGACCGGACCAGGGCCGAGCTTGAGGCCCGCGAGCGGGTCGAGCGCGCGCTGCTGGCCGCGTCCGGTCCCGAGCCGGACACCGAGGCGATCGGCGAGGCGATGGCCGGGTTGGCGACCCTGCGCGCCGCCGGCCGGCGGCTGCCGGGACACGCCGTGCGGCTGGTCAACCTCGGCGTGCTGGCCATTCTCGGCGAGCGGCCGGGCGAGGCGCTGGAATGCCTGCGGGAGGCGGAGAAGGTCGCCCGCGACGCGCGCGACACCGGCAGCGAGGCGCACAGCGTCGAGCTGCAGGGCACCGCGCTCGCGATGCGGGACGGCCAGCTGGTCGCCGCCGTCCGCTGCTGGCAGCGCGCGCGGACGATCTTCGGTCGCATCGGGGAGAACGCCGGCGAGGCTCGGTGCCTGGTGAACCTCGCCGCCGCGGCACTGAACGACGTGCGGCTGGCCGGCCTGCTGCGGTTCGGCAGGCCGACCCCACTGTCCACACGCGACGCCGCGGCGGTCGTGCTACCCCTGCTGGAACGCGCGAAGGCGTTGCGCACCGGCCAGCCGGGTACCGACCTGATCGACCACTACCTCGACCAGGCAAGGCAAGCCGCGCACCGCACGTGACCTCACCGCACCGACGGCATCGGTTCGGCGCTGCCGCGCTGCCCCTCATGCGTGGTGCGCAGCAACGCGTGCAGGTCGACCGCCTCGCCCATCGCGCGGTAGCCGGCGTCCGATGGGTGCAGGTTGTCACCGGAGTCGTAGGGCGGGTTGATCCGCTGCGGGTCGGCCGGGTCGCGCACCACCCGGTCGAAGTCGATCACCCCGTCGAACGCGTCGCTCGTGCGGATGAACTCGTTCACGGCCTGCCGCACGCTCTCCCGCTCCTCGTTGTAGGAGCTCCGGCCCTTGAACGGCGTGATCGTGCCGACGATCACCCGCAGCCCCTGCGCGTGTGCCTGCGCGGCGATCTGGCGCAGGGCGAGCTTGAGCGTCTCCGGGTCGGGGTGCTCCAGGTTGTTGATGTCGTTGATGCCCTCCAGCACGATCACCGTGCGCGCCCCGGACGTGGTGAGCATGTCCCTGGACAGCCTGGCGAACGCGTTCGGCCCGCCGATCGCGGTGCCGGTGCCGCTGTTCAGGAGCCGGTTGCCGCTGATGCCGCTGTTCACCACGCTGAGCCTGGTCGGTCCTGGCGCGGCGGCCAGCCGGTCGGCCAGCACATCCGGCCACCGCAGGTTCGCGCTGGTCGTGGACCTGTCGCCGTCGGTGATCGAGTCGCCGAAGGTCACCACCGCGCCGTAGGCCGACGGTGCCCTGACCTCCACCGCGGTGACGTAGTGCCAGGCCGTGGTCTCCTGGGTGAACGCGCTGCCGCGGACGTCCGCGGTGTGGTCGCCGCCGGTGGTGAGGAACGAGGTCTGGTAGGCGCGCGGGTGCTCGGTCACCGGGCCGGACGGCTCCGGCGTGTGCACGCTCACCAGCAGGTTCCCGTCGGCGGGCACGGTGAGCGCGATCGGGTCGCTGAGCACCTCGCCGCCGACCGGGATGGTCACCGACGGCAGGCCGCCGAAGGTCGCCCGGCGCATCGTGCCGGGGACCGCGTCCGGCGCGTCGGGCCTCGCGGCCACCGCCAGCGTCACCCCGCCCAGCAGCACCGGCGCGGTGCCCAGCGCGTTGGACAGCCGCACGCGGGCCCCGTGACCACCGATGCTGGTGTGCACGACGTTGCGGAACGAGTGGTCGGCCAGGCCCTGGTCGGTGTCGGGCGTGGTGCGTGCCATGGCCGTCTGCCAGGTGCCGACCCAGGTGTCGGTCGGGCGGCCGTCAAGCTCGTTGAGGTCGACGGCCCTGGCCATCGCCTGGTACCCGGCGTCCTTGGGGTGCAGGTGGTCGCCGGAGTCGTACTCGGCGAGCAGCCGGTTGGGCACCACGGGATCGCGCAGCGCCGCGTCGAAGTCGACCACCGCGTCGAACGCGCCGCCGTGGCGGATGAAGTCGTTGACCGCCTGCCGCACGCCTTCCAGTTCCTCGGTGTAGTTGCTCGACCCGGCGAACGGGGTGAGCGTGCCGCCGATGACGCGCAGTCCCTTGGCCTTGACCTGGGTGGCGATCTGCTGGAGCGCGGCGATGATCGGCTCCGGCTCGTGGTGCTGTGGCTGGCCGCCGATGTCGTTGATGCCCAACAGGACCACCACCGAACGCGCGCCGGTCGCGGTCAGCACGTCCCGGTCCAGTCTGGACAGTGCGTTGGGGTTCCAGGTGCTGTTGAGCAGCCGGTTGGAGCTGATGCCGGCGTTGAGCACGCCGAGCCTGGTCGGCCCCGGCTGGTCGGCCAGCCGGTTGGCCAGGAAGTCCGGCCAGCGGTGGTTGGCGTTGCGGATGGAGTTGTTCCCGTCGGTGATCGAGTCGCCGAAGGTGACCACCGCGCCCCGCGCCGGCCCGCCGAGCACGTCGACCCCGGCGACGTAGGGCCAGAAGGTGATCGGCTCGGTGAACGCCGTGCCCGCCTCGGCCGCGGCGTGGTTGCCGGCGCCGGACACGTACGAGGTCTGGTTGGCGACCTGGTGGAAGGTGACCGGACCGCCCGGCTCCGGGGTGAACACACTGATCAGCAGGTCACCGTCGGCGGGGACGGCGAGCGAGACCGGGTCGCTGAGCGCCTTGCCGCCCGCCGGGATGGTGACCGCCGGCGAGCCGCCGAAGGTGAGCGCGCGCATGGTGTTGGGCACCGCGTCCGGGGAGTTGGGCGCCTTCGCGACCGCGACAGTCACCGCGTCCATCCGGGTGGCGGCGGTGCCCAGGACGTTGGTCAGCGAGACCCGCACGGCCGTGCCGCCGACGCTGGTGTGCACCACGTTGCGGACCGTCCGGTCGACATAGCCGGTCGGCAGGTCGGGCACGGTGCCGGATGCCGACGAGGCCCAGGTGCCGACCCAACTCGCCGGCGACGCGGCCTGGTCGGCCGGCTGGTCGGCGGCGGCCGGCAGGCCGGGCAGCAACGACAGCACGACGGCAGCGGTCAACGTCATCCTTCGGACATGGGACATGGGATCTCCTCGCGGTCGTGATCACCGCGAACGAGTTGACCCGCCGACCCCGGCCGTCGTCAACGGTTGTCCTGTTTTCTGTCCGGTCACCGGCTGCGGCGTGGCATTGTCGTCGTCATGTCTGTGGAACTGATCCGGGCCAGCGGTCTGACCGATGCTGTCCCGTATGCCTACGCCTCGGTGGTTCCCGCCGGTGCCCGGCTGGTGCACACCGCCGGCGCGTGTCCGATCGACGAGCACGACCGGGTTGTGGCGCTCGGTGACGTCGCCGGGCAGGCCGGGCAGGTCATGGACAACCTTGAGGTGGCGCTGCGGGCGGCCGGCGCCGCGCTGACAGACGTCGTGCGGACGGCCGTCTACGTCGCGAGCACCGACCAGGCGGACCTCGTCACCGCCTGGAACGTGGTGCGCGAGCGGTTCGGCGACCACGACGCGCCGAGCACCTTGCTGGGCGTCACGGTTCTCGGCTACCGGGGCCAGCTGGTCGAGGTCGACGCCGTCGCCGTAACGAGGTGATCTCATCAAGGTTGACGTCCGTGCTCGGTCGACCGGAGGCAAGACGGCATCGCCTGGTCCGTGTGACGGCAACCGCTGGTCACGACGTGGGGTGGACGCGGCGGGTTCGCGGTGGTCGACCGGCTACGCTTGGTGCTGCTGCAGTGGGGTGGACTGCCGAGGAGTGATCATGGGCCAAGAGAGCGACCGCGTGCCAACTCGCGGCGAGTCGGCACGCGAGGCGCATACGGAGAAACGGCCCGCCAAACCGAACGTGAAATTCCGAACCGCACGTGAGGCAACACCTTCCACGACGACGCCCGGCTACAGCATGAGCCGAGCAGAGTTGGCCGAAGCGGTAAACGAACATTTGTGGCGCACGACAAACAAACAGTATGCGTCTCTCGACGCGCGGGCCATCGGTCGATATGAACGAGGCGAGATTCAATGGCCGACCGCCCTGTATCGCACTGCCCTTCGTGCAGTCCTCGGCGCATCAACCGATGCGGATATCGGGTTCTACCCCATTCGCCGAAAGGGAATCACGGCACGCGCCCGTATTGAGCCAACGACGGCTCCCGTGAAAGAGGAAACCGGACCGGAGGAAATAAGCGGACAGGAGATAGATTTGCTGCGTAGGCGCGAATTTATAGGGGCCGCCGCCGGAGGCCTCTTGGGTATGTCGCCTGTCTTCCACCCCGATCTGCAGTTCAATGCAGGCGAATCCGATGTTCGCTACCTACTTGACCGAACGGCTCGCCTTCGTCGGCTAGACAATTACCTGGGCGGACGCGATACATATCAAACGTATCTTTCGGAGTTGACATCCACGATCGAATATGTGCGAACCGTCAGCACGAAACCGAGCATTCGGGTCAAGCTGGTCGGTGTGCTTGCCGAGCAAGCGCAGCTAACGGGCTGGGCCGCATTTGACGCAGGAATGCACGTCGAAGCAAAGAGCCACTATCGCGATAGCTTGGATGCCGCCAGGCAGGCAAACGATGCCGCACTGGCCGGGAACGCCATGGCATTTCTTGCCTACCAAGAAGTAAGTGTCGCGTCTCCCAATGTCGAACTTGCCGAAGCCTCGTTCGCCGCAGCCGAAAAGGATGCGACTCCGCGTGTACGAGCACTTCTTCTCGAGCGAAAGGCATGGACCTATGCCGTCGCAAAAGACCGCCGCGCCACCGAGCGGGCGCTAAATGCGGCGCGAATTGCGCTTCAGGAGAAGTCCAGCAGGCAAGAGCCTGATTGGGTGTTCTGGGTCGACGAGAACGAAATCGATATCATGACCGGGCGCTGTTGGGCGGAGTTGGGTCACCCGTCAAAGTCCATACCGACTCTAGAAAAGGCCCTCATGTGCTTCGATGACACACATGCACGTGATAAGGCTCTTTATGCAACGTGGTTGGCGCACGCCCTGATCGACAACAAAGAGATCGAGCGCGCGACTGCGACAACACTGGAATGTATTGACCTGGCAAAAGGTGTTGCATCCGTTCGGCCGAATAATCGCATCAGTGGCGTGCTCCATCGACTTAGGGAACATCGGGCACTGCCTTTTGTTAATGGGATTTTTGAGCGGGTCCAAGGTTGAACTGTCCCGGATCATTCTTTGGTGCCAACCGTGCGGTCAAGCCATGAGTTGTATGCGTCCGTTCCGCCGATCATTTCTGTCGCGGTGACTTCGGGATTATCCCACGGATGAATATCTAGCAGATGCTCTCGCAACTCGGCGTACCTGCTGGCAGCAGTCTTAAGAATTACCACCCATTCTTTTCCCTCTTCGAGTCGGCCGAGATGCCAGAACACGGAAATAACAGGCCCGCGCACCTGTGCACTTGCCGCAAAACGCTTTTCCACAGCGGATCGAGCGATGCGCACCGCAGTTTCTTGAGCGTCAGCGACGGTCGTAACTTGCAGATAGGAGGGCATGCAATGAATCGTACTCCCCGTGGCGACCTATTACCGCGCTGGTGCTCATTACACATGATTCGCGCTGGACGCGCCGGTGCGCACCGACCGGTCGTTCGTGATCGAGGCGGGGGTGGCTGGCGTCCAGCTGCACTGAGCCAGCCGGGGGATGATCCCCCAGCGGGGCGGGAAGTTGGGCACACTGGAAGCCATGGGTAACTCAACCGCCACCCTGCCGTCCTACGACCTGCTCGATGCACCGGACCCGTTGGCCCAGCTGCTCGAGATCAGCGCGCGGTCGCCGCTGAGCCGGGTCCCCGCGCTCGGCGCGTACCTGGTCACCGGGCACGAGCACGTGTTGGCGGCGCTGCGCGACGACGGCCTGGCGGCGACCACCGCGACCCGGGTGTTCGACCGGCTCCCCCGTCGGCGCGGGAGGCGCTGGCGCCGCTTCGACTGTCGGTCGACATGTGGATGGGGCACACCACCCCGGAGGGCCACCACCGGTTCCAGCAACTGCTCAAGCGCTACTTCACCCCGGCGACGGTCAACGGTCTCCGGCCACAGATGCGGGCGCTGACCGGTGAGCTGCTCGACGCGGTGGCCGACCAGGGCCGGATGGAGGTGCTGGCCGACCTGGCCTATCCGTTCCCGGCCAACGTCATCGCGGACATGTTCGGCATGCCGGCCGCCGACCGGCACCGGCTGCGCGCGTGGTCAAAACACATCGGCGCGGTGTTCCAGAACCTGGACCTCGACGAGTTGCTGGTCAGCCAGGACAGCGTGCTGGAGATGCAGGACTACCTGCGCGAGATCGTGGCTGACCGCCGCGACCACCCGCGCGATGACCTGATCAGCATGTTCGTCGACGCGGAGCGGCGCGGGGTGGTGACCGAGGACGAGATCGTGGCCAACTGCGTGCTGTTGCTGTTCGCCGGGCACGAGACGACCGCGAACCTGATCGGCCGGGGCCTGAACATGCTGATGGCCCACCCGGACCAGTTCGCGTTGCTCAAGTCCCGCCCTGGTCTGACCAGGTACGCGATCGAGGAGATGCTGCGCTGCGCCGGTCCGGTCACCTCGGTCATCCGCAAGTCGATCGAACCGGTGACCGTCGCCGGCCACGATCTGCCGGCGGGGGAGACCATGCACCTCGCGGTGTACTCGGCCAACCACGATCCGGCGGTGTTCGCGGACCCGATGCGGTTCGACATCACCCGCAAGAACAACCGGCACCTGGCGTTCGGCATGGGCGGGTTCTACTGCCTCGGCGCCGCGCTGGCCAGGGCCGAGTCCGAGGAGTGCTTCCGGCTGCTGTTCGACCGGTATCCCGACCTGCGCCCGGCTGCCGACGAGGCGCCGGTGGTGGTGCCCACCAGGCCATTCGGTAACCGGTTGGAGTCCTTGCCGGTGGAGTTCTGACCTTCGAACTGTCGGTGCCCGGGTGCAGGATGCGGGCATGACCGTTACCGGACGTCTGGAAGGCGCCGCGCTCGACGCGGCGGACATCGAACGACTCGCCACGTTCTACGCCGAGCTGACCGGCTGGCGCACCGTGCGCCAGGTGCCCGACTGGATCACGCTGCGCGCCGGCGACGGCCAGGAGGTCGCGTTCCAACGCGCGCCCGACCACGTCGCGCCGAAGTGGCCCGGCCAGGACCTGCCCCAGCAGGTCCACCTCGACCTGCAGGTGAGTGGGCGAGAAGTGGCCGCGCGGCGGGCGGTGGAGCTCGGCGCGACCAGGCTCGCCGACGGGGACACCTGGGTGACCCTCGCCGACCCGGCCGGCCACCCGTTCGATCTGTGCGAGCGCGCGGACGTCGGCGAGGAGCTGGTGCTGTTCGCGGTGACCATCGACGCGCCGGACGCGGTCGGCCTGGCCCGCTTCTACGCCGCGCTGCTGGGCATGGAGCTCACCTACGAGGGGCCGGAGGGCGCGCTGATCACCGACGGCACTCGCAACGTGATGTTCCAGCAGATCGCCGAGTACACCCCGCCACGCTGGCCGGACCCGACCGCGCCGCAACAGGCCCACCTCGACATCCTCGTCGACGACCTGGACACCGGCCAGGCCCGCGCGCTCGAGCTGGGCGCCACCGGGCTCCCCGGCGGGGGCGAGACCTTTCGCGTCTTCGCCGACCCGGCCGGGCACCCGTTCTGCCTGACGGTTTAGCGAGTTACCCGGCGGTGCCGACAGGTTCGACCCGGTGGGGCACCGTTGCCCGGCTATCCGGCGGTGGCGAGACCCTTCGTGTCCTCGCCGACTCGACCAGGTGCCGGGTCCGTCTCGCGATCCAGCGGGGCCGGCCGTGCCCGGCCGGGGATGAACGCGGCCACCACGATCGCGCCGACCGCCGCGGTGGCGCCGATGGCCATGATCAGCCGGAAGCCGTCCTGGGACGGCACCGCGGTGGTGCCGAACGTGGTGGTCAGCTGGGCGAGGATCACCCCGGCGACCGCGCTGGAGGTGGCGGTGCCGATGGCGCGCATGAGTGTGTTGAGGCTGTTGGCCGCCGCCGTCTCGGACACCGGCACGGCCGACATGATCAGCGCGGGCATCGCGCCGTAGGACAGGCCGACTCCCGCCCCGATCACACAGGAGACCAGGACCAGCTGCCAGACCGTCGACAACAACCCGATGCCCAGCGCGTAGCCGGTGGCGACCACCGCGGCGCCGATCATCAGCGTGATCTTGGGTCCCCTGGTCCGCGAGATGTACGCCGACAGCGGCGCCATCGCCATCATGATCAACCCGTTGGGCGCCATCACCAGACCGACGGCCAGCATGGTCTGGCCGAGGCCGTAGCCGGTCTCCGCCGGCAGCAGCAGCAACTGCGGGATCACCAGCGCCATCGCGAACATCGCGAACCCGAACACCACGGACGCGAGGTTGGTGAGCAGCACCTGCCGACGGGCGGTGGTGCGCAGGTCGACCAGCGGCCGGCTGGTGCGCAGCTCCCACCAGCCCCACACCAGCAGCACCAGGACCGCGGCGGCGAACAGCCCGGTGGTCAGGCCGCTGGTCCAGCCCCAGGTGGCGCCCTGGGAGATCGCCAGCAGCAGGCACAGCAGCGCGACCGACAGCCCACCGGCGCCCACGACGTCGAAGCGGCCGCCGCTGCGCACCGGGGACTCCGGCACGAGCACGAACACCAGCAGGGTGACCAGCAGCCCGATCCCACCGGCCGCCCAGAACAGCACGTGCCAGTCGGCGCGCTCGGCGATGAAGGTGGCCGCCGGCAGGCCAAGCGCGCCGCCGACCCCGAGGGAGGCGCTCATCAGCGCGGTGGACGCGCCGAGCCGTTCGGCGGGCAGCTCGTCGCGCATGATGCTGATACCCAGTGCGATCACCCCGCCGGCCAGGCCCTGCAGCGCCCGGCCGATGATCATCGGGAGGAGCGAGTCGGCCATCGCGCACACGATCGAGCCGACCACCAGCACGGCCAGGCTGACCAGCAGCATCCGCCGCTTGCCGTACATGTCGCCGAGCCTGCCGACGACCGGCGTCGCGATCGCGCTGGCCAGCAGGGTCGAGGTGATCACCCAGGCGGCGTTGGCGGCCGAGGTGTCGAGTAACCGGGGGAACTCGGGAGCGAGCGGGATGACCAGGGTCTGCATCAGCGAGACCACGATGCCCGCGAAGGCCAGGACCCCGACGACGGTGTTCGCTTTCGGCACGGACCTGGTGGGGGCGTGGGGCATGGGCGGTGGCCTCCGGGGGAATGTCCGATTTTAAATCAGATGCGTTACGAATCGTACCCGGAGGCGGTCAAGCCGCGATCAACCGCGGGGCGGGACCCGGCGACGCCGGGTCCCGCCGCCAGCTCAACCCAGTGGCTGGATCCAGATGTCGCGGTACCGCACGGTGTTGCCGTGATCCTGCAACCGGATGGCGCCGGTCGACGGGGACTCGGGGATGCTGCCCCCGGTGACCCCGTCGATGGCGACGTCGTCGTGCACGACCGTGCCGTTCCACCGCACCGTGACCCTGGCGTCCTCGGTCTTGTTCCCGGCCGCGTCGTACCTGGCGGCCCGGAACACGATGTCATAGGTCTGCCAGGTCTCCGGCGCGGTCGCCATGTTCACGTCCGGCGCCTTCTTGGTGTAGATGGCGCCCGCCTCGTTGTCGGCCAGCGTCGTGTCCCCGTAGGAGTCGAGGATCTGCACCTCGTAGCGCTCCTGCAGGTAGACCCCGCTGTTGCCGCGGTCCTGGCCGGTCACCTCCGGCGGCAGCAGCGGCACCCGGAACTCGGCGTGCAGCCGGAAGTCGCCGAAGGTCTCCTTGGTGCGCAGGTCGCCGCAGCAGACCTCCATCACGCCGCCGGGCAGCGTCGGCCAACTCGCCGCGCGTCCGTCGGTGTGCTGCCACTCGGACTGGTCGGTGCCGCGGAACAGGGTGATCCGTTCCCCCGGCTCGCGGACGGTGATCAGGTCGAGGTTGACGTGCCCGGTGTCGCCTTCGTCGACCCGGTACTCGATCGTGTTGACGCCCTTGCGCAGCCGCAGTTTCTCGGTCTTGGACGCCCACTGTTGCCAGGTCACCGTGGTCGGCAGGACGGTCTGGCGCACCTTGGCGCCGTTGACGTACACGCTCACGGTCTTGTCGCCGGCGAACGGGTTCGGCCCGTTGGCGTAGCGCAGGGCCACGTTGTAGGTGCCGGGATCGTCCACGGTGACGTGCATCCTGGCGGACGCGCCCTGGTTGCCGAACTGGTCGACGAACCCGATGCCCGAGTAGCCGGGGTGTTCGGTGTCCAGGCCGGCGCCGCCCTCCCGGTTGCCCTCCTCGACCTCGTAGAACACCTGGCGCCTGGTCGGTCCCGGCAGCGCGTTGAGCGTGTACCAGGCCTCGGTGCTCCACAGCTCCTGGCCGCCCTCGGCGGCGAACGGGCGCGGCGAGCGCAGGTGCACGACGCGGTCGGGCTTGAGCCCGTCGACCTTCAGGGTCACCGACCTGCGGTCGCGGGACACCTCGGCGGCGGTGACCGTCAGCGTCTGCTCGTCCACCTTGGGGCCGCCGTAGGCCTCGGTCGGCACGTAACGCCACTGCTCGAGCTGGTAGGCCTTGGCCGGGTCGGCGGTCAGGGTGGCGATCGTCTCGGCCGACAGCGGCTGGGTGTAGCTGATCCGGAAGCCGTCCCCGGTGACGTTCATCGACTTCATGTCGAAGGCGGTGGCGCCGTTGGGGGTGAGCTTCTGCAGGCCGTACTTGAGCTTGCCCTCCTGGCCCCAGTTGCCGTCCGCGCCGAGACCCGCGACGTAGATCGCGCCGTCTGGGCCGACGGTGGTCTCGGTGATGCCCGACTCCAGGCCCTGGGTGTGCCGGAACAGCGCGCCCTGGTACTCGCCCTTGACCTTCTCCAGCGCGGCGCGCTGCAGCCCGCCGTAGGTGACGTCGCCGATCAGCAGCTGGCCCTTGAACGGCCCGGACCGCAGGGTGATCGGGGTGCTTGGCGAGTTCGCGATCTCGTTCTGCGGCATCCACAGCACCGGCTTGGTGACCTGGTTGGCGTCGAAGGGGCCGTCGGGATTGGTGTAGTGGTTGAAGAACCGGTCCCGCTTGACGTGCACCAGCTTCGAGGCCGGCAGCCAGCCGCCCTGGTTGTCGGTCACGAACAGCTCGTTGTGCGGGCCCCAGCCGAGGCCGTGCGGGGTGCGCAGGCCACCGGCGACGTAGCTGACCTTCCCGGTCGCCCGGTTCACCACGATGCTGGTGCCCCGGTTCTCCGCCGGCTGCGGGTCGGTGGTCGCGCCGCCGTAGTTGATCGCCACCGACAGGTTCAGGTAGAAGTTCCCGTCGCGGTAGAGCAGGCCGAAGGCGAACTCGTGGAAGTTGCCGCTGAACGGCCAGGTGGCCACGGTGTTGTACTCGTCGGCCACGTCGTCGCCGTCGAGGTCCTTCAGTTCGGTGAGCTCGTGTTTCTGGGAGACGTAGATCGTCCCGTCGACCACCGCGAGGCCCATCGGCTCCTGCAGCCCGGTGGCCACCCTGGTGTAGGTGACCTTGCTCGGGTCGGTGGTGCCGGTGACGTTGTCCAGCAGGTAGACCTCGCCGACGGAGGTGAGGCTGTCGCCCCAGGTGGCGATGGCCAGCCGGCCGTCGTCGGTCCAGTCCATGCCGGACACCTGGGGCTGGAAGCCGTCGGGCCGCAGGTCGGTCAGCGTGTAGCCGGGGTTGACGTCCTGGAGCGGCAGGCCGTCGCCGGGGGTGTCGTTCGTGCCCTCGCACTCCTTGCGGCCGGGGGCGGTCACCCGGACCACGTCGGCGTCGGTGCTCAGCACGGTGTTGGGCACGACCTCGAAGTCCGCGGCTCCCGGTGGCCGCCAGCCCAGCTGGAGCACCTGCTCGCCGCCGACCTCGAAGAACTCGGTGCGCAACGCGTGGTAGCCGGCGGTCAGGGTGACCGCGCCGTCCTTTGGCGCGGCGGCGTGCCGGCCGTCGTGGTCGATGACCAGTTGGTCGTCGATGTAGAGCCGGGAGCCGTCGTCGCTGGTCAGGCGGAAGGTGTAGGTGCCGTCGGCCGGGATGTCGATGTTGGCGATGGCGTGGGTGACGAAGTTGCTCTCCAGGCCGAAGTCCTCGACGGTGCTCCAGTCGATGGTCGGCATCAGCTTGTCGACGTTGGGGGTCTGGCCCGCCTTGAGGGTGCACAGCTCCAGCAGCGGGACCTGCACGTCGAACGTGCGCAGGGTGACGCCGGGTTCCTGAGGTGGCAGGTCGGGAGGTTGGGCCGAGGCCGATGGCGCGGTGATGGCCGACAGCGAGCCGAGGATGGCGACGCAGAGCAGGCTGATCAGGCCTCTTCTGGGTCGGCGACGCGACCGTGACTGCATTCTTCCTCCTTGAAGAGCGGCGAGCGCGCACGTCCCTTACCGAACGTGAGCACCCCGTCGCCTCGACATCTTTCCGCCATTTCGGCGAAACCTCCAGCATCTTTTGTTCTGATCAGACCAACTTTCGACTTTGAAAATCATAAGTCTCACACGTGGTGGCGAATGGACACGCAGCGTGAGTGGAAATTGTGGGTCAATCGGCCGCCACGAACCCGGTGTGCCTTTTTCTGACCGACCGTCGTGTCAGCCAGTCGGTGGGGGAGGAGCGGACCGATGGAGCTGACCGGGGATCGCCGGGCGCCGATCCGGAGGGGGCGGCGCCCGGCGCGCGAAGTCAGCCGTTCTTGGCGCGGCGGCGCAGCGACCACATCTGCGAACCGCGCTCCAGCTCCAACGCCGCCGGCCAGGACACCCCCGGCGGGTCCAACTCGGCGCGCATCGAGCCGAGCACCCGCCGGGACAGCTCGGGGTCGCGCGCGGCCGCGGCGGCCAGCTCCCGCGCCCGCGCGTCCACCGCCTCGGCGTCCACGGCCTCCCACGCCAGCCCGAGCTGGGCCGCGCGGGTGCCGGACACCTCGGCGCCGAACAGCCCGATCGCGGCCGCCGCCTCCCGCCCGACCAGGCGGCCGAGCAGCGTGAAGTGCCCGCCGCCGGGGTGGATGCCGATCCGGGTGAAGCCGGCGATGATCCGCGCGTCGGTGGCCACGATCCGCAGGTCGGTGGCCAGCAGCAGGTTCACCCCGGCGCCGACCGCGGCGCCCTGGACGGCGGCGATCGTGGGCACCGGCAGCGACCCGACCCGCACGAACGCGTCGTAGACCGCGCCAAGCTCGGCGAAGCGCTCCGGGTCGGCCGGGTCCTCTCCGGCGCGGGCCAGCACCTCCCGCTCGGCGCCGGAGCAGAACGTGCCGCCCCCGCCGCGCACGATCACCGCCCCGACCTCCTGGTCGGCCGCCACCTGGTCGCAGACCTCGACGAGTTGGCGGGACGAGGTCGGGTTGAGCGCGTTGCGGGTCGGTGGCGAGTCGATGGTGATCGTGGCGATCCCGTCGGCGACAGCGAGGTCGATGGTCATCGGTGGTGCGCACCCTTCCTGGTGACGAGAGTGGACGGACACCATCGTCACCCGCGTGCCCTTCACGCTGGTCAGTGGGGTGTCGCCGGCCGGGCGCACCCCACTGACCGCCGTCGGTCAGCCGGTCGGCGGCACGCGTTGGAAGCCGACCCGGTACAGCTCGCCGGTGCGGTCGGTGACCGCGTACAGCTCACCGGACCGGTCCTGGGCGAACGAGCTCACCTGCGCCGGGAACGCGCCGATCGCCGCGCTGTCATGGGAACCGTCCCGGTTCGCGCGCACCGCCCACGCGGTGCCGGCGCAGTAGTCGGTCGCCACGTAGGTGCCGCCGGCGAGCCGGTCGTACCGGTGGCCGCGGTAGACGTGCCCGCCGATCACCGCGCAGCCCTCCACCCCGGTCTGGTAGTGGAAGACCGGGTCGGTGTAATCGGCCTCCGGCGCGCAGCGTTCGGCGTTGAACACCGCCGGGCCCTCCTTGCACGACCAGCCGAAGTTCACCCCGCCGTCGGCCCTGCCGGTGTGGTTGATCTCCTCGAACGTGCCCTGGCCGACGTCGGCCAGCCACAGCGCGCCGTCGCGCGCGTCGAAGGAGAACCGCCACGGGTTGCGCAGGCCGTAGGCCCAGATCTCCGGTAGGGCACCGGGCGTGCCGACGAACGGGTTGCTCCTCGGCACGCAGTAGGGGAGCGCGCCGCAGGCGCGGCTCACGTCCAGCCGCAGCACCTTGCCGAGCAACGTGCCCAGGTTCTGGCCGGTGGCCTGGGGATCCCCGCCGCTTCCGCCGTCGCCGAGGCTCCAGTACAGGTAGCCGTCGCGGCCGAACGCGAGCTGGCCGCCGTTGTGGTTGGCGAACTGGGCGTGCTCCTGGGTGAGCAGCACCTGTTCCGCGCTCGGGTCGCCGAGCGGCACCCGGGACAGGGTCAGTGCCCCGTCCGGCAGGCTGGTGTACGCGACGTACACCTGCGCGGTGTGCCGGAAGTCGGGGGCGGGCGCGATGCCGAGCAGTCCGCGCTCGTTGGCGACGCTGTTGACCCGGTCGCGCAGATCGAGTGCCGGCTCGGCGGCCAGCCCGGTCCTCGGGTCGAACACCCGGACCGTGCCGGCCTTCTCGGCGATCAGGATCCGGCCGGCGTGGTCGTCGAGTCCGGCCATCGCGACCGGGCGGACCAGCCCGGACGCGACCTGGGTGGTCGCCACCCGCAGTTGGTCGAGAGGTACGTCGTGCCGAGCGCCGGCGGCGGTCTCGGCGGCGGTCGCCGAGACCGTTACGGAGATCATGGCGGGCAGCAGAGCGGCCACCGCGAGCGCGCGGCCTGCCCGTCTGAGTCCTGACATTCCAGCTCCTCTACTTCTCCTTCGGGGACACAGCGCGGGGTCTTACGCGTGCGGACGGTGAACGGTTCAGTGGTGATGTTAAAAATTTGCTTACAAAACGTCGCGCCAGTGTGTTGCCTAAGGCCATCCGCGCGCGGTTCGATCGGCAGTGCGGACATCACCCGGCCCACCCCCTGCATATCGGTCCGCTGGGCCACCTGCACGCGAGGAGCACCGCATGACGTCATCCCCGCACATCCCCGAATCCCGGCCCGAATCCCGGTTGACCAGACGCACCTTCGTCGGCGCGGTCACCACGGCAGGCGCCGTCCTGGCGACCGGTGTGGCCACCGCCGGCACCGCCTCGGCGGCACCGGCCACCCTCGACCGGGCGGTCGGTGTGGCCCGGCTCGGCGCCACCGTGCACACGCTCGGTCTGGCGTCCGACGGCTGGTTGTTGGTCGCCGCCAACGGATCCAGCCGGCCGACGACCGGACTGGCCGGCGCCGACGTGCTCGACCTCGCCGCCGGGCCGGCCGGCGGTGTGGTCGCGGTCGGCGCGCTGGCCGACGGCGACCGGTCGAGCCCGACGGTCTGGGAGTCCGCCGACGGGCTGGACTGGCACGTCGCGACCAGCCTCACCGGACTCGACGGTCACCTCACCGCGGTCGCGGTGCGCGGTGGCGACGCGCTCGCGCTTGGCGCGCTGCTCACTGTGGAACGCGCCCCCCGGCAGCGGTTCGCCTTGCGGTATCAGGACAACAGCTGGCAGGTCGCGCCGGTCGACGGGCTGGCGTACACCGACGAGCTGGCGGTCAGTGCGGCCGCCGGCGGTCCGGACGGCTGGCTTCTGTCCACAGTGGACTCTTCGGGCAGTGTGCTGGCCACCTCGGCCGACGGGCTCACCTGGACGGCCGGCGCGGGGTTGGTGGATACCGCCATCCGCTCGCTGGCGGTCACCGGCGCCGGGGTGCGCTGGGTGGGCAACGTGATCGGCGGCTCCGGTGGGCAGAGCGGTGTGGTCGGTGCCGGTCGCCAGCCGGTGGCGGTGCCCCAGGAGGCCAAGGCGCTCGGCGTCCTTGGCGACCAGTCGTACTGGCTGGTCGACGGACGCATCGTGTCGGCGACGGTCTGAGGGAGGACGAACATGATCAGCTTCAGCACCATCGACGGCACCCCGGTCTACTACTGGCGCTCGAATCCCGGCAACACCACCCCGCGCAACTGGAACGTCACCCAGGCCTTCTACGACCGGCTCGTGCTGTGGGTGCGCGACCTGCGCAGCCTGTCGGCCGGCTACGGCAGCGTGTCGTACCTGGTGTCGGCCGGGTTCTACGTCAACAAGGCGGGCCAGCACGGCGCGGGCACCGCGATGGACCTCGACCACGTGCGCTGGTCCAGCGGCACGACCTGCGCGCCGCTGGACCGGGCGCACGCCTCGGGCACCCAGTCGATCCGGCGGCGCTACATCGCGGTGGACGCGGTGTGCCGGCGGCGGTTCCGATACGTGCTCGACGGGTGGTACAACGCCGCGCACGGAGACCACATCCACTCCGACTTCGGCGACCTGCCGCCGAGGTGTGTCAAGGGGTCGTCGAGTGACTGCAAGTTCGTCCAGGCCATGTGCAACAACTTCATGGGCTCCGGGCTCGCGGTCGACGGCGTCTGGGGACCGCTCACCACGAGCGCGTTCAACACCGCCAAGTCCCGGCTCGGCATCAGCGGCGATCCGCACACCACCAGCAGCGTGTGGATGTCGATGATGTCGGCGGTCGCCACCCGCGGCTTCGCCAATCAGGCGTTCTGACCCCGTTCCCCACCGCAGCGAAGGGTCCCATCACTGCGTCCAGCGCAGCGAAGGGACCCTTCGCCGCACTGGCGTCCCGGCCGGCGGGTTGACTCGGGTGAGCTGGGTCACCTAGCCTTGAAAGGATGATTGAATCGTTTCAATAACCCTGTTCGCGAACGTCAGCGCGGAGGTTCGCATGGTCGTCGCCCGTCCCCTGCCGGGTCTGTTCTTCTTTCGTGTCAACCGTTTCCGGCCAGTCATGGCGCTCGCCGTCGTACTGGTACTCGCCGCGTCACTGCTCGCGCTGCCCTCGTCCGCGTTCGCGGCCGGGGGCCTGCGGGTCGGTGCGCTGACCACCGACGGGCGGGTCAACCCGCTCGGCATCGCCGGCCGGCCACAGCTGGCCTGGGCGTCCACTTCGGACAGACGAGGGGTCACGCAGACCGCCTACGAGGTACGGGTCGGCTCCCGGCCGGGCACGGCCGACGTCTGGGCGTCGGGCAAGGTCGCGTCGGCCAAGCAGGTCGACGTGTCCTACGCCGGTCCGGCCCTGCGCTCGGCGACCCGCTACCACTGGCAGGTCCGGGTGTGGGACGACCAGGGCGTGGCCAGCAGGTGGAGCGCCCCCGCGTGGTTCGAGTCCGGGCTGCTCGCCCAGGACGACTGGACCGGCGCGCAGTGGCTCACCGACACCGACGAGGCACTCGGCTGGACCGACTACACCGTGGACACCGAGTTCACCCTGACCGCGCTCGCGCTCGGCGTGTTCCTCCGCGCCGCCGACAACGACGGCTACCTGTGGCAGCTCAACGTCGCCGACGGCACCGGCAGGCCGAAACTGCGGGTACACCGGCTTACCGACGGCGCCTACGAACTGGTCGAGGAGGTCGACGTCTCGGCGGTGATCTCCGAGCAGGACCTGCTCACCGGCCGCCACCACCTGACGATCTCGGTCGCCGGGAACACCATCACCACGGCGATCGACGGCGCGCGGGCCGACCAGCGCGCGATGACCAACTTCACCGCCGGCACCTTCGGCTACCGGGTCAACGTCTCCAACGGCGCCCCCGAACAGGCGGTCGTGCACCACGCGACGGTCACCGGCGCGGACGGCGCGACCCTGGCCGACGTCGACTTCGCCGACGGGCACAACCCGTTCAGCGGCGGCACCGTCGGGCCGGACGGGCTGGCCCTGCTGTCCTCAGTGGAGGCCTACTACTCCGCCAACTCCAGCCTTCCCCTGTTCCGCACGGAGTTCACCGTCCCGGACGGCAAGCAGGTGGCCGCCGCGACGGCCTACGGCGCGGCCCGCGGGATCTACGAGCTGACGCTCAACGGGAACAAGGTCGGCGACCACGAGCTCGCCCCCGGCTGGACCGACTACCGCACCGTCATCCAGCACCAGACCTACGACGTGACCGACCAGGTTCGCCAGGGCGCCAACGCGTTCGGCATCGCACTGGCACCCGGCTGGTATGCCGGCAGGGTCGGCTACTACCCGAGTCCCGGCCTGTACGGCCGGACGCCGTCCGCGGTGGCCCAGGTGCGCGTCGACCACACCGACGGCAGCCACCAGTGGGTGCGCTCGGACAGTTCGTGGACCTCGGCGAACGGTCCGTTCGTCCTGGGGGACCTGCAATCCGGCGAGACCTACGACGCGCGGCTGGCGCATGCGGGCTGGGCCGAGCCCGGCTTCGACGACACCGGCTGGACGCCAGCCGAGACCGCCGAGTCCGCGACCACCCTGCTGGCGCCCCAACCGGACGAGCCGGTCCGGGCGCTCGAGGTGCTGACCGCGCGGGAGCGCACCGAGCCGACCCCCGGCGCCTTCGTCTACGACCTCGGGCAGAACATGGTCGGCGTGACCCGGCTGCGGCTGACCGGCACCGCCGGCCAGACCGCGACCATCCGCCACGGCGAGGTGCTCAACCGGGACGGCACGCTCTACACCGAGAACCTGCGGGCAGCCAAGGCGACCGACCGCTACACCTTCGCCGCCGACGGGACCGTCACCTACGAGCCGACGTTCACCCAGCACGGGTTCCGCTACGTCGAGATCACCGGGATCAGCCCGCCGGCCGCGGCCGACGTGCGGGGCGTGGTCTGGGGTTCGGACCTGCCCAACACCGGGTCGTTCAGCACCTCGGACCCGATGCTGAACCAGTTGCAGAGCAACATCGTCTGGGGTCAGCGGGGCAACTTCCTGTCCATCCCAACGGATACGCCCGCGCGGGACGAACGGCTCGGCTGGACCGGCGACATCAACGTGTTCGCGCCGACCGCGTCCTACAACCAGGACACCCGCGCGTTCCTCGGCAAGTGGCTGGCCGACCTGCGCGCCACCCAGCGGGCCAACGGCGACTACCCGCCGATCGCGCCCGAGCCGACCGACAACGGCCCGGGCGGTGTCGGCTGGGCCGACGCGGGTGTGACCGTGCCCCACGCGGTGTGGCAGGCCTACGGGGACACCACGATCGTCCGCGAGCACTACGCGTCGATGCGCCGGTTCGTCGAGTTCGTCCGTGCCGGCGCGGGTGCCGACCTGCTCGACGACGGCCGGGGCCGGTTCGAGGACTGGCTCAACCTGGAGGACCCGACCCCGTCCGGCGTCCTGGGCACCGCGTACTTCGCGCAGGACACCAGGATGCTCGCGGAGATGGCGGCCGCGATCGGCGAGACCACCGACGCGCGGACCTACGCCGCACTGTCCACTGAGGTCCGTTCGGCGTTCGCCTCGGCCTACGTCGCCGCGGACGGCACGGTGTCGGGCAACAGCCAGACCGGCTACGCGCTGGCGCTGGGCATGGACCTGGTGCCGGCCGGGCAGCGGGCCGCGGTGGCCGACCGGTTCGTGGCGAAGATCGCCGCCAGCGGGAACGCGTTGACCACCGGGTTCCTCGGCACCCCATGGCTGTTGCCGGCGCTGAGCGGCAGCGGGCACCTGGACAAGGCCTACGAGCTGTTGCTGCGCCAGGAGTATCCGTCGTGGGGTTACGAGGTCGCCATGGGCGCCACCACCATGTGGGAGCGGTGGAACTCGATCAACCCGGACGGCAGCTTCAACGATCCCGGCATGAACTCGTTCAACCACTACGCCTACGGCGCGGTCGGCAAGTGGATGTACGAGAACATCGCCGGCATCACCCCGTTGTCGGCCGGGTACGGCTCCTTCCTGGTCGCGCCGCGCCCTGGTGGCGGGCTCACCAGCGGCTCCGGGAGCTTGGAGTCCGCCTACGGCACGATCAGCTCGTCCTGGACGCTGACCGGTTCCCGGCTGCGCCTCACGGTCGACGTCCCGGTCAACACCACCGCGCGGGTGGCGGTCCCGGCGACCTCGGCCGACGCGGTCACCGAGTCCCGAGGCCCGGCGAGCACGGCGGCCGGCGTACGCGCGTCGTCCTACGCCGACGGCGTGCTGACCCTGGAAGTCGGCTCCGGCCAGTACGACTTCACCACCGGCTAGCCGAACGCCCTGAATGCCTCATTGTGGACGTTGAGCGTCCCGAATGAGGCATTCAGGGCGTTGGGTGGGTGAAGCGGGTCAGTAGGTCCAGGAGTTGCTTGTCCTCGCCGGGGGCGAGGTGGGCGTGTAGTGCGGTCGCGATGTCCCTGGCGGGGACGTGCGCGGCGTCGAAGGCCCGCAGGCCCTGCTCGGTCAGGGCGACGGTGCGCACCCGGCGGTCGGTCGGGCTGGCCTGGCGGACGGCGTAGCCGGCGGCCTCCAGGTCGTCGATGAGCCGGACCATGGAGGCCTTGTCGGTGCCGACGGCCGAGGTCAGGTCGCGCTGGTTCTTCGGGCCGTGCGTGGCGAGTTCGATGAGCACCGCGAAGTGCCGGAGTTCGATGCCCAGCGGCCGGACGGCCTCGGCCAGTGCCGAGGCCGCCCGGTCATGGGCTCGTCTGAGCAGCAGGCCGACGGCGAACGGCGACGGGTCGCCCGGCTGGTTCGTCGCACGGCCGCTGGTCATGTCGGTGACGGTACCTGCCAGGTCCCGGTGGCGAGCCAGCTGTGCGCGCCGCCGGCGGCCGGGTCGTAGGCCGGGTGCACGGTGCGGCCGTGGTGGCGCGCCAGGTCGGCCAGCTCGGTGATCTCGGCGGTCCACCCGTGGCGGGTGAGCCACTCCGCCGGGTCGGCCGGGCCGCCCCGCCACAGCTGGACCAGCGCGGGATCGGTCGCCCGCAACATCTCCCGCAGGCGCTGGCTGGTCTGGATGTGGTCGAAGGCGATGATGCTGCCGGCCGCGCTCAGCCCGCCGATGGTGGTCAGCAGCCCGTCGGCGGCGGCCGGGTCCAGTGCGTAGAGCAGGCCCTCGGTCAGCCACGCGGTGGGTCGCTCCGGCCGGAAACCCGCTGCCCGCAACGGAACGGGCCAGTCGGTGCGCAGGTCGACGCCGACCGGGTGCCTGGTGCACCTGGCCGAGGCCGGGTCGAGCACCTGGTCCTTGAACTCGAGCACGGCCGGCTGGTCGAGGTCGAACAGCTCGACGCCCGCCGGCCAGGCCAGCCGGTGCGCCCGACTGTCCACTCCGGACGCCACGAGGACGACCTGGCGGCAGCCGGCCGCGGTGGCGGCGAGCAGGGCGTCGTCGAGGAACCTGGTGCGGACCGCGACCTGCTGGCTCATGACGGCGACGAACTCGTCGCCGAGTCCGTGCTGGCCGCTGCCGCCGGTGGAGTCGCCGGCCGCGGCGAGGAACCGCTCCGCGTGCGGGTCGGCCACCAGGTGGTCCGGTCGACGGGTCTCGGCCGCGCGCAGTGCGGCCACCCGCAACGCCGTGCCACCGATCGCGTTCAACTTCGCCATGTCCACGCCCTTTCGACAAGTAGGTTCATGTGGAACTGTTTCAGATGAAACTATTATTGACAAGTGGAGTGAGGCGTTAACATCGCGCGATGCCAGCCCAGGCGGAGTCCGTTCTCCTCCTCGTCGTGCGCCGGTTCGTCGGGCCGGCCCGGGGGATCGGCCTGATACTGATCAGCGCCCTCGGGGTGCTGGCGGCGCCGGCCGGGGCGCGGCCGCTCGGGTACGCGCTGCTCGTCCTCGTCGTGGTCAGCGGCGTGGTGGACATCCACTCCGGGCACACCGGCCGGGGCAGACGCGCGGCGCTCGTGTTGGCGGTGATCCGCGCCGGGGCCATCTGCGCGGCCTACCAGTGGACCGCGCCGGTGCCCGGCGAGCTGAACCAGTGGGTGCTCAACACGCTCACGATCACCGCGATCACCCTGCAGTGGGAGAGCCCGCCCTCGGTGACCGTGCCCGTGCTGGCCGGTCTGCTGGCGGTGACCCTGCCGGCGCTGGACCTGGACCAGAGCGTCACGGTGGCGCTGCGGGTGGTCATCGAGAGCGTGCTCGCGCGGCTGGCGTTCCTGCTGTTGCTCCGGTCGGCCAGACGGGTCGACCGGTTGCGCGAGCGGCAGGTCGGGCTGGAACGCGCCGAGGCGGTCGCGTCGGCGCGCCGTCGCCAGGATCGGGAGTACCTCGCGCTGTTGCACGACACCGCGTCGGCGACCTTCCTCATGGTCGCCTCCCACGGCGTCGACGTCGATCCGGCCAGGGTCGCCGAGTACGCCCGGCGCGACCTCGCCGTCCTGGCCGCCTCGGACGCCCGGGACGGACTCGTCGCCGTCGAGTCCTCGCTGCGGCCGCTGGTCGACGGCAGTTCCCTCGACGTGGACGCGCGCTGGGATCCGACGCCGTTCGTCCCGGTCGCGGTCGCGCTGGCGCTGGTGCGCGCGGTGCGCGAGGCACTGCTCAACGTGGAGCGGCACGCCGGGGTGGCCGTGGTGGCGTTACGGGTCGCCGGCGCGGGCGCCGGCGTGATGGTGACGGTGACCGACAGCGGATGCGGGTTCGACCCCGACGCGGTGACCGGCCAGCGGCACGGCATCCGCGGCTCGCTGATCGCGCGGATGGCCGCGGTGGACGGCAGCGCGGTCGTCACCTCGGCCCCCGGCCGCGGCACCACAGTTCGGTTGGCGTGGCCAGATGCCTGAGCGCGACCACGAGCCGTACCAGTTCGCCGACCGGGTGTTCCCGGTGATGCGGATCGTGCTGCTGACCGTGGTGTTGTTGCAGCAGGCCACGTTGGGCGGCCCGCAGCTGTTCGGCCACCAGGACCGCTACCGGCCCGCGCTGGCCGCCGATCTCGCGTTCGTCGCGCTGACCATGGTGAGCGTGCTGAGCGCGGCCTGGGTGCTGCGCGGCCGGCCGCTGCCGCTGGCCGTGGTGGTGCCGGGGGCGGTGGTGTCGCTGGTCGCCTCGGGCGTGGCCGCCTCGGCCGTGCCGGTCGGCAAGTACTTCACCGAACTCGACTGGTCCTTCGGCGTGGTCGGCTGGCTGCTGCTCCTGCTGCTGGTCGAACGGGTCGCCATCCTCGTCGCCGCGCTGTGCGTGCTCGCCGCCAACAACGTCGTCCAGTTCGCGGTCGCCGGTCTGCCCGACCGGGCCGGGATCAGCGCCGCGGCGATCGTCCTGCTCAGCGTGACCAGCTTCCAGGTCGCCGTGGTGCTGGTCGTCCGGGCGTTGCACCGGGGGTCGCGCCAGGCCGGTGACCTGGCCGTCGAGCGGGACCGGATCGCCACCCGCCAGGTACTCGGCGAACAGGGCGCGCTCGACCACCGGCGCCGGTTCGCCGGCCAACTCGGCGCGACGCTGCCGCTGCTGGCGGGCATGGCCGACGGTACTGTCGACCCCCGCACCCCGGACACCCAACGGCGGATCGTGCTCGCCGCCACCCAGCTGCGCAGGCTGTTCGCCGAGCACGACGACGTGCCGGACCCGCTCGTGCACGAGCTGTCCGCGTGCGTCGACGTGGCCGAACGCCGGGGCCTGGCGGTCTCGCTGGCCGTCAGTGGCGCGCCGCTGCCGGTGCCAACGACCGTGCGCCGGGCGCTGACCGGGCCGGTGATCACCGCGCTGGCGGCGGCGCGGTCCAGGGCCAGGGTCAGCCTGCTGCGCACCGGCGAGCAGGTCCGCGTCGCGGTGGTCGCCGACGCCGGCATCACCGACGCGATCACCTCGGACGCCGCCGAGATCGACGTGGCCTGGTATGCACACGAGGAACACACGCGGATGGAGGCCAGATGGCGATCGGCACCGACCCCGCCGGACTGACCGCGGTCATCGTCGATGATCACCCGGCGGTGCGCGCCGGGGTCACGCACTGGCTGTCCAGGGGCACGCCACCGATCACGGTGGTGGCCGAGGGCGAGGACGCGCGGGTCGCGTGGCTGGCCGACGGCGCGGACGCCGACGTGGTGATCCTCGACCTCCACCTCGGCGGCCCGACCCCCGCGCTCGGCGACCTGCGGCGGCTGGTTGAGGCCGGCCGGCGGGTGGTGGTCTATTCCATGCGCCCCGACGACGGCATCGCCCTGCAGTGCCTTGAGTTGGGCGCGCTGTGCTACCTGACGAAGGCCGAGGGCGCGGTGCACCTGGTCGAGGCGGTGCGGGCCGCGGCCGACGACCGGCCATACACCCCGCCGGCGCTGGCCGGGGCGCTGGCCGGCGACCGCTCCGAGCGGCGGCCCACGTTGTCCTCACGCGAGATCGAGGTGCTGGTCGAGTGGTTCCAGTCCGAGTCCAAGGAGTTCGTCGCCCACCGGCTCGGGATCTCGCCCAGCACGGTCAACTCGCACCTCGAACGGATCCGGATCAAGTACGCCCAGATCGGCCGGGAGGCGTCGAGCAAGGTCGCCCTCGCCGCGCGCGCCATCCAGGACGGGCTGATCGGCGTGGACGATCTCTGACGCTACGCGCCGAAGTGGGTGAACGAGGCCCACAGTGAGGCCGGTGCGCCGGCGTCGCGGGCGCCGGCCACCGCCCTGCCCAGCGCGCGGGTGGCCGGCGCGGTGGCGAGTTCCTCGTGCAGGCGGGTCATCAGGCGGACGGTCCGGTTGGCGTCGGGCACGGGCCACAGCGCGGCGATGACCGACCGCGCGCCGGCGGCGAGCAGCACGGCCGGGAAGCCCAACTGTTCGCCCGGCGTGTGCTTCCCGATGCCCGCCAGGTCGCAGGCCGACAGCACCATGGTCGTGCCGGGGAGCAGGTCCTCGCTGAGCATGGTCGACAGCGTCAGCGACCCGCCGAGCACCAGCGCGGAGTCCAGCGGCTCGCTCGGCCGGATCACCCCGTGGCAGGCCAGGTGGATCGTCGCGCTCGCCCGCAGCCGCGCCAGCAGCTCGCCGGCGGACTCGTGCGGTGGCATGGCGGCCGGGGCGGCGCGCAGCCGGTCCTCGTCCTGCTGGCCGACGGGCTGCCCGATGATCACCGGCGTGACGCCGTGCACGGCCGCCACCGCGTTCGCCTCGGGCACCACGAACGGCAGCTCGTCGTCGCCGGTGGCCGGATCGGCGGCGACGAACGCGGCGCCGGTGGCGGCCGGGTGTTCGCCGGCGAGCACGAGCGAGCGGGCCGACGGCGCGATCGTGAGGTCGAGCGCGGCGCAGGCGGGCTCGTCGTCGATCAGCGCGGTGTACAGCGGCAGCTGTGCCAGCTCGCCGAGCGGGACGACCGCGAGCGGCCGGTCGCGCAGGTGTGGCCAGCGGGCGAGCACCGGCTGCCACAGGGACTCGCCGAGCCAGCCAAGCAGGTCCTCGACATGGCTGGACAGCGCGGTTCCGGTCACCTCCCTTGCCCGGCGGGCGGCGGCCACGGCGTGCAGCTCGCTGATCTTCCGTTCCACCGCGGTGATGTCCACGCCGGGCAGTTCGACGCTGCTGGCGATGGACCGGGCCGGGTCGTCGATGGCGGCGGCGTCGAACAGCACCGCGACCCCGTCGGTCAGCCCGCCACCGACGTACAGCAGGGAACGGCCGGTGACCCGCATCGCCTCCAGCGGCAGGCTGAGGCCGTAGGACATCGCGACCCGCGCACCCGACCGGGCGCGGTCGACGTCGGCGAAGTCCTCCCGGAGTTTGGTCTGGTAGAAGGCATCCAGCCCGCCGGGGTCGCCGTCGTAGACCACCGGGCGGCGAGCGCTGTCGATCCGGCCGGCCACGGTGCCGAGCATCGCCTCGTGGTCGGCGGCGGTGCTGGTCGTCGCCCAGGACCCGACCGAGCGCTTCAACGTGCGGTCGCCGAGGCGGATCGAGGTGAGCTGTTCGGCGATCATGGCCGCCGGGGTCGGCAGGCCGGCACGGTGGGCGGCGTAACAGGTCAGCTCCGCTTTGCGAAACAGGTCCTTGGCGAACGCCGCGAGTAATCCGGGCTGAGGAGTGATCTCGTGTTGGGCATCCAGTTGGGCGATCGCGGTGGCCATCATCCAGCCGATGGCGACCACTCGGTGCCAGTTCTTGGCGGACAGCTCGGTCAGAAAGGCGATTTTTCCCGTCGCCAGGGTGACGATGGGTGCGCGCGGGTCGTCGATGATCCGTGGCTCGCAGTCCTTGAGCAGCCGCCAACACAGTTCCTGGATCTGCGGCCACGGGTTGGGGTGCGGTCGTTCGTGCGCGGTCTTGGCCAGCGCGAGCACTTCCAGATAACGGTCGTCGAGCGTCTTTCCCCGGCTGAACAGACCCATTTCCGCAACTCCCCCAATTGTGGTGTCCGCCATGCGATCGGGCGGTTGTACGGTGGTCAATCGTGACCAGGGACCGGTTGTTACACGACGATGCCGACGAGTTGCGCGCGCTGCCGGGCCGCATTCGGTCGGCCCGGCTGACCCCGGCGGAATGGCGCGGGATCAGCGCCGCTCTGGCCGCGTTGACCACGGCGCTGCGCACCGGATCGAACCGCGAGGTGGTGCGGGCAGCCGGTGTCTTCGACGATCTCGTCGGCGTCCGGGTGAGCGCGCAGCCGGGTGGGCTGGCCACCGACGGTCCACCGGACGAGGTCACCCACCTGGTCCACGAGGTCGAACTGGCCGTGACGCGACGACTGACCGACACACCCGATGACCCCGCCGACGATCAGTAGGCCGGCACTGCTGGTCTACGCGTTCGCCGCGCTCGACGGCGGACCCGAGCTCGCGAGCGCGGGCTGGGCGCGGCTGGCCGACCTGTGGCGCGCGTGCCGGACGATCGGGCCGAGTACCGCACCCCTGCTGGGGGTGTCCGCGCCCGAGTACCTGCCCGACCGGCCCGCCGGCACCGGCCCGTTCCGGATCGTCGCCTCCGGCAGCCGGGCCACCCCCGGCCGGACGCGCTCGATGTTCGTGTTCACCGAGCACGGCATCGCAGGGCTGGTGGCCGCGATCTCCGCCGATCGCGACGGCGTCGACGGGTTCGCCGAGCTGGTCGCCGACTGGCGTTCGGTCGACCCGGCAGGCGGCGCCCTGATCGGCAAGGTCACCGTGCTGCTCGGCCTGGCCGCCACCGCGACCGCGCTGCCCGAGGTCGCCGCCGGCCTGGCGACCGGCTACGGCGCGCGCGTCGACCTGCCCACCGCCGACCACGGCCCGGCCGGCGCGCTGCTGTGGAACCTCGACGAGTCCGACCGTGCCCGGGTGCTGGTGCTCGCCGCCGAGGAATCGGCGGAGTCCGCCGTGGACGAATGGGCCTGGGCGGTCGACGGCCGGCAGGGACTGACCCCGTTGACCCGGTACTGCCTCACCGTGTTCCGGGCCGACCACCAGCGACAGCTCTACGAGTCGCTGCGCCCGCTCTCGGAGCTCGTCACCGAGACCGACACAGCGGTCACCGCGCTGGCCGCCCACCTGGTCACCGCCGACCAGCCGGCCACCGAGCTGATCGCCGCGGACCAACGACTGCAACGGGTCCGCCTCGGCGCCACCGGCGTGCTGTGGCGGCTGTCCAAGGTGCGGGAGATGGCGACGGGCGTGCACGCACTGCGGGTCAACCTCCGCCGGCACCGGCCGGAGTCGACCGTCCCCGGCGCGATGTTCGACCACGACGACACGGCGTTGACCTGGCTGGCCGACCAGCTCGACCGCGAAGCGTCCTATTTGGACGGCCTGGTACAGCGCACCGAGGCCGTGCACGCGACCGCGACCGCGGTCATCGGCGCGGAGACCGCCCGCAGGCGCGACCGCCTGACCCTGTTGCAGACCTCCTTCATCGGCGCGTTGCTGATGGCGCTCGCCGCCATCCAGTCGTTCCAGTACACGACCACGATCACCGCGCCGCTGAAGGCCCCGGTGATCTGCGCCCTGGCCGCCGCGGCCTGCTGCCTGCCGCTGCTCGTGGCCAGGTGGAGCCGGCTGGTGCCCAGGACCGAGCCCTACCGCTGGTCGGAGCTCGCGGCGGCGGCGTTGTTCGGCGGCGCGCTCGGCTGGCTGGGCAGCGGCCTGCTCTGGCAGGCCACGGCCGCCACCATCGCGCCACCGCTCGCGACCACGCTGGCGGTGCTCGCGGGCGCCCTCGCGCTGTTCGTGCCGACCTGGCTGACCCGCCGCCGCGCGCCGCGCGGGTGACCCGTCAGCGCAGCGGGGGCATGGGCGGCAGCGGCCGCCGGCGGG
>NZ_BAAGXS010000164.1:0-12992 GCF_054779715.1 Actinophytocola sediminis | reverse complement strand
CGAATCAATCCGATTGGCCAACATCCGGATCTCAAGATCAGAAGCGGTGTCCACATCAATAACAAAAAGCTCACGAACATCCGTGTACACAACCGCTTGGCAGGTTGTCTCAGCCAGCCGCGCCGATCCGGTTTGCGCCGACGCCGATGACGCCGGAATCAACAAGGCGAGTACCAATAACGCACCGGTGGGGATCTTCCATCTCATACCGATCCTACCCCTCATCTCAGCCGATATGCGTGAATATTATCGGCAGCGGGATGGCCAAGCAATGCGCACCCGGCTCGGCATGACGCCGACCTGAGGATGACGAACAGATGCTGCCCGCTCCGGCGGCGCGATCGTCAACGGCGGTTCGGGAAGCGGGTCGGCAGGTCGCTCCAGGGGGCGTCGGCCGGGCGGACCGGGGCGTCGACGGTGCGCACCGCGTGTGCGGCGAGCAGGCCGCCCACCGCCGCGCTGTTGATGATCTCGCCGGACAGCGCCATGCGCACCGCCTCGGCCAGCGGGAATCGGCGCACCACCAGGTCGGCCTCCTCCTCGCCCTCCATCACCCGGTCCACCGTCGCCAGATCCGTCGCCAGGTAGACCCGGATGACCTCGTCGGTGAACCCGGGCGAGGCCGCCACGTCCACCAGCACCGACCACTCCCCCGCGACCAGGCCGGCCTCCTCGACCAGCTCCCGCTGCGCGGCCTGCACCGGGTCCTCGCCGAGGTGGTCGATCAGCCCCGCCGGCAGCTCCCAGTTCCGCCGGGCGATCGGGTGGCGGTACTGGTGGATCAACGTCACCTGGTCGTCCTCGTCCAGTGCGACCACGGCGACCGCGCCGTGGTGCTCGACGACCTCGCGCGGCGCCCGGCCACCGCCGGGCATCGCCACCTCGTCGATCCGCAGCGCGATGATCCGTCCGACATAGACATCCGATGTGGACAGTACGTCGAATACGTGCTCGCCCGGCTCGGTCACGAACGCGACCCCGACGGCTCCGGCAGCTCGACCGGCAACCGTTCGGCCGCTCGCCGGGCCAACGCCGCCTTCACGAACCCGGCGAACAGCGGATGCGGCCGTGTCGGCCGGCTCTTGAGCTCCGGATGTGCTTGCGTGCCAACGAAGAACGGGTGCGCGTCGGTCGGCAGCTCGACGAACTCCACCAGGTGCTCGTCGGGCGACAGGCCGGAGAACACCACACCGGCCTTGATCAGCCGCTCCCGGTAGGCGTTGTTCACCTCGTACCGGTGCCGGTGCCGCTCGGACACCTCACGCGTCCCGTACGCGGCCGCCACCTGCGATCCGGTCGCCAGCTTGGCCGGGTAGGCGCCAAGGCGCATGGTGCCGCCCATGTCGCGCTCGCCGGCGACCACGTCCTGCTGGTCGGCCATGGTGCTGATCACCGGGTCCTTGGTGGTCTCGTCGAACTCCGCGGAGTTCGCCGCCGTGATGCCGGCGAGGTTGCGGGCGGTCTCGATCACCATGCACTGCAACCCCAGACACAGTCCCAGCAGCGGGAGCTTGTTCGTCCTGGCGAAGTGGATCGCGCCGATCTTGCCCTCGATGCCCCGGACCCCGAACCCACCCGGGATCAACACACCATCCAGACCGGACAGTTGGGCCGCGGCGCCGGCCGGGGTCTCGCAGGTGTCCGACGCGACCCAGACCACCTCGACCTTGGCCCGGTGGGCGAACCCACCAGCCCGCAACGCCTCGGTCACCGACAGGTACGCGTCCGGCAGGTCGACGTACTTGCCGACGACCGCGATCCGCACCGTCTCCTTGGGATTGTGCACTCTGGACAGCAGGTCACCCCACACCGTCCAGTCCACGTCCCGGAACGGCAGGCCGAGCCTGCGCACGACATAGGCGTCCAGGCCCTCGGTGTGCAGCACCTTCGGGATGTCGTAGATGGACGGCGCGTCCGGCGCGGCGACGACCGCGTCGATGTCGACGTCGCACATCAGCGCGATCTTGCGCTTGAGCCCGCTGGGCACCTCGCGATCGGCCCGGCACACCACGGCGTCCGGCTGGATGCCGATGTTGCGCAGCGCCGCGACCGAGTGCTGGGTCGGTTTGGTCTTGAGCTCGCCGGACGGCGCGAGATACGGCACGAGGGACACGTGCAGGAAGAAGCAGTTGTCCCGGCCGACATCGTGGCGGACCTGCCGCGCGGCCTCCAGGAACGGCAGCGACTCGATGTCGCCGACCGTGCCGCCGACCTCGGTGATCACCACGTCCGGGGCGTTGCCGTCCTCCCCTGGCTCGGCCATGTCCCGGATCCTGGCCTTGATCTCGTCGGTGATGTGCGGGATGACCTGCACCGTGTCGCCGAGGTACTCGCCGCGCCGCTCCTTGGCGATCACACTCGAGTACACCTGGCCGGTGGTGACGTTCGCCCGGCCGGCGAGGTCGCGGTCCAGGAACCGCTCGTAGTGCCCGACATCGAGGTCGGTCTCCGCGCCGTCCTCGGTGACGAACACCTCTCCGTGTTGGAACGGGTTCATCGTTCCCGGGTCGACGTTGAGGTACGGATCGAGTTTCTGCATGGTCACCCACAGCCCCCTGGCGGTGAGCAGCTGACCAAGACTCGACGCGGTGAGCCCCTTGCCGAGGGACGACGCGACTCCCCCGGTCACGAAGACATACTTCGTCGTGCGTGAATGCTGCACCAGGGATGCCCCCCGTGGGGTTACCTTCGGTCCGAATCCGTTACTGGCAATACCGTTCGCAGCGGGACGACCCGCCTGACTGTCCACGGGGTTTCACCGTATCACCTGCCAGTTGGTTCCTCTCAAGACACGCGGGCGACGTGCCTCACTCGACGGGCGCGCCGGGCACCGGCGCCTCGGCGTTGCCCGCGCTGCCGTACCGGCCGGAGCCGCCATCGAGCTGCTCGTGCAGCGCGAGCACGGTGACCACCCGGCCAGCCGGCGTCCGCACGTTGTCCACAGTGGACAGGATGTCGGTGGCGGCGGTGTCCGCGCGCACGACGCCGACCGCGCCGGTGCCCTCCGCCGAACCCGCGCTGCCGGCCAGCACCGCGCCGGCGCCGGAGCGGTCGAGCTGGGTGGCGAACCGGGCGATGGTCGCCGCCCGGTCCCCCGCGCCGTCGCCGGTGGCCGCGCCGCCGGTGAGCACGACGGCCAGCTGCGCCGGCTGGATTCCCGGGCTGGCCTTGACGAACCCGCCCTCGGTGAGCCCAGCCAGCGCGGCCGCGGTCTCGGCCGCCGAGGCCTGCGGCTTGTTGTCGTCCTTGGCGATCAGCAGCAGCGGCCCGAGCAGGCCGCCGGCCAGGGTGCCCGGGTCCGACGCGGTCGGCAGCCGCACGCCGGCCGGCAGCAGCCGGATCACGATGTCCTTGACCCGGTCGGCCTTCTCCGGGTCGGTGAACGCCTCGGTGAGCTGCAGTTCGCCGGACACCCTGGCGCCGGCGTTGGCCAGCTGGGTCTTGAGTCCGTCGCGGTCGACCGGGTCGGCGTCGGCCGTCGTGACGATCACGACGGTCCGCTGGTCGAGCTGGCCGCGCACGACCATCGGGGACACCGAGGCGAGGAAGTCGTCGGCGTCGGCGAGCCGGGCGTTCTGCGCGTTGCGAGCGGCCTCCAGCTCGGTGACCTGCTCGACGAGCTCGTCGTTGTCGTCGGTCAGCCCGGACAGCAGCGTGCGGGACAGGGTGGTCGAGCCGAGCACCACGCCGACGGCGAGCGCGAGGAACACGGCGGCCACGGAGATGATGTGGAAACGCAGCGAGATCACGTGAAGAGTCCCTTGGTCCAGGTGAGGAAGCTGTTCCAGGTGTCGACAGCCCAGTCGAGGTAGGCGCCGCCGACGCCGGACACGGCCAGCGCGACGATCACCGCGACGACCGCGGCGAGCACGAGGGTGACCACCGTGCCGACCGAGACCCGGCTGCGGTGCAGGCTGGCCACGGCGCGACCGTCGACGACCTTGCTGCCGAGCTTGAGCCGGGTGAGGAAGGTCGACGGGTTGGAGCCCGAGCGGCCACGATCGAGGAACTCACTGAGCGTGGCCTGGAAGCCGACGGTGACGACCAGCCGCGCGCCGTGCGCGTCGGCGAGCAGCAGCGCGAGATCCTCGGGGTTTCCGGAGGCGGGAAAGGTGACGGCGCCGATGCCGAGATCCTGGACCCGGCCGAGGCCGGGGGCGTGCCCGTCGAACTGCGCCGGCACGACCACTTCGGCGCCGCTACGGAGGGTGTCGTTGGATAGCCCGTGTGGGTCACCGACGATCACGTCCGGGCGATAGCCGTTGCCGTGCAGGGTGTCCGCAGCCTCGTCGATCCCGATGATCACCGGCCGGTGCTCTGCGATGTACTGGCGCAGCGCGATCAGGTCCTCGACGTGCCCGTGACCAGGGGCGACGATCAGGACCTGCCGGCCGCGGACCGGGACGCGCAGGTCGGGCACGCCGACGCCGTCGAGGATGAGGGTCCGCTCGCGGCGGAGGAACTCGATCGTGTTGGCGGAGAAGGCCTCGAGCTGGGCGGACATGCCGGCCTTGGCCTCGATCATCAGGTCGGCGATCGACTCGACGGACTGCTCGGCGCCCCGGCCGGTCTCCTTGTCGCCGAGGAAGATCCCGCCGTCGTGGAGGCGGATCTTGCTGCCTTCCCTGACCGCGCGGAGGATCCCCGGCCCGACGCCGTCGATGAGCACGATCCCGGCGCCGACGATGATCTCCGGGCCAAGGTTGGGGAACCGGCCCGAGATGGACGGGGAGGCGTTGACCACGCCGGCCACCTCGGCCGCGACGAGCGCGGTGGCGGTGGTCCGATCGAGGTCGACCTGGTCGAGCACGACGATCTCGTCGGGGCCGACTCGTCGGAGGAGGTCGCCGGTGCGCTTGTCGACCCGGGCGGTCCCGGCGACACCGGGCCGGCTCTGGCCAGATCGCGTGAGAAGACCCGTGAGCTTCATGGAGCGGATGTTGACAAGTCAAAAGTTGAGTGGAGTTGCGGCACGCCGTGGAGTGATCAGGTATCACCGGTTCGAGTGAAAACGGTGGCGTTGGGACAACTGGTGGGTGAAACGGGTCGGTCGGGATCTTTTCCACCGGCGAGAAACCCACTGGTCACGGCAATTTTCGGCGTTGGTGAACCGGTATGGCGGACTCGGGTGTCGGAACATTTGGCCTAGCGCGCAGGGAGCGCTGGGCTCACATGTCGGGAGTGTTGGACTCGCGTGTCCGGAGGGTTGGACTCGCGAGTCGGAACCGCCGGCCCCGCGAGTCCGGGAATAGTGGAGTCGCGGGGGCGGCGGGTGTGGGGCGGGAGGGTTAGCGGCGTTTGCGTTTGGGGCGGGTGATCTTTTTGTCTTTTTCGGCGGCGGTGAGGAGTTCTTCGGCGTGGGCGCGGCCGGTCTCGGTGGAGTCCATGCCGGCGAGCATGCGAGCCAACTCGACGACGCGGTCCTTGTCGGCGACCATCCGCACGTCGCTGCGGCTTACGCCGCCTTTCGCGCTCTTGTCGACCACCAGGTGGCGGTCGGCGAAGGCCGCTACCTGGGGCAGGTGAGTGACCACGATCACCTGGTGGCTGGCAGCCAACCGCGCGAGGCGGCGGCCGATCTCCACCGCCGCCCGGCCACCGACACCGGCGTCGACCTCGTCGAACACCAGGGTCGGCACCGGGTCCGAGTGGGCGAGCACGACCTCGATCGCCAGCATCACCCGGGACAGCTCGCCGCCGGACGCCGCCTTGTGCACCGGTAGCGGGCTCGCGCCGTCGTGGGCCACCAGCCGCAGCTCCACCTCGTCGATCCCGTCCGGGCCGGCGTGCACCAGCGCGTCGCCGCCGTCGCCACCGGCCACCCGCAGCGAGTGGGGTTCGTTGGGCTCGGCCCACCTGGTGCTGATCACCACGTCGATGCTCGCCTGACCCATCGCCAGGCCACCGAGTTCGACGGTGACCTCCTTGGCGAACCGGTCGGCGGCCACCACGCGCAGCTCGGTCAGCGCGTGTGCCATGACCGCCAGCTCGACGGCCAGCTCGTCGCGGCGCACCGCCAGCGCGGCCAACGCGTCCTCGGAGGTGTCCAGGCCGGCCAGCCGCTCCTCCGCGTCCGTGGCCCACGCCAGCACGCCGTCGACGTCGGCGGCGTACTTCCTGGTCAGGCCCTTCAGCTCGGCCTGGCGGGCCAGCACCTGCTCGAGCGCGGCCGGATCGGCGTCCAACGACTCCAGGTAGCCGCTCAGCTCGGTGCCGACATCGGCCAGCACAGCCTCCGCCTCGGCGAGCCTCGCCGCCAGGTCGCGCAACCGGGGATCCTCCGACGAGGACATCCGGTGGCGCGCGTCGGCGATCAGGCCGAGCGATCCCGGCACGTCCGGATCGCCCTCCGGCGATCCGCTGACCGCGAAGGACGACGCGGTGGCCGCCTCCCTGAGCTGGTCGGCGTCGGCGAGCCGGCGTGCCCTGGCGACCAGGTCGTCGTCCTCACCCGGTTGTGGGTCGACGGCCCGGATCTCGGCGAGGCCGTGGCGCAGCAGGTCGGCCTCGCGCGCCAGCTCACGCGACCGGGCAGAGCGTTCTGCCAGCTCGGTGGCCACCATGTGCCAGTCCGTGCGCACCCGGCGGTACTCGGCAAGCGCGCTCAACAGCTCCTCGCCGGCGAACCGGTCCAGGACCGCCCGCTGTTCGGCCGGGCGCAGCAACCGCAGCTGGTCGTTCTGCCCGTGCACGGCGATGAGCTGCTCGGACAGGTCGGACAGCACGCCAACCGGCACCGAACGGCCGCCGAGATGGGCCCGCGAACGCCCATCCGGGGTGACTGTCCGTAATGCGATGAGGGCGCCGTCGGCGTCGGGTTCGGCGCCGGCGTCGCCGGCGACCTTGGCCGCCGAACTGCCGGCTGGGGCGTCGAAGCGGCCTTCGACCACCGCTTTCGCGGCGCCACTTCGGACTCTGGAGGCTTCGGCCCGGCCGCCGGAGAGCAGGTGCAGCCCGGTGACGACCATGGTCTTGCCCGCACCGGTCTCGCCGGTGACGACGGTGAGTCCCGGATCAAGTTCGAGCGTGGCCTCGTCGATCACGCCGAGGCCCTCGATGCGCATTTCGGCCAACACAGCGCGCACTTTATCCGCTACGGCCGACGAAAGCTCGTATCCATCCACATGTGTGTTCGATTCGCGGAGATATCCACAGAGATGTCCACGGAGATGTCCTCAGCGACTGCGCCATCCCTGCACGGGTAGCTCGAACTTGTGGACGAGCCGGTCGGTGAACGGTCCCTGCCGCAGCCGCACCAGCCGGACCGGCTTCGCGCCGCCGACCACCTCGACGCGCGCCCCCGGGGGCAGCACGAACGTCCGCCGCCCGTCGCAGCACAGCACCGCCGGATGACCGTCGGGGTCGACCTCGAAGGCCACCACCGAGGCAGGCGACACCACCAGCGGCCGGGAGAACATGGCGTGCGCGTTGGACGGGACAACCAGCAGCGCCTGCACGTCCGGCCAGACCACCGGGCCGCCGGCGGAGAACGCGTAGGCCGTCGACCCGGTCGGGGTCGCGCACAGCACGCCGTCGCAGCCGAAGGCCGACACCGGGCGGTTGTCGACCTCGATGCGCACGTCGAGGATGCGTTCGCGGCTGCTCTTCTCCACGCTGGCCTCGTTGAGCGCCCAGGTGTGGGTCAGCCGCCTGCCGGCGAGGGACGCGGTGACATCGACGGTCATCCGGTCGTCGACCTCGTAGTTCTGCGCGATGACCTGCCGCACGGCCTGTTCGAGGACGTTGGTGTCGGCCTCGGCGAGAAACCCGACCCGACCCATGTTCACCGCGATCACCGGCACCCCGGCCGGGCGGGCGAGCTCGGCGGCGCGCAGCAGCGTGCCGTCGCCGCCGAGCACGAACACCAGCTCGGTGCCGGCGGCCGCCTCCGGGCCGCCGTGCACGACCGTCTGGTAGCAGGTGCTGTCCAGCTGGGGCGCCTCGTCGGCGAGCACCCGCAGCCGGATGCCGGCCTCGCCGAACCAGCCGGCGACCTTCTCCGCGGTCTGCAGCGTGTCGGACCGACCGGTGTGCACGACGAGGAGCACCTCACGTTCGGTCATTGAGGTCCTTTCCGAACCGCGGCGTCGACGAGAGCGGGCGCGTCGGGATTCGGCGCGCCGCGTCGCAGCCAGAGGAAGTATTCGACGTTTCCGGACGGGCCGGGAAGCGGGCTCGCCGTGACGCCGTGGACGCGGAGGCCGAGTGTTTCCGCCTCCGCGATAACAGTACGTACGGCATCGGCGCGAAGTTCAGGATCACGGACAACACCACCCGAGCCGAGCCGGTCCTTGCCGACCTCGAACTGGGGTTTGACCATCGGCAGCAGGTCGGCGTCCTCGGTCGCGCAGGCCAGCAGCGCGGGCAGCACCAGGCGCAGCGAGATGAACGACAGGTCGGCGACGATCAGCTCGGCCTGGCCGCCGACCTGGTCGGGAGTCAGCGAGCGCACGTTCGTGCGGTCGACAACGGTGACCCGCTCGTCGGTGCGCAGCCGCCACACCAGCAGCCCTCGGCCGACATCGACCGCGACCACCGCGCGGGCGCCGCGCCGAAGCAGGACATCGGTGAAGCCGCCGGTCGAGGCGCCCGCGTCGAGCGCGCGCCGGCCGTCGACCGGCAGGTCGAACGCGTCGAGCGCGCCGAGCAGCTTGTGGGCGCCACGGGAGGCCCAGTCCTCGCCCGGCTCTGCGCGCACGACTACCGGCGCGTCGGTCTCGACGGCGGTGGCTGGTTTGCCGGCGACGGTGCCGCGCACGGTCACCCGGCCGGCCGCGATGAGCTGCGAGGCGTGCTCGCGGGATCGGGCGAGGCCGCGGCGGACCAGTTCCGCGTCCAGCCTGGTCCTGCGGGGCACGGTCAGTCCGTGTCGATGCGCGAGAGCGCGTCGTTGAGGGCCGTGTGCACCGCGTCGAACCTGGCCACGTGGTCGGCCAGCGGGACACGGTCGAGCGACTCGGTGCCGGCGAGCGCCTCGTCGAGGGCTTCGTCGAGGGCTTCGTCGACAGCGTCGTCCGCGGCTCCGTCTGCGGCTCCGTCAATGGCGGTGTCGGTCACCACCGGCTCTACGGGAAACACGGTGTCACGCTAGTCCATCGAGCAGGCCGAGGTGCGCGAGCGCCGCGCGGGCCGCCGCGTCGCCGGGGCGGGCGCGGTGGCCGGGTGCTTCGGCCGCCAGCGCGCGCAGCAGGGACATCGGATCGGGCTCGCCGGGGCCGCGGTGAGTGACGGTGCCGTCCGCGATCTGCCAGTCCGGCTGGGCGCCGATCGCCAGGCGGTCAGCGGGCTCGCTGAGCGCGGCGACGTCGGCGGCGAGGTAGGTCGGCTTGGTCCGGGCGGCGAGCAGATCGCTCGCGGTGGTGACCCCGGACAGCACGAGCAGCGAGTCGAGGCCGGCCGCGACCGCGCCGTCGATGTCGGTGTCCAACCGATCGCCGACGGCCAGGGCGTTGTCGGTGCCGGCCGAGCGGACGGCCTCGGCCATGAGCGGTGCGGCCGGCTTGCCCGCGACGACCGGCTCCCGGCCGGTGGCCGTGCGCAGGGCGGCGACCAGGGAGCCGTTGCCGGGCAGCTGGCCGCGCTCGGTCGGCAGGGTGGGGTCGACGTTGCAGGCGACCCAGAAGGCGCCGGCGTTGAGCGCGACACAGGCCTCGGCCAGGTCGCGCCACCCGAGGTCGCGGGACAGTCCCTGGACGACCGCGACGACGTCGTCGCCGGCGGTGCGCGTTCGGGGGAGGTCGACGAGCTCGACCTCGCGTTCGAGGGCGGGCGAGCCGACGACCAGGACTGTGCCGGTGACGTTGTCGGCCAGGACCTTCGCCGCGGCCTGGGCGCTGGTGCTGACCTCGTGGGCCACCGAGGGGATGCCGATGTCGGTGAGGTGCCGGGCGACCTCGTCGGGGCCGCGGGAGGCGTTGTTGGTGACGAACCGGACGGTGACCTTGGCCAGATGTGCGGCCTCGACCGCGGCCGGGGCCGCGTCGATGGCCTGCTCACCTCGGTAGACAGTGCCGTCGAGGTCGAGCAGGACTGCGTCGTAGCGGTCGAGCAGGCTCATGGCGCGCCCAGCTCGACGGCGCGTTCGGCGGCGTCGGTCTCCTCGTCGTGGTCGGCCTCGGCGGCGTTGAGGAACCAGCGGATGGCCTCCTCGGTGCGCCCGGCGGCCTGGAGGTTGTCGGCGTAGGCGTAGAACAGGCGCACGCTCCACGGGTCGCGGCGCGCGGGGTCGAGATCGGGGCCCTGCAGTGCCACCACCGCGGCGTCGACCTGCCCCATGTCCCTGCGCGCCCCGGCGGCGACGATGCGCAGCTCGACGGTGACGTCCGGCGGCAGGTTGGGGGCGGCCTCGGCGGCGAGGTCGAGAGCGCGTTCCGGCCGGCCGAGCGCGCGTTCGCAGTCGGCCATGACCGGCAGGTGCGCCGAGTCGCCGGTCATCCGGCGGACGGCCCGAAGCTCGCCGAGAGCCTCGGCCCATTCGCCGGCGTGGTAGGCGGTGATCCCGGCGGCCTCACGGACGATCGCGACCCGCGCGGCGCGGGAGCGGGCGAAGCGGGCGTGCTCGAGCGCGCGCTCGGGGTCCTCGTCGATGAGCTGACCGGCGGCGACCAGATGACGCCCGACGAGCTCGGCCACGGACTTGGCCAGACTGCGCAGTTCGCGGCGGGCCTCCTGGTCGAGGTCGCTGAACTGGATGTCGTTGGGGAGTTCGGGCCCGTCGGTGTCGTTGCGCGGCCGACTGCCCCGAGTGGGCACGGCCTGCACGACTGGGGCTTCGTCGACTGGCCCGGCGGCCGAGGACTCGGCGGCGTCGGGTTCGACATCCGTGGCCTCACCAGGTTCGCTGTCGCCAGGTTCGGCGGTGTCGGCGTCGGCGGGCTCGACATCGGTGAGTTCGGCGCTGACGGCCCCGGCGTCGGCCGGCGCGTCGGCATCGGCGGTGTCCGCGACCCCGGAGTCGACCGGCTCAGCGTCCGTGGGCTCGACATCGTCCGGCTCGGCATCGTCCGGCTCGGAGTCGTCCAGTTCGGACTCGTCCGGTGCGGAGTCGGCGGGCTTGGCGGCGCTGTCGTGGTCCGCGGTGTCCGTCGAGGCAGGTGCGGTCACCTCGGTGCTGTCGGTGTCCGTCGAGGCCGCGGTCGGCTCGGGCCGGTCGACGGCCTCGAACTCGGCGTCCACCGGCTCCGCCGTCTCGATGCGCTCCGCCGGCCTCGCCGACCTGCTGGACCGGCGGTCGTCCGGACCGTCGGAGTGCCGGCGGCTCGGGCGGTCGCCGTAGCCGGACCGGGAACGGGTGTCGTCCGTGGACTCCGACGAGGTGGTGCGGCCGAAACCGCTGCGGGAGGCGGTGCGCTCGGCCGGCGAGTCGCGACGGTCGTCCCGGCGGTCCGAGTAGTCCCGCCGCTCATCCGACGCGCTGTCGAAACGCCGACGTGGGCTGGCACCACGGGTGTCACCACGGTAGCCGCCACGGTCCGATCCCCCGCGATATCCCTCACCGCGATCACGCCGGTCCCGCGGTTCGCGGGTGTCCCGGGAATCACGCTGGCCCCGGCGGTCGTCGGTGGTGCCGCGAGAATCGGGGCGCCTGCGCGGGTCCGGCCGATCGCCCTGGTCTCGGGGACGGAACTCCCGCCGCTCGGAATCGCCACGGTAGCCACGGTCGTTCGAGTCACGACGGTCACGCCCGTCCCGACTGGGGCGAGCGTCATCGCGACCCGAGTCGGTGCGCGGCCGGTAGTCCCGCCGGTCGTCACGGCCGAAGCCGCGATCGGTCGAGTCCCGACGGCTGTCACCACGATCGGGCCGACCACCCCGGCCGCCGGCGTCATCGCGCGGCCGATAACCGCCCCGATCCGCGTTGCCCCGGTAACCGCCCGAGTCGTTACGGGAACGGTCCCCGCGACCCGAATCACCGCGAGAGCGATCACTGCCACGATCCGATCCGCCGCGGTAACCGCCCCGGTCACCGGAGTCGTTGCGCGAGCGGAAGCCGCCCCGATCCGTGTTGCCGCGGTAGCCACCGCGGTCACCCGAGTCGTTGCGCGGACGGTCTCGATCCGCGTTGCCGCGATACCCGCCCCGATCGCCGGAGTCGGTGCGCGGACGGAACCCACCGCGATCGGAACCGCCGCGCCCGGAGTCGTCACGGGGGCGGTAACCGCCGCGGTCGGAACTGCCACCGCGATACCCGCCGCGGTCACCGGAGTCGTTGCGCGACCGGAAGCCACCTCGGTCCGTGTTGCCGCGGTAACCGCCGCGGTCACCCGAGTCGCTACGGGAGCGGTCGCCGCCACGATCGGAACCGCCGCGATACCCGCCGGACCCGCTGCTGGGACGACCGGACCGGTCGGCGCCGCCACGGTAGCCGGACTGCTCGTCGCGAGGACGGTAACCGCCTCGGTCGGAGCTGCCGCCGCGATACCCGCCGCGGTCACCCGACTCGTTGCGGGAGCGGTAGCCGCCACTGTCCGAGCCGCCGCGGTAACCGCCGCGGTCACCGGAGTCGTTGCGTGGGCGGTAGCTACCACGGTCGCCCGAGTCATTGTGCGGGCGGTAGTTACCCCGGTTCGCGCCGCCGGAGTCGCCGCGCGGACGGCCTGCGCGATTGGGCTGGTCCTTGCGCGGCCGGTAGCCGGCGGAGTTCGAGTCCGAACCACGCTGGTAGGAGCCACGGTCAGGAGCATCGCCACGGGTTCGGTCGGCGTTGCGACGGAAACCACCTCGGTCGCCCGAGCTGCGCGAGTTCGAGTCACCGCGGCGGGGCTTGCCGTGGGGCTTGCGGTCGGCGTGCGAACGGCCACGGTCGTCCCGCGGCTCGTCCTGAGGGGCACCGTCTCGTCGCCCGCGTTCTGCCACCTGAATCCTCCACCGCCTAGGACGTCCGACCATCATTCAACACGCCGAAACGCCGAAGAGCCCTCCAGGGTGACGGAGGGCTCTTCGGGAATGAATGCTCGGCGGTGTCCTACTCTCCCACACCCTGTCGAGTGCAG
>NZ_BAAGXS010000163.1:0-8952 GCF_054779715.1 Actinophytocola sediminis | reverse complement strand
GGCAGCGCGGCCGCCGGGGGTGGCGCCGGGCGCATGGTCTGCCAGTGCGCGGCGGTCTGGTCCTGGCGTGGGGGCGCCGCGGCGGGCGCCACCGGTCCAGCCTGTCCTGTCGGCACGGCCGCCTGGCCTGCTCCGAAACCGGTCACCTCGGCACCTCGTCTCCTGGCCATGACCCGTCGGCCTGAGGTTCCCACGATCGGGCGATGCGCTGCTCGGTTCGTATATCTCGGATGTACCCGCCGGGGGTAGCGTCGGTTGGTGGCTGCCTTCGGCGGCCCAGCGTGTTTCCGGTTTCCCCAGGTCACGGCGGGCGGCCATAAACGGCCGCTTCGATGGCCTTGCCGTGGTGGCAAGTGTGCTGGGTAATTGTTCCCGCGGGTACTGCGATGGGGGATGGCTCATGGGTAAGGAACTGCGCGCCGGTGGGCAGCGCAGGCGGATGACCGTCATAGCCGTGATGGTGGGGTGTCTCGGACTGCTCGGCGTGGCCGTGTTCCAGGCCGCGCCCGCGTCGCAGGCGGTCGAGTTCATCCCGGTCGGCCACTGGATCTATCACGTCGCCGACGAGTCGGCCTATCACGTGGACGGCTCGACCGGTCAGGTCGACGCGCGGGTCAACGTGCCGGGCGCGGAGGCCGAGAGCCAGGTGGCGCAGGGCAACGGCTCTGGCTACGTGGTGGAGCGCAAGCGCATCACGATCTTCGACGAGTCCACGTTGCACGTCGAGGACGCGGTGGACGCGCCGTCGACCGAGCGCCCGGTGGTGCTGGAGGTCGCCGGCGGCCCCTACCTGGTCTACCGCAACGCCGGGCAGGTCGTGCGCCTCGGCAACCCGATGGCGACGGTCGCCGCCGGCGGTCCGCTGACCGACCCGGTCGCCCTCGCCGACGGAACCGTGTGGCTGCACCGGATCGACACCGGGGCGCTGTGCGCGCTGCCCCGCGACGCCACCCGGCTGTCCTGCCCGGTCCGGCTCGAACAGCAACACCAGGGCCTGCTGACCGTCGTCGGCGGCCGGGCGGCGCTGGTCGACACGACCGCCGACACGCTGAGCCTGGTGACCGACAACGGGTTCGGCGCCGCCCGGCCGATCGGCTTCGACCTGCCGGCGACGGCCAGGGTGGCCGCGTCGGACGCCAACGGCAGGCTGGCCGTGCTGGACGCCGAGCACGGCACCATGAAGCTGGTGGACACCGCCGGCCTGGACGGCCGGCCGGAGTCCGCGCCGGTCGAGATCGAGCTGCCGGGCGACGGTGAGTACGTCGGCCCGGTCGCGGCGTCCAATGTGGTCGCGGTGGTCGACACCGCCACGAACGAGCTGCTGACCTACGACAGCGCGGGCGAGCACCGGGAGACGATGAGGCTGCCGGCCGAGGAGGGCTCGCCGCGCCTGGTCTCCGGCGAGGACGACCGGATCTATGTGGACAGTCCGGACGGGTCGCGGGTGCTGGTGGTGGACGGGCGGAGTGGCTCGGTCCAGGACGTGCCGGTGGTCATCGAGGACCCGGACGCCTCCGAGACGGTGTCCGCGCCGGACGCCGGTGCCCCCGACGAGCAGCCTGGGGTGCCTGAGCGGCAGCCGAGAAACGACGAGCAGGACGAGAACCGGTCCGACGACCGGTCCGACGAACCGGACCGGACGCGGGAGCAGCGGCGTACCGAGACACCCGCCAGGGAACGCGAGGTCGTCGAGGAGTCCGAAGTGGACTCCACGCCCCCGGTCGCGTCGGCCACCCCGCCGGGTGCGCCGGGCGGGGTCTCGGCGGTGGCCGGCCACCAGTCAGCCACGGTGAGCTGGCGACCCGCGGCGCCGAACGGTGCGCCGGTCACCGCCTACCACCTGTCCTGGCCCGGCGGGTCGATGCGGGTGGACGGCTCGGCCGGACAGGCCGCGGTGTCCGGGCTGACCAACGGCACCGCGTACCCGATCGCCGTGGTGGCGGAGAACTCGGCCGGCCGGGGACCGGGGGCCAGCGCGGCCGCGGTGATCCCGCTGCGTGCGGCCGCCGCGCCGACGGTCACCGTTCCATCCCAGTTCGGCCTGCAGCCGGTGACCTGGAACCAGCCCGACCTCTACGGCGGCACCCTGGTGCACTACCTGGTCAGCGTGACCGATCAGGCCGACCAGACCACCACCGAGCCGACCATCACGTTGACCAGCTTCAACAACGACGCCGGCACCGTCACGGTGCGCGCGGTGACCAGGTTCGGGCCATCTGGCGCCTCGACGGTCACCGGGGAGCCGGGCAGCGCGAAGATCCCCTCACCGCTGGACTTCCCCGGCGTGACGATCACCCGGGTCGCCTGGGTCGCCCCCGGCGGCGACGAGGTGGCGGTCACCGTGGACGTCACCTCGGAGTCGCCGGCGACCTGCGACCTGACGGTCACCGGGAGCCCGAAGACCTCCGCACCCTGCCAGGGTCGGACCACGTTCACCGTGGCCGGCGTGGTGCCCAACGCGGCCACCGGGACGATCCAGGTGATGGTCGTGGCCAAGAACTCCGGCGGCTTCAACGGGGCGCCCGCGCAGTGGATGGGCGCGCCGGAGGCCGCGCCGGCCGGCGGCGGGTTCGTGCTGTGGCTTGGCCCCGGCGCGCTCGCCGCGACCCACTGGTGGACCAGCAGGCGCCGCAACCGTGACGATCGAAGGGAAACCGTGTCGTGACCCCAACGCCAGGCGCTGCCTACAAACGCATCTCGGACAACGTGCAGTCCGTCGTGCGCGGCAAGCCGGAACTGGTTCGCCTGACGGTGGCCGCGCTGTTCGCCGAGGGACACCTGCTGATCGAGGACGTGCCGGGCGTCGGCAAGACCACGCTCGCCCGGTGTGTCGCGGCCAGCATCGGCGGCAAGTGGAACCGGATCCAGTTCACCCCGGACCTGCTGCCGGGCGACATCACCGGCGTGATGGTGTACCACCAGAACACCGGGGAGTTCCGCTTCCACCCCGGCGGCATCTTCGCCAACATCATCCTGGCCGACGAGATCAACCGCGGCACGCCCAAGACCCAGGCGGCGCTGCTCGAGGTGATGGCCGAGCGCCGGGTGACCGTCGACTCGGTGCCCCACCAGGTTCCCCGGCCGTTCCTGGTGGTGGCCACCCAGAACCCGATCGAGCTGGAGGGCACCTACCGGCTGCCGGAGGCCCAGCTCGACCGGTTCCTGATGCGGCTGCGGGTCGGCTATCCCGACCACGACGCGGAGTTGATGGTGGTGATGTCCGACTGCGCCGAGGTGAACCCGGACGATCTGCCGACCGTACTGTCCCTTGAGGACCTGCGGCAGGTGATCCGGGAGGTGCGCCAGTTCCGGGTGGCGACCGAGATCGCCTCCTACGCGGTGCGCCTGGCCGCGGCGACCAGGGCCCACCAGGCGGTGCGGTTCGGCGCGAGCCCGCGGGGCACCATCGCGTTGATCCGCGCGGCCCAGGGGCTGGCCGCGACCCACGGCCGCGACTACGTGATTCCCGACGACGTCAAGGATGTGGCGCAACCGGTGCTCGGGCACCGGCTGGTGCTCACCCCGGAGGCGGAGCTGAACCGGCGGCAGGTCAGCCAGGTGGTGGCCGAGCTGCTCGGCGAGGTGCCGGCGCCGACCGCGATGGCCGGGAGTTAGCGCCGGTGGCCGGTTCCCGCACGCGGCCGCGCCGGGACGGTCGCGGTCTCACTCGCCGTGGGCTGGTGGTGCTGTTGGGCGGTGTCGGCTGCTACCTGCTCGGCGAACTGGCCGACTACGCCATGTTCCGCGCGCTGGCCGGGTTCGCGCTCGGCGCGGTCGGGGCGGCGGTGGTGGTCGCGATGGCCCGGCCGCGCGCCGAGGTCACCAGGACCGTGCACCCCGACCGGGTCGAGCGGGGCACGCCGGCGTTGGCCACCCTGGTGGTGCGCAACACCACGACCCGCCGGCACGGTGGGTTCTCGGCCGTGGACCGGGCGGGCGCCACCGAGCACCGGATCCAGGTGCGGCCGCTGGCGACCGGCGCGGAGGCCACGTATCACTACGAACTGCCGACCGACCGGCGTGGGCGGCTGCGCATCGGCCCGCTGGTGCTCAACCGGGCCGACCCGTTCTGGCTGGTGCGCACCAACCGCATGATCGGGTCGACCACCACCGTGCTGATCTATCCGAAGCGGCACGCGGTGCGGGCGGCGTCGGTCGCCTTTCCGCGCCACCACTACGACGGTCCGACCACCGACCCGCCGCTGCGCGGGTCCAACGATCTGGTCGCGGTGCGCGAGTACGTCCGGGGGGACGAGGTTCGGTTGCTGCACTGGCGTTCCACGGCCAAGACCGGGGTGTTGATGGTCCGGGAGTACACCGACCCGGCGCTGGCCGGGTTCACCGTCGTGCTGGACACCAGGGCGGGGGCGCTCACCGAGGAGGCGTTCGAACACGCCGTCGAGGTTGCGACTTCGCTGCTGTACGCGGGGGCCGAGGCCGGGCAGCGGTGCCGGCTGATCACCTCGACCGGGACGAACGTCGCGACCGACAGCGGGCTGCCGGGGGCGCAGGTGCTGTTGGACGAGCTGTGCCTGGTCACCCAGGACGCGGACGCGCGCGGACCGGTGGTGCCGGCGGAGCTGGCCACCCGGCGGCCGGCGGGTTCGCTGGTGGTGGTCACCGGGCCGGCGGCCGATCTCGGGCGCGCGGCGGTGTGGCGGCCGGACACGGTGTTCCGGCTCGGCGCGGCCAACCGGGCCGGCGGCGGCGTGATCGCGGCGGAGACCGCGGCACGGGCGGTGGCGGTGTGGAACGTGCTACGCACGGAGGTGGGCCGGTGAACCGGGTCGCGGTCGCCGCGTTGGTGGCCGTCACGGCGGTGGCCGGGCTGTTGTTCTCGCCGGTGTTCGGGATCGGCGCGTTGGTGGTGCCGGTGCTCGCGGTGGTCGTGGCCGGCTACCTGTGCGTCGAGCTGACCGTGCGGTTGCCGCGGCTGGCGCCCGCCCGGCCGCTGCTGGTCGCGGTCGTCGGGCTGCTCGTGGTCGTGGAGGTGGTGTTGTTCCCCACCACCGTGGTCGGCCTGCCGACCGGGGAGACGCTGCGACTGCTCTGGCACGGGGTCACCGAGAGCTGGCTGCTCAGCCTGCAGTCCACCTGGCCGGCCCGGCCCGACCCGGAGCAGCTGCTGTTCGTGCCGCTGGCCACGGTGTTGGCCATGGTGGCCGGCATCGAGTTGTTGCCGGGCAGGGGAAACGGCGCCGACCGCCGGGCCCGCCCGTTGCTCGCGCTGCTGCCCAGCCTCGCGCTGGCCGGGCTTTCCCAGGCATACCAGGCATTGGACGGGATGTCCTCGGTACTCGCGGCGGCCGGCTACGGTCTGCCGGCGGCCGTGCTGGTGTGGGCGTGCACCCGCCGCCACGCCGGCGACGTCCGCTCCCGTAAGTCCATTATGGACGCGTGGCCGGTGGTGCTGACCGTGGTCACCGCCGCCGTCGGCACGCTCGCGATCAGCGGGATCGACCCGCTCGACCGGGGCGCGTACTCCCTCAAGGACGGCAAACTCGCCCCCCTGCGGGAAACCAGGATCACCAGTCCGCTCCAGCAGATCGCCAACCGACTGTCCACACCGGAAACCGAGGTGTTCAGCTACCGCGCGGACGAGCCGGTCGCGCTGTGGCGGCTCGCGGTGCTGGACGGCTTCGACGGCGCGGGCTGGTCGGCCGACGTCCGGCCGAGCAGGCTGGGCAGCCGCATCGCCGGACCAACCGGCACGAAGACCGGCTCGGCACAGGTAGAGCTCGGTGACCTGACCGGCCCGTGGCTGCCGAGCCAGGCGATCCCGCTGGACGTCGCCGGGCTCGCGCCGCTGGTCGACCAGCACACCGGCGTCCTGTTGCGCGACCAGCCAACCGACACCGGCGACTACCGGCTGACCTGGGCCGAGCCCGCGGTCGACGCCGCGACGCTGGGTGGCGCGCCGGTGGACACCAGAGTCCACGGTGGACTCGGCGGTGTCGGCGTGGTGCCACCGGAGATCGACCAGCTGGCCAGGGACGCGGTGGCCGAACTGCGCCCGACCTTCCAGTCTGCGCTGCAGCTGGACCGGTTCCTGCGGGAGAACTACCGGCTGGCCTCCGGCGACGACCTGCCGACCGGACACGGCTGGCCCCAGCTTCGCCGCTTCCTGGTCGACACCAAACGTGGCACCAGCGAGCAGTTCGCCGCCGCCTACGTGGTGTTGGCCAGGATGAACGGCATCCCGGCCAGGCTGGCCGTCGGGTTCCGCGGCGGCGAGGCCGACGGCGATCGGTACGTGGTGTCCAACCGCGATGTGCTCGCCTGGCCGGAGGTCGCGGTGCGCGGCGTCGGCTGGATTCCGCTCGACCCGACCGAGTCGGCCGAGTCCGCGGGCGCCGCGCCGCGCACCGGGCTGAGCGCGGCGGTCGACCGGGCGCGGGCGGAGCTGCCGCCGGAACGTTCGTTGCGCCAACCGGAACTGCCAGTGGACGAGCGGGTCACCGAGGTCGCCGAGACCGACGACCCGACCGCGACCACCTGGCCACTGGTGACCGCGCTGGTGGTGGCCGGGGTGCTGGTCTGCTGGCTGCTCGGGGTGCCGTTGGCCATCGCGCTGCGCGCACGTAACCGCAGGCGCAGAACCGGTGCCGCCGGGGTGCTCGGCGCGTGGGCCGAGGTGTGCGACCGGTTGCGCGGCCACGGGGTCGCCTATCTGGTCGGCATGACGCCCCGGGACCTGGCCACGGTGACCATCGGCGCGGCCGGTCCGGACACCGGTCAGGCGATCAGGGAACTCGGCCGGGTGGTGGACATGGTGCTGTGGTCCGGAGTGGACGTCGCCGACGGCCATGCCAGACAGGCGTGGCGCCAGGTGGCCCAGATCCGCCGGGGCATCGCGGCCCGCCCGCTCCGCACGCGGCTACGCGCGGCCATCGACCCGCGCGTGCTGCTCCCGCCGCGCGGGCGGTCCCGTCACAACGCGCAGCGGGCGCCGCGGATGGATACCGGTTCGCTGGTGTAGATCTCGCGGCTGTCGGTGGCCCGGATCTGGAAGCAGTACCTGCGTTCCTGGTCGACCGGCACGGACAGCTCGTGCTGGCGGTTGGCCACCAGCACCATCGTCTCGATGTTCTCGCCGGCGACCACGACGGAGAAGTCCAGGTCGCCCTTCGCGTTCCACTTCAGCTCGACCCGCTCGCCGAGATCGTTCACCTCGGTCACCGACAGCCCGACGTCCGGCGCGACACTGGATTCCGGCCGGGGCGCGGCGGTCGTCGTCGGGGCGGGGGCCGGGTTCGCGCCCTGGTTGTCCTCGCCGCCCGAGGTGACCAGGACCGCCGCCACGCCGGCCGCGGCCAGCACGACACCGATCCCGGCGGCGAGCGGCCAGCGCACCGCGCGTCGCGGCGCCTTCGCGGGAGCGTCGCCGCCGACGCTGTACAGCAGGGTGCGCCCTGGCGCGGGCGCGACGGCGGGCATCACCGGCGCGGTGGCCTCCGGCGGCCGGGGAACGACCGCCGGTATCGGCGGTGGGCTCGGCGGTGAGGTTGGCACTGGAGCTGGTACTGGGTTGACGGGTTGCGGGATGTCGTGCCGTGGCCCCAGGTCCTGGCGGCTGGCGAAGGAGTCGAAGGTGATGTCCGAGTGCGCGGCCGGCGGGGCCAACGGGTTCAGCACTGCGGTCGACCGCCCGCCACGCATGTGGTCGAACCACGCGGCCACCCGCGCCGCGTCCGCCGGCCGGTCCGCCGGCTCCTTGGCCAGCAACAGGCTCACCAGATCGGACAGCTCACTGGGAATGGCCTGGATCGGCGGCACCGGATCACGCAACACCCGCAGGATCCGCTCACCGGGCGCCTGCCCGGTCCGCCGGGGAAACGGCGGCGCGCCGGTCAACATCGCGTAGAGCACCGCGCCCAACCCGTACAGGTCCGACGCCTCGGACCGGAGATCGTCGCCAAGGGTCTCCGGCGCGGTGTACTCCAACGCGTGCATCGGATCCCGGGAGAACCGTTCGCGCAGCGCCAGCCCGAAGTCGCCGAGCACCGGCTCGCCCGACCGGCGGAACAGCACGTTGTGCGGGGTCACCCCGCCGTGCACCACCCCGGCGCCGTGCGCGGCGGCCAGCGCGGTGGCCGCCGCCGACCCGATGGCCAGCACCTCCGACACCGGCAGCGCGCCCCTGGTGAGCATCCCGGCCAGCGACCCGGCACACAGCTGGGTGACCACGCTCGACCGGTCGCCGGAGTACTCGCCGACGGCGTCGACGGGCAGGATCGAGGCCACCGAGGCGACCGTGGCCAGCGCGCGCCGCTCGCGGTCCAGCCGAGCCGCGGTGTCCCGGTCGAACCGGTCGGGGAACACCTTGACCGCGACCTCGGCGCCGGTGGCCGCGAGCCGTCCCGCGTACACGATGGCGACCGGCCCGCGACCGAGCACGGTCGCGGCGACCACCGCGCCCCCGCCGTCAACACTCAACTGCGCCGCCTCTGGCATATCCGCAACTTACGAACATTCACCGGCCCCGGCGGGTCTCGGCAGCTTGCTGCCGGCGGCGCTGCGCCCGGTCCGCACCGGCAATGCTTTCCTTATGCAGACTACCGGCCTCGTCAGAGTCACCGTCTCCGCTCCGCAGCGGCGCATCGACATGGCGTTGCCAGAATACGCGCCGTTGGCCGAGGTCCTACCCGGTGTGCTGGCGCGCGCGGGCGAGGATCTGGCCGACGACGGGGTGACCGGTGGCGGCTGGGTGCTGCGCCGGGCCGACGGCGCCGAGTTGATGCTCGGCCGAACCCTGGCCGCACATCGCGTCCGCGACGGCGAGATCCTGCACCTGACCCCGGGGCAGTTGGAGTGGCCGGAGCTGGAGTACGACGACCTGGTCGACGCGATCGCCACCGGCTCGGGCCGGGGCAGGAGGCCGTGGGGCCCCCGGCACACCCGGCTGGCCGGCCTGACCGCCGGGGTCGCCGCGCTGCTGCTCGTCCTGGCCGA
>NZ_BAAGXS010000162.1:0-7071 GCF_054779715.1 Actinophytocola sediminis | reverse complement strand
GGGAAGGGGCCTCAACCCTGCTGGTGCAGGGACAACGACTCGCACGGCTCCACGGTCGGAGCAGCCCCGCAAGCGCGGGGACGATCGATCCTCACGGATCATGCCCATGTAGAGAAACGGGCCAGCCCTGCAGGTGCAGGGAGATGACGTTGCGATCCTCGCCGGTACCAATGGCGCTGTCGAACAACTAGACCATCGTAGCCCGACCCGATCCCGTTACACCAGACACGAAGGAGTGACCCCGTGGCCACGCCCAACGTGTTCGAGTACGAGGTGTGGCTGTCGACCCACGATCACCTCAAGCGCGGTGTGCTCGACGCTGAACGACGCAAGTACCTCGTCGCCGCCGACACCTCAACCGAGGGCTACCAGACCGCCCTGGCCATGGCCTGGCGCGGCGACTGGCAGGTCACCAAGGTCTGGTGGGTCCCGTGACACCACGCCCTGACCATGAGCATGCTCAACCCCCTGAGCGCTGTGGAGCAGTGGGTAGCTCGCTGGGCTCATAACCCAGAGGTCGCCGGTTCGAACCCGGCCAGCGCCACCACGTGACACCCGCCCCTGATCATCCCGGGCATGACCACCCCGACCATCCACTTCGCCGGCCTGCCGGTCCGGATCGGCTCCCGTCTCCGCCAGCGCTGCGCCTGGTGCGACCACGTGCTGGCCGACTACGACCTCACCCGGCTCGCCGCCCCCGAGGGCCAGGACCCGACCCCCGCCACCTGGCAGGCCGGCAGCCTGGTGCGAGTCGAGGGCACCAGCCCCCGGGTGACCACGCTCGTGCCGCACGAGGACGGCGACCAGCTCCCCGCCGGAACCTGCGCGGACGGCGGGTGACGCGGTGGCCAACTACACCCGCAAGTACAGCGACGCCCAGAGACGCGCGATCGCCGCCGACATCGAGGCCACCGCCGGCACCCCCGAAGGCAGCTACCGGCAGATCGCCAGCCGACACGGATGCGCCGTCGCCACCGTCCAGCGCATCGCCGAAGAGAACAACCTCGGCGACCGATGGAAGGACGGCCAACACCAAACCGCCGCCGCCACCAGCGTCAACCAAACCAACGGCGCCCAACGCCGCGCCGCCCTCCAGCTCGACCTCCTCGACGACGCACAAGCCCTACGCGCCCGCCTGTTCGGCGACGTGACGCACCTCAACGTCGTCAAGGGCTACCCACCCGGCAACGTCGACGACGACGAGCCCCGCGGCATCGGCCCGCTCCCCGAGTACGTCGAACACACCGTGCTCCCCGCAGGCCCACGCGAGTGGCGCGACACCATGTCCGCCATCGGCATCGCCTCCAGCAAGAGCGTCGAACTCGCCCGGCTCGAAGCCGAACAAGCCGGCACGGGCACCGCAGGCGCGCTGCTCGACCAGTTCCTCGGCGCGCTGGTCAAGGACCGGCAGGAACGAACCCCGCCGCCGAGTGAGGACGGGTGACCGCGCCCACGGCCACCGTCGCTCAGCTGTCCACGAAGCAGAAGGACAGCGTCCTCGACGCCGTCTGCCGCCTGAACGTTTGGGAGGGATCGATCCGCAGTGGCAAGACCATCGCGTCGATCCTCGCCTGGCTGATCTACGTCCGCACCGCCCCGCCTGGCCCACTCGCCGTCATCGGCAAAACCCGCGACACCATCGGCCGCAACGTCCTCGACGTCATCAGCGAGATCGCACCCGGCGCCATCTCCTACACCCGCGGCGCACCCACCTGCCGCATCCTCGGCCGCCTCGTCCACGTGATCGGCGCCAACGACGCGAAGGCGGAGAAGATCCTCCGTGGGCTCACGCTCGCCGGCGCCTATGTCGACGAGATCACGGTCATCCCCGAGGCGTTCTTCGTGCAGCTCCTCGGCCGCATGTCCGTCGCCGGCGCGAAGCTGTTCGGCACCACCAACCCCGACAGCCCGTCGCACTGGTTCCGCAAGAAGTACTTGCTGCGCGCCGACAAGCTCGACATCGTCGTGTTCCACTTCGAACTCGCCGACAACCCCAGCCTGTCGGACGCCTACAAGGCTGCGCTCGCCGCCGAGTTCACCGGCTTGTGGTTCAAGCGGTTCATCAAGGGGCTGTGGGTCTCCGCTGAGGGCGCGATCTACGACATGCTCGACGAGACCGCCCACTGCGCTGTCGCCCCGCCGAAGACCGCGTGGGAGGCCGCGTGGGTCGGCATCGACTACGGCACCAGCAACCCGACGCACGCCGTGCTGATCGTGCTCGCCGGCGAACAGTTGCACGCGGTCGCGGAGTGGCGGCACGACGGCCGCGCCCAAGGCCAGCTCACCGACGCCCAGATCTCCGCGCGTCTGGCCGAGTGGCTCACCGGCGCGGTCGCCGACGCGTCGGTCACCCCGGTCGTGGTGCTCGACCCCAGCGCGGCCAGCCTGCGGGTGCAGATGCGGTCGGACGGCTGGCCGGGGCTGCGGACGGCGGACAACCGGGTCGAGGTCGGCATCAGGACGGTGTCCAGCCTGTTCGGCGGGGGGAAGCTCGCGGCCGACAAGGACGACTGCTCAACCCTGTGGGACGAGCTCTGCGGCTACGTCTGGGACGACAAGGCGTTGGAGAAAGGCGAGGAGCGGCCGGTGAAGGTCGACGACCACGGCCCGGACGCGCTGCGGTACGGCGTCATGGCCGCCCGACCCGTGTGGCGGCACTGGCTCCCTCACCTGGCCGCCGAGGACGCGGCGTAGGTCAGGCCGTCACGAACCCCACGTCGGACACGACGATGCCCTCCCCGGGCACGGCCTGCGCATCGCACACCCACGACCGCTCGCCGCCGAACTGTTGGCCGGACACGGTTTCGCTGCCCGTGCCGGTGACCCGGAACCCGGCCGCGCTGCCAACGCCGCGCTGCACGCTCTCGGAGTACCACTCGAACCCGCCGTCGAGCCTGGCGAGGAGCGCGCTGCGGCACGCGGCCGTCACGTCCGCCTCGATGTCGGTGGCCGTGGGCTCGGCTGTCGCCGCCGCCTTCACCGGGGTGGCTTCGGTGTCGTCGGCGACGAGCGCGCCGACGAGCGCCATCACGCCGAACACGACGGCGGCGAGCATCACGAAGATGACGACGGCGCCGGCGCGGGACTGCCGCGGCGGGTGTGGGGCGTGCTGCTGGGGGTAGGACATGGCCGTGCCTCTCGACGTGGTGGTCTGCCCGGGATCATCGCCGCCGCAAGGGAAAGCGTTACGGGGTGACACCTGGCGGCCACCGTCCGGGTGTGCTGATCAACGCCCAGACTCACTGGCCCCCGCCCGGTCACTGGCGCATGCGCGAGCGCTGGCTGTCGTGGGCCGCCTGGTGGTCCGGGGACCTGCACCGCCTGATGGTCGACTCGCCGTACACCGCCCCGGGCGGCTACTGGGCCCGCCGCAACAAGATCGGCTCGACGAAGATCCATCTGCCGCTGGCCGGCGACCTCGCACGCACCGCCGCTGAGCTGATGTACGGCGACACCCCCGCCATCCAGTGGGAGAACGACCAGCCTGCGCAGGAGGTCTGGGACGACCTCGCCCAGCAGATCGGGTGGAGCAACACGATGCTCGAGTCCGGGGAGGTCGGTGCCGCGCTCGGCGGCAGCTACCTCAAGCCCGGCTGGGACCGGTCGGTCGCCGACCACCCGCTACCGATGGTGGTGCGCGCCGACCACGCCCTGCCGACGTTCAAGTTCGGGCGGCTCAGCTCGGTCACGTTCGTCACCGAACTGGAAGAGCCGACCGGCTGGACCACCCGAAGCAGCGGCGAGGTGTGGCGCTGGCTCGAGCACCACGAGCCCGGCCAGATCCGCCACGAGCTGTGGCTCGGGTCGGCATCCGGGACCGGCACGCCTCTGCCGCTCACCGAGCACGAGTACACCCGGGACCTGGAGCCGGTGATCGACACCCGGCCGTACCGCGCCGAGGGCATCCTCGTCGAGTTCATCCCGAACGACTTGCCGCAGCCTCTCGACGTGCTGCCTCTCGGCCGTTCGGTGCTGCAGGGCGTGGAGACCCTCCTCGACCAGCTCGACGAGGTGTGGGACTCGTGGATGCGGGACATCCGGCTGGGCAAGGGCCGGATCTTGCTGGCCCGCGAGATGCTCGACCCGGTCGTCGGGGCGCAGAAGCGGAGCGCGCTGGGCGGCATGTTCGGCCGCCGGCACACCACCCCGGGCGCGGCGTTCGATGTGGACGCCGAGGCGTACACGGGGTTCGACGCGTGGCCGGACAGCAAAGAGGGCCAGCCGATGCCCATCGAGCACGTGCAGTTCGGCATCAGGATGGCCGAGCACCGGGACACGGCGATGGCTCTGGTCGAGCAGATCGTGTCCCGCGCCGGCTACGCCCCCCAGACGATGGGCATGCACGTCGAGGGCCAGCTGTCCGGGACGGCGATGCGGCGTCGGGAGCAGCGCTCCTACCGCACCCGCGACCGGCAGAGACGGTACGCCCGGCCCGCGCTGGAGCGGTTCGCGGAAACCCTGATGATGATCAACGCCGAGGTCTTCGGCGGACCGAGACCGACCGGCCGGCCGACGCTGCAGTGGCGCGAGACCGACCAGGCCGACCCCCAGGAGACCGCGACCACCATCGAGCTGCTCCGCCGCGCACAAGCCCTCTCCACTGAAACCGCGGTGGCCATGGCCCACCCCGAATGGGATGGCGACCAGGTCGACGAGGAAGTCGCCCGACTGCTGGTCGAGCAGGCCGCGTTGATGGCGCCGGCGATCGACGAGGAAGACCCCCTCGACCCCGAGACCGAGGACCCGACCGGCACCGGGGTGACCAAGGCACAGGTCGACATGTTCCGGGCGATGTGGTTGTCCGGAGTGGACCCCGCCGAGGCCGCGACCAAGGCCGGGCTCGGCTCGCTCACCATGGTCGAGAACCCGCGTCCGGTCACGGTTGCGCCGGCCGAAGGCGAAGACCCTCCGGCGCCTGCTGGCCCGCCCGCGCCCGGGTCACCGCCGAAGCCTGGCCCGCCCGCACCGTTCCCGCCGGGCAGGTAGCCGGTGGCCGCGCAGGGCGTCAGCCCGGCCGACGCCTACACCGTCCTCAAGACCCTCGACGACGTGTGGTCGCTGGCGTCGGAGCGCATGCTGGAGGCGGTCGCCCGCCGGCTGGCCGCTGGCATCGAGCAGGACGGATGGGCCGAACGCAAGGCACGCGAAACCCTTGCCCTGCGCGCTGAGCTGGCCGGGATCATGTCCCGCGTCAGCAACGCCACGCCGGCCCAGGTACAGGCAGCACTCGCCGAGGCACACCGGATCGGGACCACCGCGGCGGCCACCCTCGGCCGGACGGCGATCGACTCACGCCCCGAGGCCGTCCAGCAGCTCGCCACCCGCACGACCCAAAACCTCAGGGGCACCGTGCTGCCAGTCATCCGCGCGCACTCCGATCTATACCGCCGAGTGGTGGTGGACTCTGAGCTGGCCATCACCACCGGCACGACCACGCGACGGGAGGAGATCGCGCGCACCGTCGACCGGCTCCTCGCCGAGGGAGGCGACCGGTTCGTCGACCGGTCCGGCCGGCGCTGGCATCTCGACGTCTATGCCCGCATGGCCGGCCGCACGGTCGCGGGGCAGACGGTGGTGCAGGGCCAGCTGGATCAGATGGTCGCCGAAGATCGGGACCTGGTGATCATCTCCGACAGCGCGCGCGAGTGCGAGCGATGCCGGCCGTGGGAGGGCCGCGTCCTGTCCGTGACCGGGTCGTCGGTCGGTCAAACCGTCGACGGACGGCGCATCACCGCGACCGTCGGCGAAGCGCGGGGCGACGGGCTCTGGCACCCGAACTGCCGGCACCGCGCCGACCCCTACGTCCCCGGCCTGACGCGCAAGCCGCCGCCGAAGGCCGACCCCGAGGGCGCGAAGGCCGAACAGAAACTCCGCGACCTCGAACGCCGCGCCCGCGACCTCAAGCGCCGCGAGACCGCGGTGAAGGAGCTCGGCGACACCGCCACCGCCAAGACGCTGCGCCAGCAGATCCGGGCCAACAGCGCGCGGATCAAGCAGCACACCGACGACACAGGTCTCCTCCGCCGCCGTGACCGCGAGAAGCCACTCGGTGGCGGCGCACCCGCCGGCCGAGCAACACCGAACGCCCAGCCGACGCCGCGTCCCCAGCCGGAGCCCGTGCGCGCGACACCCCCGGAGCCACCCCGTCCCGAGCCCACCGGCCCGCAGATCAGGGACATGGTGCCGGACAGCGATGACGTCACCCCGGAGCGGGAGGCCGCGGTCCGTGAGGCGCTCAGCGGCCAGTTCGAGGGCAGGGACTTCGGTGAGCTGCGGATCCAGATCGACACGGTCGACATGGGCGCTGGCCAGCTCGACATGATGGGCACCATCCGGGATCGACACGGCGAGATCGCCGGCTACGTGGAAAGGTACTTCCACCGCGACGAGGACGGCACGCTGTGGGTTGAGCACGCCCTCCTCCAGCTCGAGCCCGAGTTCCAGGGGCAAGGATTTGCGAAGGCGCTCAACAACCACCTGTACAACTGGTACCGCGAGTCGGGCGTGAAGTATGTGGCGACGGAGGCGAACATCGACGTTGGCGGCTACACGTGGGCCGGGCAAGGGTTCGATTGGGCCACCGAGGACACGGTGCAGGAGATCCTGAAGCGGCTCACCAGAGAGGTGGACAAGCTGGAAGTCGCGGCCGATCCAGACTTGGCGCAGATCGCCGCGGCGCGGGATGTGCTCGACCGGGCGGCGCGGGTGCCGTTCGGGTCGGATGGCTACCCGAGTGCCTACGAGATCAGCCAGCTGGGGCGGGCGCCGGGAGCGGAGGACTGGATCGGTCGCCGGACTATGCTGGGGTCATTGTGGAATGGGGTGAAGTGGCTGTGACACGTCCTGTACCACCGTCTCCTGAGCGGCGCCGCCGGTTGAACGAGCTGGCCGACTGGCATTCGCAGTGGGTCGACGAGCACCTTGCCGATGCCCGATTCGATCGCGAGCGTGCGCGCGCGAAGTCGCCGTCGGACTACAACCTGCACTACCTCGACGTGCACCCGCCGGTCGCGGCGGCTGACGAGTTTCATGCGCGGGCCCGCGAGATCATGGGTCTCGGCCCGCTCACCG
>NZ_BAAGXS010000161.1:0-6276 GCF_054779715.1 Actinophytocola sediminis | reverse complement strand
GGCGCCGGCCGGGGTTCCCAGCGGGCGTCGGCGGTGCGTACCGGGCGCCGGCCGCCGACCACGCGGCCCGCGTTCGCCGGTGGCGGCACTCGTCCGTTGGCGCGGGCCGAATCCGGGCGACCGTGTCCCGGTGCCCCACGGCCCTCCCGCCGATAGTTCACCCCTGACTCCTCCCGCAGCGACTACCTGGGCTTCCCCGAGTGCTCCCAGCACAAGCATCGACTGTCACAGCGTTGACGTGTCGGGCGCGACCGAGGTTGTTCGTAGCGTGGCACAGATCGCTCAGCGTGACCGATCCGGCGCGCACAATCAGCGACTCGTGCCGCCGGCCGGCACGGTCCGGGCGCCCGGCGGTCTCGCCCGCACCGGTTGGGCGCACGCGAGGGCCATGCCGAGCGCGGCGACCATGGTTGCCCCGTGCACCGCGGTGCCGACCCCGCTGATCGTCGTGAGCATCGGCGGCACGCACGCGATGGCGCCGACCACCCACGGCCCCGGCCTGGCCGCGGTCTGCAGGTGCACGCAGTGCACCAGGTACCAGCCGAGCAGCAGGTGGATGAGGTTGGCCATCGGGTCGATCGGCAGCCCGAGCAGCGTCGAGGTCTGCGTCCACCCGGACAGCCCGGTCACCGCGAACCCCAGCACGCCGAGCACCCCGTAGACCAGGCCCAGCCCGGCGGCCACGGTCTCCGGCCAGGTCCGGCGCGGCTCGGTGTCGGTCAGGTCGTCGGCCAGGTCGGCCGGCGCGGGCGCGGCCGGGTCAGCACGTTCCAGCCGGCGCTCGAACCACAGGAACGTGACCAGGGTGGGCAGCGCGACCAACCCGATCGCGAACATGGTGCGCGGCTGGGTCAGCCACTCGACGCCGCTGCCGGGCAGTTCGGCGCCGCCGGCCACCCCGACCAGGCCCTCGAGCACCAGCATCGCGCACAGGTACAGCAGGTAGACGGTCATCGGCGCGGCCCGGATGACCGCGACGGCGCGCGCGACCCAGCTGGTGGTCACCGCCCGTAGTCCCGGCTCGCGCGGCAGCGTCACCAGGCACAGCTGCACGATCCCGATCAGCAACACCCCGGCCAGCGACGGCGCGAACGCCGCGTAGCCCGTCGGCTCGGCCAGCTGCAGCCTTGGCTGCGCGCCGAACACGGTCAGCACCACCAGCCCGGCGAAGGCCAGCAGCGCGCCGGCCACCAGCAGCCAGCGCGGCACCCGCCACAACGCGCCGTCGGTGTAGTGGAACGCGAGCTGGGCGAACAGCAGCGCCACCAGGACCCCGCCGGCGTGCGCGGCCACCGAGCCGCCGACAAAGCTCAGCCCGACCACGCCGGCCAGCAGGACCAACGGGGTGCTCACCGGCAGCCGCTCGTGCAGCCACCGGGTCACCGGCGTCACCGCGACCACCACCAGGTACAGCCCGAGCAGCCACAGCGGCTGCACGATCAGCCTGCTGAACGCGGTGATCGAGTCGTCCGGCGCCTCGAGCAGCTCCAGGGACAGCGGGATGACCAGCCAGGCGATCACGAACGCCAGCACCGGGCGGATCAGCCAGCCGATCCGGTTGACCAGGTACGTGCCGTAGCCAGCGCCGGCCGCGCGGGTGCTGCGCCAGGCCAGCAGCGTGGCCTGCCCACCGGCAAGGAAGAACAGCGGCACCAGCTGGAACAGCCAGGTCAGGGGCCACACCCAGCCCGGCTCGGCGTCTCCGCGCATGGTGAACGCCAGCAGCGACTCGGCCAGCACGATCCCGGTCAGCGCGAGCACCCGCAGCAGCCGCAGATAGTCGGCGCGCGCGTGTTCGGCCGGGTCGAGCGCCGGCGGGGCGAGCGCGCGGCGGGGCCGGTGCCGGCGCGGACCGCGGCGCACCACGGCGGGCGCGCGCGCCACGATCAGCAGCGTGATCACCACCATCGCCACCGACCACGGGCCGACCGGCTCGTTCTCCGGCGGGCCCCAGCTCTGGTGCCAGGAGTTGACCACCAGGCCGACGGTGTACATCGAGGCGACCGCGTCGCAGGAGGCGGGCGTGCCGCGCGGGTTGAGCTCGCACTGGGCGTGCATGTCCATGGACAGCCGGTCGTCGAGGCGTTCCCGCAGGTCGCCCGACAGCGGCTGGCCCTTGGCCTCGGCGTAGCGCAGCATGTCGTAGCCGAGGTCGTGGGCCTTGCAGCCCACGCTGTAGTCCCAGCGGGTGTCGCCCCACGGCGACGAGCAGCCGCCGCCGGGGTGCACCGCGCGCTCGGTGCCGTCCGGGGCCTCCATGTGCACCGGCTCGCGGCCGCTGACCTCGGTGAAGTCCGCTGGCAGCAACGCGATCGGGTCCCGGCCACTGCCGGGCGCGAGCTGTGCCTCGATGGCCTGCTCGACCTTGGCGACGTCCCCGGTCGGCTCGGCGACGGCGTGCGGGGACGGCCGGGAGGCGATCACCGCGAACGCGGCCGCGGCCAACAGCATGAGCACCAGCCAGCGCAACCTCGGCATGCCGGACTGGACCCGTTCGCCTCCCAGCTCCGGGCCCTCGACCAGCCCCCCGATCATCGGCCGCCGGGTACGCGCGTCCCCATGCGGGCAGATTACCGGTTTGGCGTGGCGGGAACGGGCAAATCAGGCCATGATCGGCCACTGATCGGTCACGTCTAGGAGGCGACGCGGACCTGGTCGCGGCCGTTCTCCTTGGCCTCGTACACCGCCGCGTCGGCGAACTGCAGCAGGTCACCGAGGGTGGTGGCGTGGTCGGGGTAGATGGCCACGCCGATCGAGGTGGTGCGGTTGGTGATGGCCACCGGGCCGCCGCGCTTGTCGGTGGTCGGCACGTGCAGCTCGGAGATCATCCGGCGGATGCGCTCACCGGCCAGCTTCGCCTCGTCGGCGGTGGCGTCGGGCAGGAACACCACGAACTCCTCGCCGCCGAACCGGCCGATGATGTCGCTGGGCCTGGTCGCGCCGCGCAGCGCGTGCGAGACGTACTCCAGCATGTCGTCGCCTGCCGGGTGTCCCCAGGTGTCGTTGATCGACTTGAAGTGGTCGAGGTCGACCATCAGCACCGCCGCCGAGCCGTTGGCCCGTTCCACCCGTGACAGCGCGCGTTCGGCCCCCTCGCGCCAGCCCCGGATGTTGAGCAGACCGGTCTTGGGATCGGTGCGCACGTCCTCCTGCAGCTGGCTGATCTCCGCGATCCGGTTGCCGATGACGCTGACCACCACGATGATCGCCAGCGCGGCCGGCATGTTGACCAGCAGGATCGCCGCCACCGCGCCGAGTGCGATGGTCAGCGCCTCGAGCTCGTTGTCGTCCTTGGTGCCCAGTACCGTCCTGGTCGTCGGCCGCGACGTGCTCAGCAGCACCGCGCCGACCCCGATGATCGCCGCCTGCGCGGAGAAGTACACCAACCCGGCCAGCAGCAGGACGCCGAACTCGGTGAACGAGTCGAGCACCGGCGACCGGGACCACGAGTGCGGCCCGAACGCGGCCACGACCTCGTGCGCGGCCACCGCGGCGAGCAGCACGCTCGACGTGGAGAAGGTGAACCGGAACAGCGGGCGCCTGGCGACCACCCAGCGCTGGGTGCGGCTGAGCACGATGCTCAGCAGCGCGAGGTGGATGGGCAGCACGACCACGGCGGCGAACGACCAGATGCCGACGAGGTCGATCTGCACCGTCGGCTTGCGCGAGCGGCGCCGTTCCTCCTGCCGCCGGGACAGCTGGAGGTGGACCGACGCGCACAGGGCCAGCGCGGCGAACCGGAACCAGTCCTCCTGCACCGGGATCGAGGCGGTGACGGTGGTCAGCACTATGGCCGCGGTCGCGAGCAGCTCGCAGACCATCACGTAGCCGATGACGCGCGGCCGCTGCTGCCAGAGCGTCCACTGCCGCAAACGCACGAAAAATGTGCCGCCGGAGTGTCGCGATCGGCGCTGATCGTTCACACTTGTAGGTGACATCGGTATCGCGCCCCGGTCAGCCGTGCGTTTCTCCCCCCGACGCGATCCGCCACCGAGGCTGGGTCAGTCGGATGACGTGACGCCTGCCAGGGCAGTTCGGGAGCAGCGGGGTTCATGGACAAGCATCCTTCCATCCGTGGTACCCGACAGTGTGCCCCGAAGGAGCTGCCGGCCAGGACTCGGCGTTCGCGGTCGAGTTCCCGAAGACCCGATGCCGCGGAAGGCGGGTGATTTCGGACTGTGGTCTGTACGTGGCCGGGATGGCTGCCATAATGTCCAGCCGCTGGGTCGAGATCGACTTGCTGACATCTCCATGGAGGTGAACCCGATGAGGGACCGCGATCTGTGATCTCGCGTGCCTGCCGTCTCGGCTGTCCTGCCCGGCACGCGGGTCACGTTGTCGTCATGACGTCGAGGTGTTCAGGTTCGGGGTGAGCCCCGGTTGCTGCGCCGGCCGGTTGTGCCGCGCCCACGCGAACGTCGCCGGGATCGCGATGGCCACGCCCAGTGCGCCGGCCAGTGCGATCGTGGTGGTCGACGAGCCGATGCCTTCGGCAACCGCACCGCCGATGGCCACGCCTACTCCCTGCGAGACCCGAAGCCCCGTTCGGATGACGCCGAACGCGCCGCCGCGGATCTCGTTGGGCACCAGGGACGTGAACGTCGCGCTGACCGTGATCTGGTACGCGCCGAACGCGCCGGACAGCGCCAGCAGACCGATCACCAGCCCGACGCTCGGGTCGAGCGCGAACAGGATGAGCGTGGCCGACGACGCCGTCGCGAGCACGCCCATCACCCGCACTCGGTGGTGTGCGGCGACGTAGCGGCTGAGGACGAACGCGCCGACCACGAAGCCGAGTGGGTCGGCGGCGAGCATCAGGCCGATGGTCGCCGACGACGCGCCGAGTTCGGCGGCCAGTGGTGCGACCAGGCCTTCCGGGATCACGACCAGCCCGACCAGCCAGGACAGCGTGATCAGCGTGCGCAGCCTGCCGGTGCCGAAGACGTAGCGGGCCGCGCCGAACCAGCCGTTGTCGCTGCCGCCCGCCGCCTGCCGGTTCTGGATGCACAGGTGCACGATGACCGTGCTGACCAGGAACGTGACCGCGTTGATCGCCAGCGCCCAGCTGGCGCCGACGCCGACCACGAGCACCCCGCCGCCGGCGAGGCCGAGCAGCATGAGCGTGTTGGTGGTGATCCCCCGCAGGTCCTGGCTGCGCAGGTACAGCACGTCGTCGGTGAAGATCTCCCTGGTCACGGCGTTCTGCGCGGCCGCGGCAGGCGACTGGACCAGGCCGACGCCGAACACCAGCGCGCACAGCACCGGGATCGGCATGCCGGGGATCGCCATCAGGCCGACCAGCAGCGCCTGCCCGGCGGTGCACACGACCATCAGCTGGCGGCGCGGGTAGCGGTCGGCGAGTTGGGACAGGCCGAGGCCGCCGGCCAGGGCGGAGAGGAACGTGAGCGCGTAGACCAGGGCGGCCAGCAGCGCGGAGTCGGTGCGTTCGTAGACCAGGATGGTCAGCGCGACCTTGGCGAGCTGGTCGCCGAAGATCGACTGTGCTTCCGCGAACCAGAGCGCACGGAACTCCCGGACCGCCAGCACGGCGGAGAAACCCGGCGTCCGTTGGCTCAACGTCAACCCCCGTGTCGACCTCTCGTCGGCAGATCCCACCCCGAACCCGGGGATGCCCCCGAGTTACGTCGACTCCCCGCGTTCGTCACGCGCGGATCCTTGTCAACGTCCTGATCGCCATCGTGATGATGCTCATCCGTCATCATCACGTAGCTCAGAGTACCGGCACCTGCGAGAACCGTGGGCATGGACGGTTGGTCTGGAGGTGTTCCCAGATGCCAATAGTCCTCCTTTTGGCGCAATCTCACTGGTATCAACGCAGCTTAGAGTGGGTATCGCGGCCGGAGAACCGGCGGGGTGTCCCGGGCGCGTCCGGTCGCGCCGACCCTACTTGTCGCCCAGCAGGCGCAACAGATCGTGCGTCACAGCTGACTCCTGGTCGCGGTAGGTTCGCGCCGTGTTGGCCACCGAGGAGGCAAGGGTGTCGGCATTACGACCAAGGCCATGCACCTGATGGCGTAACGCCGTGCCGTACCGGTCCAGCGCGGCGGCGAACCCGGTCTCCCGGCCGATCCGGCCGAAGCTCTCGTCGGCCTTGGCCACCGCCCGCAGCCCGCCCGCCCGCAGCGCGGCCAACTCGTCGGCGACGGCCCTGGTTCGCCTGGCGTAGTCCGCCAGGGCGTCCGGGTCGACCTGGAACCCGTCCCGGCCGCGCCGGCCGTCGGTGCGCGCGGGCCGGGGCCGCCCGGCCGCGGCCGC
>NZ_BAAGXS010000160.1:0-6238 GCF_054779715.1 Actinophytocola sediminis | reverse complement strand
GTCACATGGTGTGGAGTGACAGAGTGACACCTGTGACAGCGGAGACCGGTAAGTGGGGGGTGTCACTGGCCAGCGCGGGGTACTTCGGCCGGCCGGTGTTCATCGCTCCCGTGCCACGAACGTCCCGAGTCCGCGAGACACGACCAACACGCCGTTGTCCTTCCGTAACTCCAACACCGCCCGACGAACTGTTCCTCGGGCCACGCCGTAGATCTCGGCCAGTTCCAGCTCTGCGGGCAGTCGAGCACCTGGCGGTAGTTCGCCTGACTCGATCTGCGTGGCTATGTCATCGGCCACCTGTCGCCAGAGCGGCACCGCAGAGCCGTGCTCGATGAGGTCCACGCGGGACGGCCAGGACATGTGTGCACTGTAGACACGCTCTGACCTGCTGAAACAACGTGAGCTGTCTCTCGACAGCTATACCTGTCCATAGATGTCCTATGCTGACCTGCATGGTTGCCATGCGTGAACCACGTCTTGGGGAGCGCTGTGCGTGCGGGAAGCCGGCGGTGATTGTGTACGTCAAGCAGCTCGGCGACGTGCCGTCCTGCCAGAAGCCCACGCTGGAGAACAGGGTGCCTCCATCGCATCATTCGAGGTAAGAAAGTCCCGCACGGCCGAGGGCTTTCATCGCCCTTCGTTCTCGCGTCGATTGACATGAAGAATAGATAGCAGCTTGCGAGCCTGAATCTGAAGAGGTGTACCCGATCCACTGTTGTCGATAAGATGGTGATTCACGAGCGGTCGAAATTGTGTATCAATACTCGACAGATATGCTGTCCAGTCGGCGAGTTTTGCCGCATCACGAGCCGCCCCACGATGGCGCACATAAGTAAACATACTCTCTGCGTCGCAATAGACCCAGACGATAGTCACGTCCACATTGAGGTCTACACATGTCGCTTCGACCCGATTCAACCAGGCGGAATCGTTGAACTCGCGTATAAACGGTGCTGTAACGATAGCGCTGTTGCCACACTCAACGTTTTCTATCCATGCAGCGTAGAGCGCCTCGTATTCACGCGGCCGCATAGTCATCAGATAGCCTTCAGACTCACGATCATTCGGCGAGAGGCCCATGCACTCTAGGCCCGCCTCCACAACTGGGCGCGTAAGCGTGTCTTTATCGAGGATCGGCCAACCGGTCTCCCTTGCGATAATGCGCCCAAGGGCGGTCTTGCCGCTGCCTGCATATCCGCCGATTAGCAGCAACTGTGACCGCATTACGCGCTGGCGCTCTTTTTCCGCGACATCGGGAGCGTGCACGACACGACCAACTCTCGGTTTGCTGATGACCAGACCTTCTTCCGACAGGACCTTCATTGCCTCGTTAATCGTGAACACGCTGACGTCCCACTCGTCCGCGAGTTCACGGGTTGACGGCAATGGTTGTCCGTGCCGCAGCTCCCCTGCCGCGATGTCGTTCCGCAGGTGACGGGCAATCTGCTGATGAGCTGACTCGGACCGAGTGATCCGTGGCGGCTTGGCCACGCGCTGCCTCCTACCTCCGCGCAAACAGTTGACCTGGTCAGGCTATCAGGAAGCTAACAGCCATCGTTGCTCGATATGCCCTGGTCAGCACGCTTTCGTTAGACCAGACGAGTGACTAACAGTTGACCTGTCATCCTAACAACTGTTAGCTTCGCAGGTGTCGCAAGCACCGCAAGCGGCGCAGGGCACGCAAGAGCCCCGACCGGTGCTGGAACACCGGCCGGGGCGGTACATCAGAGCTTGGGAGCAAAGATGCAGGTCAAGGGTACGCCCCGGTACTACCGGGTCAAGGCGGTGGCGGAGATGTTCGATGTGTCGCCGTCCACGATCTACCGGGCCATCGAGGCTGGTCAGCTCACCGCGATCCGGATCGGCGGGTCGGTGCGGGTGCCCGCGTCGGCTGTCGCCCTGTTCGAGCTGGAGTGCGCGCTGGACGAGACCGACGTGGCCGGTCTGTCGGCCGATGAGTCGGGGGAGGTGGCCTGAGATGGCGACAGCGACGATGACCGTGGCCGGTGGGGTGGACGTGTCCGTTCCGTTGCCGCGCGCCGAGAGCGTGCGGGTCGGGGCCGGTCCGGTGGTGGAGTGGTGTGCGCGGCGTGTGTCGTCGACCCGGACCGTGGTGTCGGTGTGGCTGCCGGGCGGACTCGACCCGGCTCGGCTGGCGGAGTTCACCGCTGGTCGGCTCGGTTGGGTCACGATCCGCATGGACGCGCCGCCGGACCAGATCCTGGCCGCTGTGGGTCTGTCCGGCCGGGAGGTGTCGGCCGACGACCTGGCCGGTGTGGCCGATGCCGTGCTGTGTGGTTACGACCGGGCCGGGGATGCGGAGGTCATGCTGACGGCGACGGCCACCGACGCGGTGCTGGCCGGTGAGCCCATGATCCGCCCGATGCGTGACCGGCACGAGACGGTGTGGCCCGATGTTGCTCGGTTCGAGCGCTGCCGTGCGGTGGTTGAGGCGTTGGTGACCGCTGGCCTGTCCCGGCCGCACATCGACAACCGGCCCGGTCAGGTCGCGTGATGCGCTCGATTCTCAACGAGAGGCAGGCGGCCGGCCGGGCCTGTGTGTGGTGTGGCCTGGACTTCGACCACCCGGCCCGCCGCGACAGGGTGGTCAAGGTGCCGGCCGGCCGGTCCACGACCGGGACGCGGGTGTTTGCCTGCTCGGTTCGGTGCGCGGACAAGTACTCGACGTTCATGGCAAAGCGCGCCACCGCATGCGCGGGATGCGCGGAGTGCGCACCACCCGACCAGCCGGGGCGGGGGGTGTCGCGGTGAGTGCCACCGATGTGTTGGCCAGGTTCGGGACCTGGGTCCTGTTGCGGTTCGTGCTGGCGTTGCTGGTGTTCGTGCTGCTGCACCTGATCCGCCTGCCGGTGCTGTTGCTCGCGGCGGTGTTGACCGGCGCGATGACGCGGGTGGACCTGGCGGTGACGACGGCTGGGCCGGGATCTGTTGACGGGGAGGGAACTCGATGAACGAGTACTCAAGGAACACCGTGGACAACATCACGAACACCGAGACCGCGGATACCGAGTCCGTGAGTGCCGAGACTCGGCGGCTGGCTCGTCGTGCGCGCTTGCTCGGGTGGTGCGGCGCGCACATGGTGGATCTGCTGATCTTCCCGCTTGCTGCGGTGTCGGCGGTGATGGCGGTGCCGGCGATGGCCGCGTTCGGGCACGAGGTGTACGGCACGGCCGGGGGCTACGCCTTGCCGGTGTTCACCGTGTTGGGTATGTGGGTGTTCGCGGTCGCGGTGCACCTGGTTCGGCACCGCAACGCCCGGGACGAGGGGGATCGTCCGGTGTGGGCGCTGCGGGTCGGGACGTGGACGTTCGCTGCGGTGGTGGCCGGTCTGAACTTCCTGCACGGTGCCACGATCCCGGACGGGAGCGTGGCGGCCGGGTTGGTGCTGGCGACGGCGTCGGTGGCCGGGGTGGTGGCCCACCAGTTGGTGACACCCCGGCCAGGCGACGCCTGCTCTGGGGACCGACGCCGTGACCACCGGCCGACCCGCTGGCGCCGGTCGGGGGCTGCGTCATGACCACCGACCACACAACAGCGCCAGTTCCCGGGCCGGGGGACGCGACAGCGGTGACCAGTCGGGATGGTGTGCCGGTGGACCTACCCGACCAGGCCGTGCGGGTGGCGTCCTGGGTGGGCTGGCACCTGTTCGAGATCACCGCCGTCACCGGGCCCGCGCTGATCGCGGTCACGCTCACGCCCTGGGCGTGGCTGGTAGCCGGCCTGACCGCCACAGGGTGGACGGTCCACGAGATCCGGACCGCACACCAGCGCGCCCGGAACGAGCGCGACCTGTCGGCCACCGGTCCGGCGAACAGCAGCGTGTCGGTCCCCGCAGAAGCCGAGAACCTCGGCCCTGCCCGGGCCTGTACTGGGGTCGACCACACCGACCAACCACACCCGCCGAACCGACGCGCCCCGGCCGTCTGACCCTCGGTCGATCGAGCCGCGATCGACCTCGACTCGTGCAGGTCACCGGGTCGATCGACCCCCGTCAAGAACACCCCCGACCCGGCGGTGAATCCCGCCAAGAACCCCTGCCGGGTCGGGGGTTCCCAACCACCCAAGAAACCCCCAATCGACCAAGGTCGATCGACCTCGATTCCTGGAGTTGTCACCGATGTCTGCCGCGTTCACGAACACCCCCGACCCTGGCCCCGATCCCCGCAGCAACCCGACCCGTACGCCGGTGTCGGTGGCGTCGCCGGAACGGTTGCGTGCGCTGCTGCGGGAGCGCACGCCGGATCGACTGGTGCTCGATGTCGAGACGGTGGCGACGGTGTTGTACGTGTCGCCGTTCACGCCGCGCGAGTGGCGCCGGATGGGACCGGTGCACCTGGCCGGCTACGTGGCCGGCCTGGTTGCCGATCCGCGTTTCCGGGTGGCGGAACTGGTGGCGCTGGTGTCGGTCACCGCGCCGAGCACCGGCGGAGCTGGTGCGCGGTTTGCAGCTGCGCGGCGGTGCGCCGGCCGTGTGGTCGCGGCTCTGTCCAACTAGCTCGATCGGGAGAAGCGCTGTGAGCCACGCGAACACCACCACCAACGAACCCATGAACGGTCCCGTGAACAGCCCGGTGACCGGACGGCGGCTCTACCCCGTCACCACCGACACCGTCGCCACCGATCCGGGGACCGACAACAACGGGGTGCCGGTGCCGGGTGATCTGGTGGCGCGGATGGCCGCGCAAACCGAGCAGGCTCGTGCGTGGCTGCCGCCGGTCGACCCGGCCGTGTTCGACTGCTACCTGGGAACCCTCGCCACCGCGATCGACCCGTACACCGAGGCCGACCCGGTGGGTGTGCTCGCCTCGTTGCTCGCGGCGGCCGGTGTCCACATCGGTCCGGACGCGCACCTGCCGTTGGGGATGGAACGGCACCCACTGGTGGTGTGGCCGTTGCTGATCGGCCACACCGGATCAGGCAAGAAAGGCACCGCCTGGGGTGCGACGAAAACCGTGCTCACCGCCGCTGACACCGAGTTCGTTGCCTGCAACATCCACTCGGGACTGTCCAGTGGGGAGGGTCTCGCGACCGTGTTCGCCACCGACGACACCGACAACGACACCGGTGGGAGTGCCCGCAGGTCCCGGCCTGCTCGGTTGCTGCCGGACGGGGACCTGCGGCTACTGGCCTACGAACCGGAGTGGGCATCGGTCATGGCCCGCATGAAACGGGAGGGCAACACCCTCTCGGCGACGCTGCGCGCGGCGTGGGAGGGAGGGAACCTGTCCACCCTGAACGTCGACGCCCGCGTAGCCAGGCGCGGTCACGTCGGCATCCTCGCCCACATCACCCCCGGCGAGTTCAAAGCCAAAGTGTCCACATCAGACATGGCCGGCGGCACCTACAACCGGTTCCTCCCGATCGCGGTCGCCCAGTCCAAGTTCCTCCACCTACCCACCACACCAACCCCAGAACTCCTGACCGAACTCGGCACCGCGCTGGCCCACCGACTCGACCAAGCCGGGGACGTGACGGCCGTCCAGTTCGCGCCCGGCACCGAACACCTGTGGGCAGCCCTTTACCTGGAGTTCGCCACCACCACCGGAACCGGGCCGGCCGCCGAACGCCTCACCGAGTTCACCAGCCGCGCCGCACCCCACTGCCTCAGGGTCGCCGCGCTCTACGCCGCACTGGACGGATCCCACCTCATCCAACCCGGCCACCTGGCCGCCGCCGCCGCACTCATCCGCTACAGCCTCGCCAGCGCCGCCGCTGTCCTGCGACCAGCGGGCCACCTGGTCGCGCTCGCGGCCTGGCTCACCGACGCCGGGGACCAGGGACGGACACGGGAGCAGGTCCGGTCAGACTTCTACGGCCGGAACAAGAGCGCCGCCGAAGTCTCCGCACTGCTCGACGAACTCACCGCCGCTGGCCGGATCACGGTCACTAAGCGTGCACCCGCCGGGGGACGAGGGAAACCCGCAGAGGTCTACACCGCCAACCCCAACGCGGTTAACGCGGTTACGCGGTAACGCCATGACCAGCACAAACACCCCCACACCACCACCCATTAACCGCGTACCGAACGCGGTTAATCACCCACCACAACCACAAAACCGCAGGTCAACGACTTACCGCGTAACCGCGTTAACCGCGTACCACCCCCACACCCACCCACCACACCAAGTAACCAGCACGCCGGGGAGCGCGGACCTGTGACACCCACTACCGGTCGCACCTGTCACAGGTGTCACTCTGTCACTCCACACCATGTGAC
>NZ_BAAGXS010000159.1:0-6103 GCF_054779715.1 Actinophytocola sediminis | reverse complement strand
TAAGCGGCAGGTCGCAGGTTCGAATCCTGCCGGGGGCACAAAGTACGTCTGACCAGCACGAACACACGGTCAGTCGAACACCGGTTCGTTAGCGCAGCGTTCAGTGACACGACAACTGGAGCATGCGCACATGACCACACCCGACACCTGGCGACTCCTCACCGCATCCTGGGAAGCCGACCTCAAGGGCGGCAACAAGTCCCCCAACACCATCCGCATCTACCGCACCGCCGTCGGCCAACTCCACGACTGGCTCGACCGCACCCAGCCCGACCCGGTCGAACCCGAGGACGTGACCCCCACCCACATCCGCGGCTTCATCGCCGACGTGATCAAACGAACCAGCGCCGGAAACGCCCACACCCAGTACCGGTCGTTGCGCACGTGGTTCGGGTGGCTGGTCCGCGAAGACGAGATCACCACCAACCCCATGGACAAGACCACCGCACCGATCGTGCCCGAACAGCCCGTGCCGATCGTCCGCGACGACCTCACCGTGTCCCTCCTCGACGCCTGCAAAGGCCGCGACATGATCAACAGGCGGGACGCCGCGATCATCCGCCTACTACTCGACACCGGCGGCCGGCTCAGCGAGCTCGCCGCCCTCGCCGTCGACGACGTCGACTTCGACCTCAACGTCATCAACGTGGTCGGGAAGGGCCGACGCAACCGCGCGATCCCGTTCGGCTCGAAGACCGCACAGGCCCTCGCCAGGTACATGCGCGTGCGCGCGCAGGAGAAGTGGGCGCACCACGAGAAGCTGTGGCTCACCGACCGCAACCGCGGCCCGATCCAGCCGGACGGGAACGCGATCCGGATCATGCTCGCCCGCCGCGCGCGGTCGCTCGGAACGCACGTGCACGCGCACCAGTGGCGACACACCCTGGCGCACATGTGGCTGAAAGAAGGTGGGGACCCGACCGCGCTGATGCGGATCATGGGCTGGAAGTCGAGCCAGATGCTCCACCGGTACGGGGCGTCGGTGGCCGTCGAGCGCGCCCACGAGACGCACCGCAAGCTGTCCCTCGGCGACCGGCTCTGAGTGACACGGGTGCGCTGCGCTAGCCACATGGCCGCCTCGACGAACATGACGCCAGAGCAGCGCACCCTCCGCGCCCGCATCGCCGCCCACACCCAGTGGGCCAACGAATCCAACCGCACCGCCCGGACCGCCGCCGCCCGCAAGGCCGCCGCAGACCGGTTCGAGAAGCAGGTCGACCCGGACGGGGTACTCCCGCCTGAGGTCCGGCGCCAGCGCGCCGAGTCCGCGCGCAAGGCGCACTTCTGCCGGATGGCCGCAGCGTCTGCGGCGTCCCGGCGCCGGAAGCGCAACTAGTGCACGACCCTCAGGTGCCGGTCCGGCGGCATGACGGTGCCGGCTGTCTCCCCGCCGACCGCGACCTGGCCCGGCGTCGACGGTTCGGCCGGGGCGAGTGCGGCGACGCCGGACGCGAGGATCGCGAGCCCGGTGGCCAGGTCGAGACCCGGCCGCAGGTGGATGGTGAGGGTCTCGTGGTCGACGAGTCCGGGGAGGCCGCCCTCGATGTCGCTGATCGAGATGTGCAGCTCTCCCAGGTGGGTGATGGCGGCGTGTAGACCAGTCAGGAGCCCCAGGAGATCGGTCATGTCTTCTCTATACGCTCCGCTACCTGGTGTGTTATCAATCACCCGATGTTACTGGTGGGTAATCCTCTGACCGGGGGATTTCCCAACTTTCCCACATTACACACCGTTATCGATGCGCCTATACCCACAGTAGAGCAGCGGCGGAATCACGTCCCGGCCGCCCGACCCGGATCACCGTCGCCGTCCCCCGGCTCATGCAGCGGAGTCCGCCCCGGACCCGCCGACACCGACCGGCGCCGCGGCGTGTCCCCCAGGCGTCGGCTCAGTTCGCCGAGCAGTTGCTCACTGGTGAGCGCACCGGGGTCGACACCGGCGGTCTGCAGCTTGGCCTCGTCCTCGGTCATGATCTCGGCGACGACGAGCACCTCCAGTAGTGGCCGGCCCGTCGCTTCGGCGAGTCGCCGCGCGTTGTCGACGTCGGGTCGATGGGATCCGCTTTTCCATCGCGCGACGACGGATCTGTGGATGTCGCTCCGGCGGGCGAAGTCCGTGACGTTCTCCTCCAGCGCGGCGAGTTGATCCTCCAGCCAGCGTGCGAAGCGCGTGTAGGGCGGCAGTGTGTCGCTCATGACCGCAACGATAGATGCATGAGTGCCACAGGGACATAGCTTGCACCCGGATGGCGCATCAGATCACAGCCTGTCGATAGTCACAAGCCTGTAACTCGCCCGAACGAGTGACCAGCCCCCGCCACGCCAGGGATCCCCGCACGGTTGCGCTGTTGCACTCATGCGTGAGACGATGCACTCATGCCCCGCACAACCCTCCCCGACAGACCAACCATCACCGCTAACGCTGAGGGCATCCAGCAGGCCCGACGCGCCGCCGGGATCGCCACCATCGGCGACCTCGCCGACGCGATCTGCGTGAACCGCACCACGGTGCACCGCGTCCTCGGCGGCCACACCCCACCGAGCGCCGACTTCATCGCCGGCACGCTCGCGGCTTTCCCCGGCACCCCATTCGCCGACCTCTTCACCGTCGGCCGCACCAAGTGAAAGAGCCCCGCTCGTCGGCGGCCAGCCAACGCGCGGGGCTCCTTCAGCCAGGAAAAACCTACACCCCGACCACCACAGAAGGAGTGCAGATGACCACATCCTACATCACCGACGTCGCCCTGATCGACTTGGTGCACGCGCTCGTCGGCCCCGGTGTCGACGTCCGGATCGCCGAGGTCGACGCCTTGCAGTGCGAGTACTGCGGCGGCGTCGACGCCGTGACCACCGTGCGCGTCAACGGCCAGCCCCGCGACGACGTGTTCCTGCCGGTCGAGTGCCAGGACGTGTGCAGCACCTGCGCCGTCCCGCTCATCGCCCGCGCCCGCTCCGAGGCCCGCGACGACGCCGGCGACATCGTCATCGAGGTCGCCGCGTGATCACCGACGAGATGGTCGAGCGCGCGGCGCGCGCCTGGTTCGAGGCCGAGTCAGCGAACCGCTCCGCCAAGCCGCTCCCGTGGGACTCGCCCCTCCTGGCCAAGGCTCGCGACCGCCAGCGCCAGTTGGCACGCGTCGCACTGGAGGCCGCGTTGCCGGCCGGCCAGCCGACCCCGTACCGGCTCTCCCCCGACGGCGTGCTCGCGCGCCGTATCTCCGGTGGCTGGGTCGTCCGCGACGCACCCGGCCGCAGCCACTACGTCGGCCAGCACCTCACCGACCAGGCCGTAGCCGGCTGGTCACCACTCATCCGAAAGGGACCGTCCAATGTGGGCTGACAACCTCGCCACCTTCGACCTCGAGTCGACCGGCATCGACACCGAGACCGCCCGGATCGTCACCGCCTGCGTCGCCCGCGTCAGCGCCAAGGAGCGTGACGTCAAGGTGTGGCTCGCCGACCCCGGCATCGACATCCCCGCCGAAGCGACGGCGGTGCACGGGATCACCACCGAGCACGCCCGCGACCACGGCCGGCCGACCGCCGATGTCGTCCGCGAGATCAACGAGGCCCTGTACTGGGTCCGCCGCGACCAGCTCCCGCTGGTGATCTACAACGCCCCGTACGACTTGACGTTGCTCGACCGCGAAGGCCGACGCACCGGGTTCGCCGGGCTGGACATGCGCGGCATGCACATCATCGACCCGCTCGTGATCGACCGCGCCATGGACCCGTACCGGCGCGGCTCCCGCAAGCTCGTCGACGTCTGCCGGCACTACGGCATCACCCTGACCGACGCGCACACCGCCGAAGGCGACGCCATCGCCGCCGCCCGGTTGGCCTGGCGCCTCGCGAAGGTCTACCCCGACTCGCTCGGCGACCTCGACGCCCTCCAGGAGCGGCAGGCCGTCTGGTACCACACCTGGGCCATCTCCTTCGAGGACTACCTCCGCCGGCAGGGCAAGACGGAGTCCATCGACCGCGACTGGCCGATCCGCCCGTACACCGAGCAGGCCGGGGCGGTCGCGTGAGCACCGCCGTCTACCTCGGCTCGTGGGAGCCCGGCTCCCCGGACTGGCACGCCGCCCGCGCGCAAGGGCTCGGCGGGTCGGAGATCGCCCCGGTGCTCGGACTGTCCCCTTGGGAGAGTCGGTTCTCGTTGTGGCACCGCAAGACCGGGCTCGCCGCGCCGACCGTCGAGAACGACGTCATGTATTGGGGCAAGCTCCTCGAGAGCGCGATCCGCGACGAGTGGAACCGTCGGCACGACGACGACACCACCACGCTGATCGCGCGCGCCGATGGGACCTTCCACCACCGCGCGCGGCCGTGGCAGATCGCCAACCCGGACGGCGTTGTCCGCCGCTACCGGGCGGGTGTCGGCAAGGTCGACTCGCTGTTGGAGTGCAAGACCGCGCGCACCGACGACGGGTGGGGCGAAGAGGGCACCGACGAGATCCCCGTCTACTACCGCACCCAGTGCCTTTGGTACCTCGACGTGTTCGGCCTCGACCTCTGCCACGTCGCCGTCCTCATCGGAGGGTCGGACTACCGCGAGTACCAGGTGACCTACTCGGCCGACGAGTGCGAGTTCATGCGCGCCAAGGCCGTTGAGTTCCTCGGCACCGTCCAGCGCGGCGAGCGCCCGGACATCGACTCGCACGACGCCACCTATCAGGTGGTGCGGGAGCTGCACCCGGACATCGACGACGTCGAGGTCGAGGTGCCCGCCGAGATCGCCGTGCCGTACCTCGCCGCGATCACCGACCACAAGGCCGCGACCGAGGAGAAGCAGCGCACCACCGCGCTGCTCGCCGACGTGATGGGTTCCGCCCGCCGCGCCTACATCGACGGCCAGCAGATCGCCATGCGCGTCCCGAGCCGCGGCCCGGACAGCCCGCCGTCCGTCCGCCACACACCGATCAAGGCCCCCGGCCAGAAAGTAGCCGCAGCATGACCACCGAGTCCATCACCGAGGCCGCCAACGCGGTCGCCGTCCGCGACAACTCCCCGCGCGCTATGGTGAAGCAGCACGCCGACAGCTTCGCCGCCGTCCTCCCGAGCCACGTCCGCCCCGACACCTGGGTCAGGCTCGCGCAGGGCGCCCTGAAGCGGGGCAAGATCATCGTCCACCCGCGCACCCGCCAGAAGTGCACCGAGCTGGAGTTGGCCGCTGACAACAACCCCGGCATCTTCCTCGCAGCCCTGCTTGAGTCTGCCCGTCTCGGCCTGGAGCCGGGCACCGAGCAGTTCTACCTCACGCCACGCAAGGTCAAGGGCCAGCTGGAAATCCTGGGCATCGTCGGATACCAAGGCTTCATCGAGCTGATGTACCGGGCCGGCGCCATCTCGTCGGTGGTGGCCGAGTGCGTCTACTCGGGAGACTCCTTCCAGTTCCGGCCCGGCGTCGACGAGCGCCCCGTCCACGACATCGACTGGGACAGCGACAACCGCGGGGACCTGCGCTTGGTCTACGCGTACGCGGTGATGAAGGACAGCGCCACGTCGAAGGTCGTGGTGCTGAACCGGTCCGCGATCAACACGATCAAGGCGTCGTCGCAGGGCGCGAACTCCGAGTATTCGCCGTGGCAGAGGCACGAAGCCGCGATGTGGCTGAAGAGCGCGGTGCGCCAGCTGGCGAAGTGGGTGCCCACCAGCGCGGAGTACCGGAAGGCGCTCGCCGAGCACGGACAGGCACCGCCGCAGGCCATCGAGGGTGAGGCGGAGCGGATCTCCGGACCACAGCCAGGTTTCGCGCCGGACCTGCCGATCGACATCACCGACACCTGGCAGGCCATCGACGAGGACGTGCTCGACGGCGAGGTTGTCGACGACCCGCCGGACGAGCCGTGACAGCGAGGGTGCTCCCCGGCGTGTGCGCGTCGGGGAAAACCCGCTACCGCAACAGGTGTGCGGTCATCGCGGGCATCGACAAGACCCGGTTCCGGTTCCGGCGGCACTTCGGCCGGCCGGGACCCGAACTCTGGCACTACCGCTGTGACCGTTGCGGCGGCTGGCACATGACGTCCATGAGCCCCGAAACCTACGAACAGAAAAGGCAAACAGCATGACCGAAACCACTGCCACCGTCACCGCCCACCACC
>NZ_BAAGXS010000158.1:0-4920 GCF_054779715.1 Actinophytocola sediminis | reverse complement strand
CCCTACCCCCTAGGGGGTAGGGCGTCAAGCCCCCTCTCGTGGGACGCCCCGTGGCGGTCAGGGCTGGTCGGTCATCCACCGGGGGATGGTGTCGGGGCAGCGCGCCGGGATGCGGTCGTGCGCGGGCAGGGGGCCGACAGGCGCGGGCGCGCTGTGCTCGGGGTAGTAGCGCTCCGTCCAGCGCGGGTTGTCGTGGCGGTCGTCGTAGGGCTGGTCGTCCATGGCCTGTCCTCTCTGGTGGTGGCCGGGGGTGGTGGGGGCCGCCTCCCCGTGGGCGGCCCCCTGTCGGTCAGACGAAGTAGTCGTCGTCGACGGCGACCAGGTGCTGGTCCATGCCGCTGAACCGGAGGGCGGCGGCGTGGTCGTCGGCGGTCTGGGCCTTGCGGTTGCTGTCGGGGGCCAGGTGGATGGAGCCGGTGCGGGTGAGGTCGATGAGGGCGGCGTCGAAGGCGGCGCGGTCGGCCTTGACCAGGGGGCGGAGGCGGGCCAGGCGGACCCAGTCCTGCGGCTTGGTGGAGAGCTCGAGGTAGGCGGCGAGGAGGGCTTCCTGGACCGGGGTGGTGGTGGTGTTCATGGTGGCCTCCGTGGTGGTCGGTTTCCCTGACAACAAGAACACTACCCCCTAGGGGGTAGGCTGTCAACCCCCAGGGGGTAGAGACCGTTCCCGCAGGTCACGCCGCCACCAGCACCCCCACACCCCCCGCCACCACCACCGGCAGAGGCAACAGCAACTGCCCCGGCCACGCGCGCCCACGCCCCGCGCGCACCGCCCCGGCCAGCACCACCGGCGTAGCCCACAGCTCCCGCGCGCGAGCGCGGGCCCGCACGTGCTCGCGGCGCATGGCCTCATACAGGGCGTGCGCCCCCTTGCACTCCGGGCACGGGCAGCCCCACTTCACCCGGCGGCTGTTGGTTCCGTGCGCCGGCGGATCCCCCGGCGGCTCGTACCCGAAGCGCGCCGCGATGGCCTTGCGGTCCTGCCGGTCCAGGCCACCCCAGATCCCGTACGGCTCCCTGCGCTCCAACGCCCCGACCGCGCACAGCAGCCGCACCGGGCACGCCGAACAGATCAACCGAGCGGCGGCCGCCTCGGCCGAGCGCGGCCGGGCGTCATGCCACGCGTCGACCAGCGTCGGGTACTCGCGGCAGAGGGCTTGGTCGTGCCAGTCCGGCACCTCACGCGGCAACCTGGCCGGCTCGTCGACCGCGGTCACCGGTCGCCGACCTTCCGCATCCCCAGCAGCGCGTTCCACGGGTTGTTCAGCCTGCGCCGGGAGCACCGCGAGCACATCCGCTTCCACTCGCCGCTCAGGGTCTGCTGCTCCCAGGCGCCAGGCTTGGTGCCGGTGCGCGGCCCGTGGGGGAGCGGGCACCAGGGGCACACCCACGGCGCGGTCACCGTGGCTCCCCGGTGTACAGGTAGACGATGCGGGGTCCGTCGCGGCCGTCCATCGACCCGACCGACCGGTACGTGTAGCGGCGCAGCGACACCAGCGAGCACCACCGGCAGTGCGGGACACGCAGCACCGCCACCTCGTGGGCCAGGGTGAGGGTCTCGCCGTCAGCGGGGCCACCGCCCATCAGCTCAGCGCGGGTCACCGGGCACCTCCAGCCCGTAGAACGGCGCGGTGGGGTCGTAGCCGTTCTCCCGCAGGATGCCGACCAGGGTGGCGACGTCGGTCAGCGGAAGCGTGGCGCGGCCACGGAGGGCGGAGGCCAGCTCGTAGCAGGTGGGTGGCGTGTCGTCGTCCTCGTGGCAGTACGGCCGGTCGTCGATCATCGCGCTCAGCTGGTCTCGGGTCCGTCCACACCGGGCACACGTCTGGCTCACGCCCGGGCCTCCTTGGCGAGTTCCTGTGCTGCGCGTCCGCCGCACCGGGTGACCTTGTCGATCATGGATGCGCCGTGGCCTGCGGCGACCAGACGGCGGGCGATGACCAGACGCTCAGCACGGTGCAGCCGGCGCCCGACCGGCCTGCCGGCCAGGGCCCGGTCGATGGCGACCCGGTCGACCCAGTCGGGGGTCACGTCCCGGCCGATCACCGGTCCTCCCACACGGTGCCGCGCAGGCCCGCGTTGAGGACACGCAGCGCCTGCCCGGCGAAGTCCTTCCAGGACAGGTGGTCGGCGACGTACTCGGACGCGTAGTCGGCAAGCAGTTCCTCGGCGCCGCGCTTGACCATTTCCTCGTGTACGCCCATCGGGTTGCTGCTGGAGTGCGAGAGGAGCCGCTCGATCTCGCTCATCGGTCGACCTCCTCGTCGAGCAGCGACCAGGTACGGCACGGCCACGACGCGGCGTGCATCGGGTTGCCGGTGTGGTCGCAGCCGGTGCACGCGAACGCCTGCTCCTCGTGCTCGCGGTCCGGGGAGTGCAGCTCGGCGAGGTGCACGACGAGCCGGTCGGGGGAGGCGCGCAGTTCGCGGTGCCGGATCAGGTTCTTGAGCCTGCTCATCGCTGGTCCTCCCACGACACGGTGATGGTGGCCTTGGTGATCAGCTTGGCGACGGCGCGAGCGTCCTCAACCTCGATCGCGTGCCCCAGCTGGTCCTCGGCCATCTCGACGATGGACAGGAACTCGACGTCCCGGGCGTGGTCGAGGATGACCGTCGTGGCGTACTCGCGGAGCTGGTTGGGCGTCATGCTCATCGCTGTACCTCCACGGTGATCCAGAGCCGCCGTTCACCCGCACGGGGGTGGATGACCGGGGTGAGCTTGGTCATGTGCTCGGGGGTGTCGTCCGGCACCAGTTCGAGGCCGACCCAGTCCCGGCGGGGGCCGCGGGCGAGCGCGTCGCACGCGGCTTTGAGGACGGGCCAGAGGTTGTCGGCGTCCCGCCTGCGCTGGTCGCCGGGCCGGTAGTGCAGCTGCACGGTGAGGTGCCGGGCGTGCGGGACCTTCGCGGCGAGGGCGGCGGTGACGACGCCGTGCCGGATCACCCCGACCCGCTCGTTGTACGACTTCCAGTGCATGCGCCAGTTCGCGTTGAGCGGCTCACCGGGTTGCGACCGGGGTCCGTGTGCCTTGGGGTGCAGGAGCATCGGCACGTCGAGCTCGAACACCTCGGGGGCGCACCGGTCGTGTTCGTCGGCGGACACCTCGTCGTTCTCGATCCCGTCGAGGGTGTGGCCGCACGGCAAGGTGCTCACCGGCTGGTCGCCGAGGGCGGCGAGCGCGTCGCCGTACTCGGCCTTGACACGGTCCATCACGTCGGACAGCGCCGGCCGGGTGGTGCCGGTGCCCGCGGCCGGGGGAAGCTCGGTCGCGGACACCGGGTTCGGCGTGGGCTGGTCAGGCACCTGGGACCTCGATGCCGTACTTGGCGAGCGCGGCCCGTGCGTCCTGCTCGGCCTTGCACGGGGGCAGCTCAACGGGGCAGATGCCGGCATCGTGGTCGTCGGCCGCCATCGCGAACCGGTCGGCGCGAGACGAGTCGCCGCGCCGCCCTACCTCGGCGCCGGCGTGCCTGAGCAAAGCGGCCGACCGGGCAGGTGTGGTGTCGCCGAGCACCAGCGCGTTCTCGGCGGCCTGCTCCAGGATCTTCGCCGCCGTACCCCACGCCTCGTACGCCGCGATCGCGTACTCGGCCACGACCCGCAGGATCGGGTCGGTGATGTCGGCGGGGTCGAGCCACTGCTGCTCGATCACGTGCGCGGCACCATCGCCGCGTGCGATGTCTTCGAGGATCTCGGTCAGGTCAGCCACGTCGGTTCTTCTTCCTGGTCAGGACAGCAAGGAGGGTGAGGGCGAGGGCGACCTGGGCCCCGCGGGTCGCGCATCCGTGTGCGCAGCCCGCGGGGCCGTAGTCGCGGCGCTGGTCAGCCACCAGCGGTGTCGGGGTGGGGGAGGTGGCCCCAGGTGTAGGTCCCGAGGCCGAGGTCGGCGCGGTGCCGTTCGCCGTAGTGGTTCGCGGCCAGGTTGCAGCGCACCTCGTGGACGAGTCCTTCGGTGGGCGCGCCGCACATGTCGACCGGGTAGGTCAGGCTCGCGGCCCACTGGACGTGCTCGCCGCTGTCGGTCTGGATGACCACGGTGGGCTCGGGCATGTAGGCGATGACCGTGCCGGTGGCGCGGACGTGGTCGCCGACGGGGCCGAAGCGGGCTTCGACGCGCTGACCGTTGGTGACCCACGCGTAGGGGTCGCGGTTGTCAGCCACGGGTCACCTTCTTGGTGGGTCCCTGCCGGTCGGGGCAGTTGGACGTGGCCACGCCGTGGCACTCGCACTCCGTGTCGAAGTTGATCATCGGTTCCTCCTCTCCGTGCTGGTCAGGTGGTCGAGGACGGCGTAGGCGGCCGTCTGGATCAGGGGCATCTCGTCCGGGCCGGAACCGGTCCGAGCGGCGGCGTCCTGCGCGGCGATCTCGGCGGCGTCCCACTGGGTGCTGCCGCACATCGCGCCGGGGTCGTGGATGACGATCACCGTGCGGCCGGTGCAGGAGCAGTCGATGCGCTGGCGGGTGACGGCGGCGAACACGGCCATGGCGTCGGCGATGTCGGCGCGGGTCCGCTCACCGGCGGCCGGGTCGGCCTTGAGCTGGTCGAGCCAACCGACGACGTCGCGGGGCTCGCTGGTGAGGGCGTGGCGCGGGGTGCGCGGGCGGCGCTTCCAGAGCTTCACAGCGCGCCTGCCAGGCACAGTGAGCCCTGGGCGGCGCCGATGATGTAGCCGGCGTCGCCGCCGCTGTACCCGCCGTGCTGGGCGAGGATCGACACGGCGCCGGCGAAGCTGCCGCCCGACGCGAGGTAGTCGCAGATGGCGTTGCCGGTGTCGATGGCGGCCTGCCCGGTGGAGTAGACGATCCCGCCGGTGTCGAGGGTGTCGAGGTAGATGTCCTCGAGCGGCAGGTCGGCCGAGGGGGAGATCGGCACGGCGGTGGTGGTGACCGCGTTGGTGACCGCGGATCCGGCCTCACCGGCGG
>NZ_BAAGXS010000157.1:0-4753 GCF_054779715.1 Actinophytocola sediminis | reverse complement strand
GGGGTTGATGGCGCAGGAGTACTCGGTCCGGGTCACCGACCCGCCCCCGGAGGTCAAGGGGTTCATGGGCACCGGCAACTCCTACAGCGTGTTGTCCGGCCGGGTCTCCTACACCCTGGGCCTGGAGGGGCCGTCGATGACCGTGGACACCGCGTGTTCCTCCTCGCTTGTGGCGATGCACCTCGCCGGGCGGTCGCTGCGCAACGGGGAGTGCGATCTCGCGTTGGCCGGTGGGGTCACCGTGATGGCCACGCCCGCGTTGTACGAGGACCTCACCCAGCAGGGCAACCTGGCCGCCGACGGCCGGTGCAAGGCGTTCAGTGATGACGCCGACGGCGCGGGCTTCGGCGAGGGTATCGGTGTGCTGCTGTTGGAGCGGCTGTCCGACGCCCAGCGCAACGGGCACCCGGTCCTGGCCATTCTCGCCGGCTCCGCGGTGAACTCCGACGGCGCGTCGAACGGTCTCACCGCCCCCAACGGCCCTTCGCAGGAGCGCGTGATCCGGGCGGCGCTGGCGAGTGCCGGTCTGTCCACTTCGGATGTGGATGTCGTCGAGGCGCATGGCACGGGGACCGCGTTGGGTGATCCGATCGAGGCGCAGGCGATTCTGGCCACCTATGGTCAGGATCGGGAGCGTCCGCTGCGGTTGGGCACCGTCAAGTCGAACATCGGTCACACCCAGGCCGCCGCCGGTGTCGCCGGCGTGATCAAGATGGTGGAGGCCCTGCGGCGCGGTGTGTTGCCCAAGACACTGCACGCCACGGTGCCGTCGTCCAAGGTGGACTGGTCGACCGGCTCGGTCGAGTTGCTGACCGAGAACACGGACTGGCCGGAGGTCGACCGGCCGCGTCGGGCCGGGGTGTCGTCGTTCGGTCTCAGCGGGACCAACGCACACGTGATCCTGGAGCAGGCGCCGCCGGTGGAGGAGCGGGCGCTGCCGGCGGCGACCGGTCTGGTGCCGTGGGTGTTGTCCGGTCACGGCACCACCGCGGTCCGTGCGCGGGCGCGCGCCCTGCTGTCCACTGTGGAAGACATGGTGGACGTGGACGTGGCCAGCGTCGGCCACGCACTGGCCACGACCAGGACCGGTTTCGCGCACCGTGCGGTGGTGACCGGGACTTCCCCGGCCGAGTTCGTCGCCGGCCTGTCCGCGATCTGTGCCGACGACGTGGCGGAGAACGTGGTGTGGGGGCGGTCCGGTCCGAGGAAGGTGGTCTTCGTCTTTCCCGGGCAGGGCTCCCAGTGGGCCGGCATGGGACGTGCGCTGCTCGAGTCCTCACCGGTGTTCGCCGCCGAGGTGGACCGGTGTGACGTCGTACTGCGGGAGCTGACCGGCTGGTCGGTGCTGGACGTCCTGCGGGAGGACCCCGACGCCCCCGAGCTGTCGCGGGTCGACGTGCTGCAGCCGGTGTTGTTCACCATGATGGTGTCGCTGGCCGCCCTGTGGCGCTCCTACGGTGTGCTGCCGGCCGCGGTGATCGGGCACTCACAGGGCGAGATCGCCGCCGCCCACGTCGCCGGCGCGTTGTCGCTCGCGGACGCGGCCAGGATCGTCGCGATCCGGTCCCGGTTGCTGTACCAGGGCATCACCGCGACGGACGGCGGCATGCTGTCCATCGTGGACGATGTGGCGTCGGTTCGACGGCGGATCGCCGGCATCGACGGGGTGAGCATCGCCGCGGTCAACGGCCCGAGGTCGGTGGCCGTCGCGGGCAGCATGACCGCGCTGCGCCAACTGGAGCGGGAGTTGGCGCGGGCCGGGGTGATGCGCTGGCAGGTTCCCGGCGCGAACTTCGTCGCCCACTCGGCGGCCGTCGACGTGATCCGGCAACCGCTGGTGGACGAGCTGGCCGGCCTGGCGCCGACCGCCGCGCGCCTGCCGCTGTACTCGACGGTCACCGGCGAGGACATCGACACCGAGCAGCTCGACGCGGACTACTGGTTCAGCAACGTGCGGGAGCCGGTCGAGTTCGAGCGGGCGACCAGGGCACTCCTCGACGCGGGACACGACGTGTTCATCGAGATCAGCCCACACCCGATCCTGACCATCGGCGTCGAGGAGACCATCACCGACGCCGACGCGCGCGCCGTGGTGCTCGGCACCCTCCACCGGGACGCGGGCGGGCCCGACCGGATGACCCGGTCGCTGGCCGAGGCCGTCGCCAACGGGGTCGCGGTGGACTGGAACGCCGTGATCCCCGGCCGCCAGGGCGTCCACGTCGACCTGCCGACGTATCCGTTCGAGCGGGAGCGGTTCTGGCTGGACGCGTCACCGGTGCGTGACGTGGGGTCGGCGGGCCTTGGTGAGGTGGGGCATCCGTTGCTGGGCGCGGTGGTGGCGGTGCCGGGTTCGGGGGATGTTGTGCTGAGCGGGCGGGTGTCGTTGCGGTCGCACAGCTGGTTGGCCGACCACGCGGTGGACGGTGTGGTGTTGTTCCCCGGCACGGGGTTCCTGGAGTTGGCGTTGTGCGCGGCTGAGCATGTCGGCTGTGTGCAGGTCGAGGAGCTCGTGGTGGGGGCGCCGTTGGTTGTCCCTGAGCGTGGTGCGGTGGACCTTCTGGTCGTGGTGGGTGGCGCTGACGAGTCGGAGGGCCGGTCGGTCGGCGTCTTCGCGCGGACCGCTGACGAGTCGGACGGGGAGTGGGTGCGGCACGCCTTCGGGCGGTTGTCGATGGTTCCGGTCGGCGCCGCGGCCGGGTCGATGGAGTGGCCGCCCGCCGGTGCGCGGGTGCTGGAGGTCGCCGGGTTCTACGAGGGGATGGCCGCGGGCGGGTTCGCCTATGGGCCGGCGTTCCAGGGACTGACCCGGGCATGGCGGGATGGTGACGACGGGTGTGCCGAGGTGGTGTTGCCGCAGGCGTTGCGGGCGGACGCCGGGCGGTTCGCGGTGCATCCGGCGTTGTTGGACGCGTCGCTGCATGTGTTGGGGCTGCTGCGGTTCTCCGGGATGACCGAGGGGATGTTGCCGTTCACGTTCTCGGGTGTTTGTGTGCATGCCGTTGGGGCGTCGGCGGTCCGGGTGCGGATGGCGCTGGTGGGTAGCGGTGAGGTGTCGATCGAGCTGGTGGACGGCGCCGGTGAGCCGGTGGTGTCGGTTCGCTCGTTGCTGCTGCGGCCTCGGGGCGCGGTGGCTGGCGCGGATCGGGTGGTGCCGGACCTGTATCGGGTCGACTGGCAGCCGATCACGCCTTCGGCCGAACCGGCTGTGCGGTTCGCGGTGTTGGACGGTATGGATCTGGGCGCGGTGATCGAGACCGGTACCCCGGTGCCGGAGGTGGTGGTGGCGTCATGTTCCGGCGTCTACGAGATCCTGGAGTTGACGCAGGCCTGGTTGGCCGACGATCGGTTTGTCGGGTCTCGGTTGGCGGTGCTGAGTCGGGGCGCGGTGGCGACGACCCCCGATGAGTTCGTGACCGATCCGGTCGGCGCGTCGGTGTGGGGTTTGGTGCGCGCGGCGGAGGCGGAGAACCCCGGTCGGTTCGTGTTGGTTGACCACGTGGGTGACCGGCTGAGCGCCGGTGAGCTGGCCTCGGCACTGGGTTCGGGGGCCACTCAGGTCGCGGTGCGCGACGGGATCGCCCGGGCGCCGAGATTGGGTCGGGTCTCGGCGGGTGACCCGGTACCGGTTGTGTGGGGTTCCGGTCGGGTGTTGGTCACCGGTGGGACCGGGACCCTTGGCCGGTTGGTTGCCCGGCATCTGGTGGTTGAGCACGGCGTTCGTGAACTGTTGCTGGTGAGCCGTCGCGGTGCGGACGAGGCGCTGCGGGATGAGCTGGCCGGGTTGGGCGCGGAGGTCGTGTTCGCGGCCGTTGACGCGGCCGATCGCGAGGCGCTGGCCGGTGTGCTGGCCAAATTTCCGGTGTCGGCGGTCGTGCACTGCGCCGGCGTGTTGGATGACGGCCTGCTGACTACCTTGACACCGGAACGGTTCACCGGAGTGCTGGCCGCCAAGATGACGGCGGCGGAGAACCTGTACGAACTGACCCGGGACAGTGACCTGAGCGCGTTTGTGACGTTCTCGTCCGGTGCGGCCACGGTGGGTGGCGCTGGGCAGGCGAACTACGCGACGGCGAACGCCTTCCTGGACGGGTTCGCGTCCTGGCTGCGTGGGCGCGGTGTCCGGGCGACCTCGTTGGCGTGGGGCATGTGGGACGAACGCAGTCAGCTGACCCGTCATCTGACGGACGCGGATGTCGAGCGGCTGAAGCGCGGCGGCGTCGCGCCGTTGTCGAGTGTGGACGGGTTGTCGTTGTTCGACACCGCGCTGGGTGTCGACGAGCCGGTGCTGTTGCCGATCCGTCTGGAACTGTCGGATTTGGACACCGACACCACGCCGGCGATCCTGCACAACCTCGTCCGTCCGGCCCGGCGTCGAGCCGCCGACGCCGAAACCACTACCACGAGCACCTTCCGGGACCGCCTCACCGCCCTGAACGTGACCGAACAACACAACGCGCTCCGCCAACTGGTCGTCACGCACACCGCGGCGGTCGTCGGCTTCGTCGACGCTGACGCGGTCGAGGAGACCAGGTCGTTCCGTGACTTCGGACTGGACTCACTGACGGGAGTGGAACTGCGTAACCGGCTCGCCGCCGTCGTGGGCGAGCGGCTGCCGGCGACACTCGTGTTCGACTACCCGACGCCGATCGACGTCGCCCGGCACCTCGGCTCGCTGCTGATCGGACAGACCACTCAGGACACCTCGCCCGCGGTGGTGGTGTCGGTTGATGAGCCGGTTGCGGTGGTGGGGATG
>NZ_BAAGXS010000156.1:0-4570 GCF_054779715.1 Actinophytocola sediminis | reverse complement strand
GCGTTGTCGGGGCCGGTGTAGCCATCCCACCCGGCCAGCGCGATCGACCACGACCGGAACGTCGTGATGTTGTCCTGCCAGCCGTTGCTGTCGAAGTCGGAGACCTCAACCTCGTTGGGGGACACGGCGAGCGTGGCCGAGGTGAGCCCGTTGACGCGGGTCCACACAGGACTGTCCTCGGTGCCGGTGTTGATTTCGAACACCCACTTGTTGGACAGCTTCTTCTTGAGCACGGTCGGTGACGTCATTAGGGCGCGACCTCCTCGGTCAGTAGTTCGGTCTGGAAGGAGACCGACCAGCGGAGTCGGCCTTTCTGGTCCGCCCCAAGCGGTACGGGGCGGGGCTCGTTGGCGTCGCACGTCAAGATCGGCGCCGCGTGCTCGGTGCCGGGCGCCCACGTCACGGTGTCCGTGTCCTTGAGCGCACGCCGGATGCGTTCGGCCAGCACCTGCGCCGGTTCGGATGGACCCAGCGCGGCGCGGGTGACGACCTGCAGCTCCGGCGACTCGTAGCCGGACAAGTCCACCGCGGGGAAGCCGGCGCGCGAGTACACGCACACGGCCGCATGGGGACTGTCCGGCATGGACTCGACGAAGCACGGCGGCAGCTCGCCCTCGTCCAGCGGATCGCGGACGAGCGCGAGCGACACGAGATGCAGCGCGAGCGCACGGGAAAGCACACCCGAACGGTCGCGTGCGGGTGTTACCGAGCCCAGGTTCAGGCGAGCGCTTCGCCTGCCCGGCGGGCGATGTGGTCCAGGTACCGCTGGGAGTTCGCGCGCAGTGGGCCGCCGAGGTAGTTGGCCTGCCCGTTGCCGTCGTGCCGTAGTTCGGGGTCTTCGTGCTGGCGTGCGGCGTACGGGGTGTCGTAGGACACCACGGCCTCGTCGCCGGCGACGGTCACCTTCCCTGAGTTGATCAGGTCGCCCTGGTCTCTCGGGGTGACGTCGCGGGAGTCGGACAGCAGCGCCTCCCCGGCCTCCTGCACGGCGCGCGTGACGGCCGCGCCCATCGCGCCCTCAGCCGCACGGAGCGCCTCGGAGAAGTCCACTCAGACCACCCCGGCCTCATGGTGCATCGGCGTGCTGTCCCACCAGGTCGGTGTGGCCACCTGCTCGACCGTCCGGCCGTTCAGCTTGTCCTGTGTGGACACCTCACCCTCGTGGCCGAGGAGGAAGATCGTCGCGGTGAGCACGACGACCCGGCCGTCCGGGGTCTGGATGCGCTTCTCCCCGTGCTCGATCCGGCCCAGCCGCGAAACGGCGGTCGCCCACTGTGGACCGTCCGGGCCGTCGCCGAGGTACACCTCGTGCTCGATTGTGTCCGGCGTCGGAACGAACGTGCCCAGCAGCGCTACCACGATGGGACGCTCCCGCCGATCAGCCCGGCCGCCGACAGCGCGTCGTACGCCTCCAGCGGCAGACGAGCCCGCCGCGCCGTCCAGCCCGACGAACCACCGGAACCCGACCCGCCCTGCACCTCCAGTTGGCTCGCCTTGATCCGGCCACCCGCCGCGACGACGTCGACCGCGACCTGGCCGCCCACGGCCGCGGCGACCGCCTTGGCGCGCAAGCGATCCCGGATGACCTCGCACACCGCCACGACGAGGTGGCCGCGCTGTTCCTCGTCTTCGGCGCGGTCGTCGTCGCCGAGGATGGGCCACCTGATCACCTTGGGGATCAGGGCCCGCGTGGCGGTGTCGATCATGGCCTGGACGGCCGGGTCGTCCTCGGGGAGCGCCGGCCATTCGTCGACGCCCCACGCCGAGGTCTGCGCCTCGCAGTGCGCGCGGACCTCGGCGACGGTCGCCCAGATCATCGCCATGTCAGTCGAGCTTCGCGACCGGGGTGACGCGGCCCCGGACGAACCGGGACAGCAGCCACGACGCGACGAGACCGGCGACGCTGGCCACGGTGGTGATCGTCGCGTTGTCGATGGTCAGCCAGCCGGCGCCGACCAGCAGCACCAGCAGCGCGCGGGCGCGCTCGGCGAGCCGGGCCGGCTCCATCGCGGCGAACGTCGAGAACAGCCGCTTCATGCGGTCGAGGAAGAGTTCCTTCACGGGACTGCCTTTCTACTTGTCGGGGATGGCGTCGAGCACGGCCTGCGGCACGACGTGGACCTTGCCGCCGGACGCGACGAACGCCGCGTAGCCGGGGTCGGCCTGGCTGTGCACCCGGGTGCGGACGGCGATGCTGTCGAAGGCACCGGCGTACTCGACCTTGAACACCCTGTAGCCCCAGGGCACACCGTTGGCGTCCAGTGCTTCGCTGTCGCCGCGCAGGAACCTGACCATGTCGTCCTCCTCGGGGACGTCGGGCACCACCGGGGCGGTGGTGAGTAGCTTGTGGACGGTCGCGCGGAAGGCGACCATGCCGCCGGGCCACGTCCGGATGTCGATCTTGCGGCCGGGTGCCCACTCGTGATGCCCGACGATGTTGCCCAGCGGGACCCCGTAGCGGCGTCGGAGCGCGGCCACCAGACGCGTGTAGGCGTCCACCTGCGCGGCGGTCCACGAACCCGTGGACTCCGCCTCGATGCCGAGCATCTGGGCGTTGCCGTTGGCGCCGATGCCCTTCCAGTAGCCGACACCAGCGTGATAGGCGAGCCCGGCGGCGATCACGTACACCGCGCCGTCCCGGCCGAGACCCAGCTGGGCCAGCGGGCCCGGCAGACCGGACCGTCCATCCCGGACCACACCCAGCGACGGGTACGGGTCGGTCGGCTTGTAGGTGTCGGGGCTGGCGGTCCAGTGGCACACCACGCCTTTCACGGCCGTCATGCCGCCGTGGCCCCGACCCTGCCAGCCGGGGACCTCGATCACACGGAGACCAGACGACCGGCACACGGTCGCGAGATCAGTCAGATATCGGGTCACAGCAAGGAGAGTGCGCGCCTGGTGTTACGCGCCGACCGGCTCGACCATCACCCACGGCGCGGTCACAACCATGTTGCCGCCCGTCGTCCGCTTGTACACCAGCTCCACGTTGTACGAGGCTCCCGGGGTGAGCCCGGACACGAGGTCGACGTTGCCGGCCGACAGGTCCGTCAGGCCGGTGTGCTGAATGGACACGTTGTCGTCTGCGTCCTGGAACGTCGTGCCAGATCCCGGGGTGGCGCCGTGCCTGATGATGAACGCGACCAGCATGGTGCTGGACGAGTTCAGGTCGTTGCGGACGCGCGCCCGGAACGACACCCGTGCCATCCCGGACGGCGCGGCAACGAACGCGCCCCTCACCGGCGACCCGGCGGAGCGGTTTGGTGTGTAGGCCGATGTGGCCACGCTGCCCGGGGTGGACACTCCGCCGTACTCGACCGGAACGGCCAAACCCATGTGCGGCACCGCGCCGGTCCACGAGTTGTTTGGCGTCAGGCCAGAGTAATTCTGCGCGGTGGGGTTCCCGGGCACCCACGCGTAGGCGATCGGGATCTCCCACACCGTGTCGTCGTCCTGCGTCGGCGTCGGCGGCGACGGCGACACCGCAGGCGTGCCCTCCAGGATCGCGGCGACGATGCTGTCGCTGCTCCGGTCGAGCCGCAGCACGAGCTGATCGCGGCGCGGGTTCGAGTTCACGTTGTCCGTGGCCGTGAGCGGCAGACTGCCGTCGTTGCGGTAGTAGTGGCCACGAATCCATCCGGCGAACCCGTCGGGGACCACGAAGGTCAAGCCAGAGCCGAGGGTGATCGGGCCAGCGTCTTCGAGCACGACACCGTCCGGCGCCCACAGGCGCGCCATCTGCCACCAGTCGGTCTCGGACGAGTCAAGATCGTCGAAAGGGAAAGACTCCTCAGCCATGACCCGAAGGATCAGCGGAGGGTGTCACCGTCCACCGTGGCCTCATGGATGCGATCCACCGCGTCCCGCAGGCTCGCACCGCTATTGGGGTGCAACTCGTGCTCGATGGTGAGCAGCCGGCCCTCCATCGTCTCCAGCCGGGCCATCACGCCAGGCCGGGCGGGGACACCCGCGCGCGCAGGCTCACCAGACCAGTCGTCGAAGAAGTCCGTGACCCGCCGAGCCCATCGGGCCACCGCGGTGCCCGCCTTCCAGAACACGCCGAGCGCGGTCAACAGCGCGGCGGCGGCGATGACCCACCCGACCCAGGCGTGCACTACCGCGCCCGTCTCTTCGCCGGAGCGGACTCGGCCGGCCGCTGCTCGACCTCCACGGCCGGTTCGTCGCCGGTCTCCTCCGGCTGGCCAGCACCAGGCGCCGGGACCTCGACGTAGCCGAGGCGCAGCAACACGCGCTCCAGCTGGCTGCCCGGGTCCGCCCACATCCGGTGGGTGTCCGGCAGGCCAGCGCGCTGCGCGTACCACGGCATGGCGCCTCCCTCAGTTCATGGTAGGTGGGAGCCCCGCACGTCACGGCCACCCTCCCCGGTGACCACCACAGCGACCACCGCGACGTGCGGGGACTCCCGGCTTACTCGGCCAGCTTCGCGTCGACCGCGGCCAGCAGCTCGACCGCCGACAGGTTGTCGCCGTCGATGTCGAGTTCCTTGGCCTGCGTCAGCAGCTCAGCTACCTTCGCGTCGATCCGGGCCGTGATCTCGGCGACCGTGCCCGAG
>NZ_BAAGXS010000155.1:0-4045 GCF_054779715.1 Actinophytocola sediminis | reverse complement strand
GCTGGCCGGGTGGGATGGCTACACCGGCCCCGACAACGCCCAGGTGGCCGACCCCGGCCAGGCCGCGTTGAAGACCAAGGGTCTGCTCACCGGAGCCGAGGCGTACGCCGGGATGCAGTTCTACCGGAGCGACACCCTGGACGGCTACACCGGCCGCTGCACCGTGAACTACGGCGGCGCGGGCGGTGGCGTCAAGGACGCCGAGCCGATGAACTGCAACCTGACCGGGTCGGGCGAACTGACCGCGCTCACCATCACCCCCTGACCGAGAGGCCACCGACCACCATGGCCACCTTCCCCGACCTCAGCAGCTTTGACCACTACATGTCCGAAGTGGACGGAGGAACACTCACCCTCCCCATCCGGGGCCGCGACTGGACCTGGCGCGCCGGCGAACTGTCCATGTGGGCCATGCTCAAGATCCACCACGTCCAGCGGGAGAGCGCCAGGGTTCTCGCCGCGATCGCGGCCGGCGAGCCCCGCGACCCCGGCCAGCTCATCCTCGATGACGCTGACGACGCGCGCCTGTCCCGCGAGATCGTCGGCGACGCCCGTGCCGCTGAGCTCGTCGAGGCGGGCGCCACGGTGGCCGAGTACAACCACATCGTCCGCACGCTGCTCTCCTGGCACGTCAGCGGTGAGGCTGCCGCGTTGGCCACCTGGTCCCGCACGGGCAAGGAGACGAAGCCGGACCCCCCGGCACGCGCCGCGTCGACGAAAACGGCTGGATCATCGACGACGCGGAAGAAGGCCACGGGCTCACGTGGGACGCGATCCTCACGCACTGGAACTACGTCGAAGCGGACTTCCAGCGCGAGTACCAAGCGGACCTGAGCGACGAACACCTCCTGCGCTCGCGGTCGGCGCGCTGGTTCATGGCCAGGCTCGGCGGCCTGTCCACGTCCGCCCGGCTGTGGCTCGCGCTCCGCCCCGACCCCGAGGTCGACGACAGCGCAGACAGCATCGACACCGCACTCGGCCTTACCCGCGAGTGACACCCCCGGGTGATCGTCCACCCGTGCACACCCGATCCCGCCCGCGCAGGGGGCAGCCATGAGCCTGGTCGTCGGCGAGATCATGGCCAAGATCGGCGCGGACCGGTCGGGCTTCACCCGCGAGACCAAGGCGGCCGAGGCCGAGCACAAGTCGATGGTCAAGGCCGTCGAGGGCACCACCCCGAAGGTCGACGCCGACACCAGCAAGGCCAGCGACAAGCTGAAGGGCGTCGGCGACGCCGCCAAGGACGCGGCCAAGGAGATGAACTCCGCGTTCTCCACCGCCTGGGTGGGTATCTCCGCCGACCTCGACAAGATCGAACAGGACGCGTGGGCCAGCGGCCGCACGATGGACAAGGCGTTCACGTCCAGCCTCGCCGCGATCCGGTCCGAGATGGAGCGTGTCCAGCAGGAAGCCACCGAGACCGGCGCCACCATCGACAGCGAGCTGGGCGAGGCTCTGCGGGGGCTGAAGGCTCAGGCTGCCGGGCTCGGCCAGGAGACCGGCGCGTCCCTCATGGACGGCATCGGTATCGCTGGCAAGCTGTCCGCCGCGATCACCGGGGGGCTCCTCGGCCAGGGCCTCATGTCCGGGTTGGAGAAGGCGTGGGAGGAAGATCGGGTCGGGTCGCTGATCGTGGCGTCCACCCCGGCCGCTGGTTCGGCCGCCGGCAAGATGGGCGACGTCGCCGGCAGCTTGTTCGCCGACAACTTTGGTGAGTCCATTGAGGACGCTGGTCGTGCGATCACCGCCGTGTTCCAGAACCGGTTGATCGACACCAGCGAGCCAGAAGCCGCTATCGAGCGGATCTCCGCCAAGGTGATGACCGTCTCGACGATCGTCGAGGAAGAGTTCAACGCGGTCGCCCGCTCGGCGCAGCAGGCTGTCCGCACGGGGCTGGCCGACAACGTCGATCAGGCCATGGACATGATCGTCCACGCGACACAGCAGGGCCTCAACACCACCGGCGAGTTGTTGGACACGATCACCGAGTACGGCACCACCTTCAGGGTCATGGGCCTCGAGGGCGCGGACGCTTTCGGCCTGATGCAACAAGCTCAGCGCGCCGGGGCCCGCAACATCGACATCGCGGCCGACGCGGTGAAGGAGTTCGGGATCCTCACCCAGGACACCGCGTCGGCGGCCGGCCGCGGGTTCGCGTCGATCGGGCTCGATGGCGCGAAGATGTCCAAGATGATCGCGGCCGGCGGCGACACCGCGAAGGACGCGCTCCGCCAGACCCTCAACGCGCTGCAGCAGATGCCGCCCAGCCTCGAGCGTAACCAGGCTGCGGTGGATCTGTTTGGTACCAAGGCAGAGGACCTCGGCGAGGCACTGTTCTCAATGGACCTCGACGACGCCGCGTTGCAGTTCGGCGACTTCGCCGGCAGCGTCACCGAGGCCGCTCAACAGATGGACGAAGGCGTAACCTTCACGGACCGACTCGGTCGCGGGATCAGCGCGCTGGGCACGAAGGTCGGCGAGTTCCTCGACGCCATCGGCGGCGACAGCGGCCTGGAGGAGTTCACCACCCAGTTCCGGGCGCTGACCCTGGCACAGGAACGGGCACTGTCCACAGGGGACATGAGCGGCCTCGACGAGATCCGCGAGAAATATGAGTGGCTCGCCCCGGCCGTCGACGAGTGGATCGAGAAGAACCACGACGCCGTCGACGCGACCGGAGCGTCGGCCGACGCGAACGTGGAGCTGGGCGACACGATCGACCAGCTGTTGGAGAAGCAGCGCACTGCGGCGGACGGGGTGGTCTCCTTGTCTGAGGCGCACATCCGGAACCAGCAGGCGATCGCGGACGCGAACGCCGCGGCGCAGGAGTTCGCCGGCCAGGGTCTCAACAACACCAAGACCGGGTTCGACCTGACGACCGAGGCTGGGCAGGAGATGCAGGGCGCCCTCAACGACGTCGTGGGGACGACGCACGAGACCATCGCCGCGATGAGGGAGCAGAACGCCACCTCGGCCGAGGTCAACGAATACATCAACTCGCAGCGCAAGACGTTCATCCAGTTGGCGACGGACATGGGCATCTCGGACTCGGCCGCGCGCGCGCTCGCGGACTCGATGGTCGGCATCCCGGTGCCCAACATCAGGGTCAAGGACCATGCGACGAGCGCCATGATCGCGATCCAAAAACGTCTCGACGCGCTCCCGATCACGAAGACCACGGACTGGTACTTCACCACGCACTACCGAACCCAAGGCGCCAGCAGGCCGGAGCACCTTTCGTCTACGTGGCAAGGGGTCGGCGGTCTCGCCAGCGGTGCGGTCATGAAGTACTTCGCCGCGGGCGGGATCCAGCCGATGTCCGCGAGCAACGCGGCGATCGTGCAGCCGCACACCCGCACCGGCGTGATCCGCGCCATCGGCGACAACCCCATCGCCGACGAACTGTTCATGCCCCTGGAGCCCAACAACAAGCGGTCGCAAGACCTCTTGGACGAGGGCATCAAGCGGATGCGGCCCGGCCTCGCGCAGATGCTCGGGTTGGCGTCAGGCGGGATCGTTGGCGGGGCTTGGGGCGCTGGCCAGGTGGTCGGAATGCCGTCCGCCGCAACGGTGACCGCCAGGGAGGGCCACACGTTCAACATCAGCGGCCCGGACGCTGACGAGGTCGCGCGCAGGGTGATCGACCAGCTCGACGCGCGGGAGGCACTCCATGGCTAGAGCACTGACCCTGTACCCGGACTCTGGTGCGCCCATCGTGCTGACCGACCACGCCGCCGGCTACCGCGTCCACAAGGGAGTGAGAGGGCTCGGCACGCCGCCCGCCGTGCATGTGACGGAGGAGTCGCCGCTCATCGCCGGCGAGACCATCCTGGACAGCTACGAGACCGGGCGCCGGATCCTGCTCCCGATGACCGTCACCGGCCCAACCAACGACGTCTGGCGGGCGCGCATGAAGGCGTTGGTGCGCGCCACCAACCCGAGGCACCCCGGGCATCTGGAGCTGGCGCAGGGCGACGGGCAACGCCGGCGGATCGCGGTCCGCTATGCGGGCGGGCTGGAGGGCTGGGAGGACAAGGACACCGGC
>NZ_BAAGXS010000154.1:0-3481 GCF_054779715.1 Actinophytocola sediminis | reverse complement strand
GACCCCGCCGGTGCGCTCGCGCAGCATCCGCGCCGCGCACCCGGCCAGCGCGAAGGCCGCGCGGCGCATCAGCGCGCCCGGCGGCACCCGCGCGAGCACCGCGTCCTCGGCGACTCTGACCTGCTCGACCGTCCACACGCCGTACACGCGCTACTCCGCCCGCAGATCGATCGCCGCGATTCGCCGCACTCGTGAAAGCGTAACCAGGGATCTGTCGATAGGGTGACCGACCATGCCTCCGAAGCTGGCGAACAAGGCGAAACACCTCGTCGAGGAGCTGTCCCGCCGGGGGCCGCACCGAGTGCTGCGGGGAGACCTCGCGCTCGTCGGTCTGCCGGGGGTGGTGTACACGCCGACCGCCGGACTCGGGCTGCCGGCGGTGGCGTTCGGACACGGGTGGTTGCAGCCGCCGGCGCGCTACCGGAGCCTGCTGCGGCACCTGGCGTCCTGGGGTTTCGTGGTCGCCGCGCCCAGCACGCAGCTCGGGCCGCTCGCCTCCCACCGGCTGTTCGCCGCCGACCTGCGTACCGCGCTCGACGTGTGTGTCGGGGTGCGGCTCGGGGACGGGTCGATCAGCGTTGACCCGGCGAAGCTGGGGCTGGCCGGGCACTCGGTCGGCGCCGGCTGCGCGGTACTGGCCGCGGCCGACGACTCCCGGGTGCGCGCGGTGGCCACCCTGGCCGCGACGCAGACCAGGCCGTTCTCCACCGACGCGGCCAGCCGGTGTGGCATGGCGTCGCTGCACCTGGCCGCCGGTCAGGACCTGGTCGCGCCCTCGGTCGGCAACGCGGGCCTGATCGCCGGCAACTGGGCGGGCCAGGCCACGCTGCGGACGGTGCCCAAGGCCAGCCACCTCGGCTTCACCGAGGGCCGGCACTGGTCGAACCTGCTGCTGCCCGGCAAGTCCGACGCCACCGCCCAGCGCGTCGCCCGCATCCTGCTGACCGCGTTCTTCCTCGTCCACCTCACCGGCGACACCAGGTACCAGTCAGTCCTGGACGCTCCCCTCAAGGGCACCGACTGACCCGCGAGTCCAACGCTCCCGACACGCGAGTCCACCCTTCCGAGCCCGGCTAGGACTTCGCCTTCGGTGCCTTCTCCGCCGGGTCGCGGCCGACCACACCACTGAAGTTGGCCGCCGGGTCCAGGTCGTCGAACAGCTTGCCGCTCGTGCGCCACTTGCTCTGCCGCTCCTGGTCGCCGCCCTGGCCGCCGCCACCGCCGCCCATGCCACCCATCGGCATGCCGCCACCCATGGGCGCCGCGCCGCCAGCGGCCGCGCCACCAGCAGCGGCACCACCGGCAGCCGCCGCGGCGACCCGCTGGTCACCACCGTCCGGCGCCTGCGCGCCGACGATCGCGCCGGCCGCGATGCCGGCCGACGGCGCGCCCGGGGTCTCCGCGCCACCGAACGAACCGCCACCACCACCCATCGAGCCGCCGCCCCCGCCACCACCGAGGCCGCCACCAGCACCGCCCCCACCGGCGCCACCGCCGCCACCGCCACCGAGCGGGTCGGCGCCGAGGCTCGCGGGCGCCGGCACGTCCGGCAGCGACGGCCGGCCCGGCGCCGACGGCGCGGAGTCCGGGCCGAAGTCGACGTCGTAGGTCTCCGGCGTGCCGTCGTCGACGGTCATCTTCAACCGGTCGGTCGGGCCGGGGACCTGCTCCAGGGTGATCGCCGCGTCGCCGTCCTGGATGACCGCCTTGCCGTCCACCGCGCGGATCACGCCCGGCTCGGCGACCTCACCCGGGTCGTCGGTGAAGTCGACCGTGTACTCCTTCGGCTCCCCGGTGCCGCTGTCGACGGTGACCACGCTGCGGCCCTTGTCGTCCGGCTGGCCGACGGTGATCGTCCGGTCGCCGTCCTGGATCGTGACCTCCTTCGGCGCGCCAGGCGCGTCCGGGCCGCCGGGCATCCCCGGCATCAGCGGCAGCCCGTCAGGACCCGTGCCCGGCTCGGTTCCCGGTCCCGGCATGCCGGGAATATCGCCCGGCAGGCCGCCAGGGCCGGCCCCCGACGGGGCGGTCGGCATCGCGGGGATCTCCGGCATGGCCGGCGTGCCACCAGGCCCACTGCCCCCCGGACCGCTGCCCCCTGGACCGCTGCCACCAGGACCACCGGGACCCGTCCCGCCGGGACCACCCGGTCCGGCCGGGTCGCCTGGCCCCTGCTGGTCCGGGCCGGGCGGCATGCCGGACGCCTCCTGGAAGTCGTTGTCGTACTCGCCGAGCGTGGTGTTCAGCTCGTCGTAGTAGCCGTCGACCGCTTCCTGGGTGTCGTTGCAGATCCGCTCGAAGTTCTCGTACAGGTCGTCGTGCAGCTCGACGTTGAACGCGTCGCGGACCCAGCTCCTGGAGAACTCGACCATCTGCTCGACGACCATGTTCCAGAACAGGTCACTGTTCGAGTAGTTCTCGTAGTCGGTGCCGTAGTTCTGGTCGAGCCAGGACGCGACCAGGATCTGCTGGTCCTTGCCGACATCCTCGCCGGCGGCCATCTTCACCAGCGGCTCGGCGACGGTGGGCGTGGCCAGGCCGATGGTCGGCCGGTACAGCTCCATCACCTGCTCGGCCTTGCTCCGGACCTCGGTGTAGAGGTTCGCCACGGTGCTCTCGATGATCCCGGGCGCCGCCTCGGTCGCGTCCAGTAACTCGGTCACGTTGGGCACCAGGTTCTCCGACCAGTGCTGGTAGGAGGCGTTCGCCGCGGGACCGCTCCACGACTGGTAGACCGTGTTCAGCTCGCCCTCGGCGGTGGTGTTCAGCTCGCCGAGCACGGTGTTGGCGGTCCGGATCCGGTCCGCGTCGGTGAGGAACTTGCGGAAGTTGATGCCGAGCTGCTCGTTGTAGCGGGTCTCGATGTCCCCCGCGGCGATCCGCCCGTGCTGGCCGATCAGGCCGGAGGGCACCATGTCGTTGATCGGCAACCAGGTGTCGAAGACCTTCAACGCCGCCCGCGCCGTGTCCAGCACCTCGTCGGAGGTCTCCGGCCCGGAGGTCAGCGACGGCGCCTGCATGTCGTCGAGCTCGGTCCGGCCCTCGGCGAGGTCCTCCTCGGCCAGCCGGTTCTGGTACCCGGCGTCGTCGGACTGGCCCTGTGCCCGGTCGTAGACCTCGTTCAGCGAGCCCTGGTCGAAGTCGCCGTCCTCGAGCGTGTAGCCCTCCGCGTACTGGAGCGCCTCGGGATCGAGGTTGTCCATGTCGAACGGGTAGCCGTTCTCCTGCATGTACGCGGCAAGCAGGTGCTCCTTGGTGTCCCCCTCCACATAGGGGTCGTCGAGAAGCGCCTTGACGTCAGCCCATGACCTGCTCATCAACTACCCCTACTGGTTGCGCAGCCACGAGGACTGGTTGGAAAAGTCGTCTTCGTCGTCGATCTGGACCGGCTGCGGTCTCGGCCTCGACGGTGGCGGTGCCGGAGCGGGCGGCGCCGCCGCCGGCGGTGCCGGCGGCGGCTCGGGCCGCCGCTGCTCCCCGG
>NZ_BAAGXS010000153.1:0-3394 GCF_054779715.1 Actinophytocola sediminis | reverse complement strand
GCATGACCGAAACCACTGCCACCGTCACCGCCCACCACCTCAAGTCCCTGCTCGACGACGCCGCGCGCACCTCCGAGTCCGACGACACCCTGCCGTTCATCACCGGGGTGCTGCTGTACACCGCACCGAATGCTGGCGCCACCGTCCTGGTCGCCAGCGCCACCGACCGCTTCACCCTCGGACAGGTCCACACCGACGCCACCGGCCACCTCGGCGAGACGTTCGTGCCGCTGGCCGACGTGAAGCGCGCCCGCCAGGCGCTCACCCTCGTCGACCCGGACAGCCCCGCCGGACTGTCCATCGTGGACGACAAACTACGCATCACCACACCCACCCTGTCCCTCGCCCTGGCCACCGGCGACGTCGCCGCCGAGGTGTGGGGGAAGTTCGGGAAGCTGTTCGACACCACCAACTCGACCAGCGAAACCCGCATCGCGGTGTCCGCCGAACTGCTAGCGAAGTTCCTGCCGATCGCCAAGGCGCGAGGGGTGGGTCGCAGCAACATCGTCGTCGAGACCTACGGCGAGAAGCGCCCGATCCACATCCACATCGGCACCCGCTACCGCGCCATGGTCATGCCCGTCTACCTCAGCGACCGGCACGCCCCGGTGCCGCTGTTCCTGTCCCCCACCGAGCAGGCCGCCGCCGACCAGGCCGCGCAGGAGCAGGCCGACGCCGAGCGGAAGGCCAAGCGGTCCGCCGCGGCGAAGAAGGCCGCCGCCACCCGCGCCGCCAACACCACCACGCCGGGGAAGTCCCGCCGGACCACCAGAAAGGTCGCCTGATGTCCACTGCCCACGACCATTACCGCGAGGCCGAGCGGCTGCTCGACGGCTGCTCGACCGCAACCAAGTACGGCCGCGTCTACAACGTCGGCGCACCGCTCAACGACGGGATCGTGGCCATCGCGCAGGTGCACGCGACGCTCGCCCTGGCCGCCGCGCACGGCGCCGACAAGCCGGCCGTCACCGTCGACAACATCCGCACCGTCACGGCCGCGCAGGGCGAGGAGATCGGCGACCAGATGGGCGGCACGCCGAACAACTGCAACCACGAGCGGTGCTGGTTCCACGACGTGCAGGAGAACTGCCACGTCGACGAGAAAGGGGTGTACTTCCGTGCCTGACCAGATCAGCGCCCGCACCTGGCGCGACGAGACCGACCTCCGCGCCCGCCGGCACCTCGTCTTCGAGGACACCGACCCCGGCGACCGGCACGCCCTCCTGTCCGTCTACCGCGACGGCGACGGGCCCGGCGTGCTCCTCGACCCCGCGCAACTGCGCGAGATCGCCGCCGACCTCACCGCCCGCGCCGACCTCATGGAGCGTGCCCGGTGACCACCACGACCACCCGGCCCGCGCCGCCCCCGCTCGAGTACCAGCCGCCGAGGTGCTCGCTGTGCGGCAACGACACCTGCCACGACGGCGACGGCTGGAACTGCGAGAACTGCGGCGCCTCCTGGGACGACGAGGGCAACGACGACGGCGAGTGGCACGACCCCGACGCCGAGCTGTGCGACGCCACCATCCAGCCCTTGGCCGACAACGAGTTCGTCACCGAAGAGCAGCGCGCCCAGGTCTACCGGTGCACCCTCGACGCCGGCCACGACGCGGACAGACGCCTGCACGTCTCCCGCGACGGCTGGACCTACGCCAAGGACGGGTGGATGTGATGGCCGACCAGCTCGCCCTGGCGCTCGCCGACCGGCACACCGGCCAGACCAACAACCTCGCCGCCGGCACCACCGGCCACCGCGACGACCGCACCCGCGTCGAGACCGCCGTCGCCGAACTCGCCCGCGCCGGCCAGCCGTTCACCGCCGACACCGTCCACACCCGACTCCAGGACGGCGACCCCTACGACCGCAACCTCGTCAGCAGCGTCCTCGGCGTGTGGGCCCAACGCGGCCACATCGTCGAGGACCGCGACCGGCGCCCGGTCGCGTCCACCGCCCGCACCCGCCACGCCAGCCGCAACCGCTGGTGGCGCGGCAACAACATCCCGGAGGCACGACGTGGCTGACGCTGTGCACGGCCCAGCCGCGACCGCCCACACCGTCACCGCCCGCAAACCCTTCACCTGCCACGGATACCGCTGCTACCACCGCATCCAGCCCGGCGAACAGTATGTCCGGCACGTCGCCTTCCCCGGCCACGACTGCAACGGCGGATCCTCACCCTGGGTCATGCGGATCTGCGCCGACTGCCACGCACCCGCCGACATGCCACCACCGATGCGCCGCCGAACCCGAACCACCTGACACCACCACCAGATCATCACCCCCGAGCACGGGCCGGGGCCGCAACCACCGCGGCCCCGGCCCGACCCACAGGAGCCACCGTGACCCCCGACCAATACGCCGACGCCCTCCAGCCGCTGTGCATGCGGCTCATCGCAACCGTCCACGACGAAGGACCCGACGCCGTCGCCGGAGCACTCGCCGCGATCCGCGCACTCCCCGCACCCCAGGGCATCCAGCCCGCTGACGCCGTCGCTGTCATCCTCGCCGCCGCCGTCCGACCCGACGCCACCCGACACCAACTCTGGGGCTGGACAGACCAACTCGGCGCCGGCGCGACCGTCCCAACCGGACACACCGCCAACGCACTCGCCCGCGAAATGGCCCTCGCCGGAACCCTCCCGCTCTCCGCACTCACCCCGGCCGAGGCCGCCGACGTCATCGACACCCTCATCGGCCACCGCGGCTGGACCATCGACGCCACCGCCGCGCACCTCGACACCGAACCCGCCAACGTCGCCCGCATCCGCCACAACCAACGCCGCCGCCACAACCGATCCACAAAGGACACAGCAGCATGAGTCAGGACTGGAAAACGCGCGCCGCCTGCCACGGCCAATGGGACCTCTTCCACGGACCCCCCGCCGAAAACCGCGCCAACATCCACAGCCGCACCCAAGCCGCCAAAGCCATCTGCGCGGTCTGCCCCGTCCGTCGACCCTGCCTCCAGCTCGCGCTCGACACCCACGACCGATGGGGCATCTACGCCGGCACCACCGACAAAGACCGACGACACCTGAAGCGAGACGCCGCATGAAAACCCGCTCCACCGGCCCGTTCGCCGTCGCACAGTGGGCAGCCCGCGAGGCACCCACCGTACGACGCAAGGACGGCAAGGCCGACACCGTGGCCCACCACGTGCTGCTCTGCCTCGCCCTGTACGCCGACCGCGGCGGCATCGCACGCCCGTCCACGTCGACCCTCGCCCACGACGCCAGACTCGTCCTCCGGTCCACAGAGGAAGCCCTTGTCCGGCTCGTCGACGCCGGCCTGATCGAGCCCACCGGTGACCTCAACGGCACCACCGTCTGGAAGCTCAACACCGACCAGCGCCGCGCCGCCGAGGAACGCACCGAGGCCCAAGACCGGCTCGCG
>NZ_BAAGXS010000152.1:0-3007 GCF_054779715.1 Actinophytocola sediminis | reverse complement strand
GCGGGCGGGCTGGAGGGCTGGGAGGACAAGGACACCGGCGGCGACACGACGTGGTACCGGCTGGTGCTGGAGTTGTACGCCCCGGATGCGCACTGGCACGACCCGACCCCGATCACGCTGCGGTTCGCGTATCCGACCGGCGTGAAATGGTTCCCCATCCTACCGTTGAAGCTCGGCGCGGGCGCGGTGCTGGGCGACGCCACCCTCACCAATCCGGGCGATGTCGACGCGTGGCCCACGTGGACAGTCACCGGACCGGGTACCGCCGTCTCCCTGGACAACACGACGACCGGCGAAACCTTGGACCTGGTGGGGGATCTGGCCAGCGGCACCCTCGTGATCGTGACCGAGCCCGGCCAGCAGTCCATCACCCTCGACGGCGTCGACTGGTGGGACAAGCTGACCGGGTCGCCGACGCTGTGGCAGGTGCCGCCCGGCGACACCGCCGTCTCGCTGGCCCTCACTGGCGCGGCGGCCGGGTCGTCGGTGCAGTGCTCGTTCTTCCCGCTCTACCGATCGGCTTGGTGACCACTGTGGACACTGTGTGGATGGTTGACCCCACCGGCAAACCTCGGGGCACGATCAGGTGGACCGAGTACACCGCGATCAGCCGGCACCGCGGCGTCGGCACGTGGCAGGTCGTCTGCGCCCTCACCCCCCAGCACGCTCAGGTCGCGCAACCTGGGTGGCGGATCCGGATCACCGACAGCGACGGCACCATCATCTCGGGGCCGGTGCGCCGCGCACGCATCCAGATCACCAAGGGACGCAACGGGAACCGGGCGCTGCTCACCCTGGGCGGCACGGACGACATGATCTATCTGCAGAAGCGGGAGGCGTGGCCGTCGCCGACGCAGTCGATCACCAACCAGACCTCGGCCTACAACGTGCGCACCGGGGTCGCCTCGACGATCATCAGGCTGTTCGTCGACGCCAACGCCGGCCCCAGCGCAGCCTCGACCGGCCGCCGCGTCCCCAACCTCACCGTCGCCGCGGACCCGACCGTCGGCGCGAGCGGCACCTGGCGCGCGAGGTTCGATCCGCTGCTGGAGGTGCTCGAGAAGATCGCGGTCGCGGGCGCGGTGTCCGGGGTGGAGCTCGGCTACCGGATCGACAACGCGTTGGAACTCAACAAGTCCTTTGTGGTCTACCTCCCGCAGGACCTGCGCGGCCCGGCGCGGTTCAGCTTGGGCTTACGAAACATCCGGTCGTTGACGTGGGAGATGGTCGCCCCCGAGGCCACCGTCATGGTCGCCGGCGGCCGAGGCGAGGAGACGGCGAGGGAGTTCACCGCGGTCATCGACGCGGCCGCCGTGTCGGACTGGGGCCGGCTGGAGGAGTTCTACGACTACCGGAGCGCGAGCGATTCGGACAGCGGTGTCGAGCTGACGCAGGGCGCCACGACCCGCCTGACCGAGCGCGCCGAGGTCCGCACGGTCGAGGTCGAGCCGATCGACTCGCCCACGCTGCGGTACGGCGAGCACTACGGGCTCGGCGACGTCGTCACCGTGGGGATCATCGACGGCCTCACCATCGACGAGGTGATCCGGGAGGTCGAGATCACCAACTCCCGCGGGGAAGGGAAGAAGATCCGCCCGAGGATCGGCACCGTCGGTCTCAGCACGATGGCCAGGGGCCGGCAGAGACCGACGGTGGTCGACCTTGAGCGCCGCGTGGGTCAGCTGGAAAAGCGCTGACCCTTCACCGCGCCGACGAGCGCGCCGAGATCGACACGCAAGACGCCCGCGCCGGGTGCCTTGCTGTCCCGCACCGCGCCGGCCGGATGCACCTCGACGCAGTCGGAGTGCGACCCCGACCGCGACGACTTCCGCCACGTGGCCGCCGTGTACTCCATGTTCAGATCTCCATCCTGTCTCGCTGCTGGACGATCGTCCTCAGCGAGTCTGACTCATCGCGCGCCAGCGAGTCGAGCCGGATAACGGTTTGGAGGTACGGGCCGGTCAGGGCGTCCTCGTCGAGGAACACCCCGCCGCGCAGCATCTCGACATGCACCACGGTCGTGCCGGTCGCAGGCTCGGCGACGAGCCAGCCGCCGAGACGCGCGTGCAGCGGGATGGCATCGCCGGGCACCACCCGGATCGCGATGTTCGGCCGCCCAGCGGCCTCGGCGAGCGCGTCGAGCTGCTCCCGGTAGACGGCGCCGGTGCCGTGCAGCGCAGGCTCGCCGATCAGCGCCAGATACTCGACGTCGGCACGCCGCAGCCTCGCCTGACGGCGCAGCCTGCCGGTGATGCGGCCCTCGATCTGGTCGGCCGGGATCCCATCCTCCCGCATGTAGGCGCGCGCGTAGTCCTCGGTCTGGAGAAGGCCGGGCGGGAGCAGCGGCGCCCACGACGTGATCCGGACTGCAGCCTCCTCGTAGTCGGCCAGCGTCGCCGAGTCCCTCGTCATGCCCGGCATCGGCAGCTCCCACCAGCCCGGGTCATCGAGCGTGCGCGCCTGCGCGAGCAGCTGCTCGCGGCGCGGCCCAACCACCCGGTAGAGGGCGAGGAGACCGGCGACCTCGTCCGGCGAGATGGACCGGTGGCCGGTCTCCAACCGGCTGACGATCTGCTTGCTCTTGCCGAGCGCGGCGGCCGCGGTCTCGATGTTCACGCCGGCCTGCTTGCGCAGGGCACGTAGCTGGGCGCCGAGGCCCTTGGTCTTCGCGTTGGGCGACTTGCGCGGCATTCATCCTCCTATCGGGGTAGGGGCCTTGACTTTTTTTCCGGAAACGATTTACGGTTCCGGGTACGAGCGTTACCAAGTCATGATCGCACATCATCGCAGGTCAGACCCGGCAGGAGATGCTATGGCCACCGTCGACTATCCACTGTGGGCCAACATTTTGTGGGCCGTCGGGACGGGGATCGTCGGGGTGCTGCTCGTCGCGATCCCCTACGCGCTCGTCGAGCTGGGCCTGCGCGCCGATGAGCGCGAGTACCAGGCACAGAGGCTTCGGTCGGCATCCATCGCCCCCGGCGAGCCGGCCGTCCGGGGTGGGGTG
>NZ_BAAGXS010000151.1:0-2951 GCF_054779715.1 Actinophytocola sediminis | reverse complement strand
GGCTGTCGGTGGTGCAGGCGGCGATGCCGACCGCGGCGAGGGTGGTCAGTGCGGCGAGGGCGATGCGGCGGAGGGTGCGCATGGTAGTGGTCTCCTGGGTGTGGTGGTGGGTGACGGGCCCCGGGCAGCGGTGGGGCTGCCCGGGGTGGTGGTCACCACCACCACTCGTCGAGCTCGTTGGTGTCGGGTCGGGTGCGGCCGCGCTGCACGTCGGCGTTCTGGTTGCGGCGGTCGGCCCAGCGGTCGGCGTAGCGGGCGAGCAGGGCGACGGTGAGGGCGATGCCGATCCAGGCGGCCCAGGCGGCGGTCACTGGCCGCACTTCCGGTTCCAGCAGGGCCAGGGGCCGCCGCATCCGGGGCACTGGCCGGTCACTCGGCCACCTCGGTGGCGAGGAGTGGCCGGCAGCGCCACTCGACCTGCTCGACCTGCTCGGTGACCTCGACGGTGGGCACGGCGGCCAACGCCTCGGGGTCGGGGACGGTCTTGGTGACGGTCTCGACGCCGGTGACGACGCGCTCGCAAACCTCGTCGCGGCCGGCGTACACGTCGAGGTTGATCTGGCCCCAGGCGATGGCGACACCGGAGTTGCTGCCGCGAATCCACTTTTCGACGGTGGCGCCGTGGCGGAGGCCGGTGCGGGCGAACGCGGCGATGATGGCGCGGGGGTCGTCTTCGCCGCTGACGGGCACGAGGATGTTCTTGGGGATGTAGCGCATGTGCGCGGCGAGGTCGGGGTTGGCGTCGATGAGGTCGGCGAGGGCGCGGTAGCCGGCGGCGAGGTCGGTGGCCAGCGCGGCGGGGTCGAAGGTCATGGTCAGTGCCCCCGGTTGATGCGGCGGGAGCGGCGGGCGACGCGGTTGCGGGCCCTGCGGTTGGTCTTGGTGGCGTGGTTGACGGTGCCGGCGTAGACGTGGCGGTCCCGCAGGCCGAGGGCGGCGAGGATCGACAGGCCGTAGGTGGACTGCTGGTGGTTCGGGCGCGGGGGGCTGGCGGGCTGGTAGTGGCCGTCGGCGACGCGCTGCTGGAACTTGCCGAGGCTGATCTCGGGCTCGGCGGCCAGCTGGTCGGCGGGCTGCTCGACCTCGTCGGTGTCGGGCAGGCCGGCGAACGGGTCGGAGTCCATCGGGTGCGCCAGGCGCGGGTGGGCCTCGTGGCCGTGGTCCGCGGCGAGGTCGATGTGCCGGAAGCCGCACGCCGACCCGGTGGACACGATCGGCTGGGCGCAGACGACGCACGTCCGGCGGTCGCCGGTCTGCCAGTCGCGGTACTCGACGCACACGTCCCAGTCGCAGGCGTTGTAGCTGGTGATGGGCTGGAACGAGCGGTCGAGGGCGTCGGTGTGGTTGGTGGTGTGCCAGTCGGGCGAGCCGACGGTGGCGGTGCCGCTGGCCGGGCGGCTGGTGTTCGTGGTGGTGGTCAAGGTGGTCTCCCTGGTCGGTGGTTCTGGTGTGAGACTCATGATACGCACATGCGACGCATGAGCGCAACACGTCAGGCATGAGAAAACGAACCAGCACCCAACGCAGCCTGTTTCCGCAGGTCATGCACCCGATCGCCCCGCAGCGGCACCCCACCCAGGCGCGTACACGGCCGCCCAACCTGCGCCCGACACGGCCCCCACGGACACGGCACCGACCGCACCAGACGCCGCTCCTGCGCCTCGCTGTCCGCCACATCCACCGCCGTCCCCGGGTCCATGCCGGCCGCGATCGCACGCCGCCTGGCCAGCACGGCCACCACCCGGTCGACACCCGCGGTGATCCGCTCCAGGTCGCCGTGGGGCGCGCGCATCGGGACGTACCCCGTACGCCGTACGGAGTCGCTCATCGGGTGGCCTCGATCAGGTGTGTCGGGCCGGTGGCGAGGAACGTGGCTGCTCGGGGGTCGCCGAGGTTGGGTAGCGGCTGGCCGTTGGCCCAGAGGTCGAGTGCTGTGCGTTGGGCGTCGGTGATGGCCTGCTGGAACCAGGCGACGGGGTCGACGCCGCGGGGGGCGATGGGGTTGGCGTTGAGGATGGCGCGGCGGACGCGGTCGCGGATGCCGTTGATGGCGTCGGTGATGTGTGCGGGCCGGATGCGGGGTTTGTCGGCGCCGGCCCTGTGGTGCTCGATGGCGGCGCGGCGGGCGCGGGCGAAGGTCCAGGCTTCGACGTCGGCGATCGCGTGCCAGGCTTCGACGTCGGCTTCGCCGACGGTGCGCTGGTCGTAGGTGGCGATGAGGGCGAGCAGGACGGCGGTTTCCTTGCGGGTCATGGTCATGGGGTTCCTCCGGTGATCTGGCGGGGGGTGTCGCGGGGGTCGTTGTCGTAGCGGGCTGCGAGGGCCATGGCTGCGGCGAATCGGGCGTCGGTTGTGGACGGTCGGTTGTCGGGCTGGAGTCGGGCGGGTGGTCGTGGCGGGTCGTCGTTCCAGCGTTCGCCGTTGAGCCACGTGGTGGGGTGGGGGATGAACCGGGTGTCGGTGCCGGCGTCGGCCCAGAGGGTTGCCCAGCGCTGGGCGTGGGCGGTCAGGTCGTCGGCGGTCGCGAGTCGCTTGTGGACGATGCGGTTGAAGGCTTGTTCGGCGGTTTTCTTGCCGACCTTGCGCGGGTAGGCGGTCCAGAAGTGTTCGAACTCGCCGCGGAGCGGCGAGTGTGTTTTGGCAGTTCCTGGTAGTTCATATGGCTGTTCATTGGCTGTTACGCGGGTGCTGACCTGCGGTTGTGACGGTGTTGACGGCGTCACGTGCGTTGAGGTTGGACGCACGTGACGCTCTAGTACGGCGTCACGTGCGTCCAGGTTGGGCGTCACGTTTCCGTTTGTGACGCTCAGGTTGGGCGTCACGTGACGCTCTACTTCGGCGTCACGGGGGGTGGCCGTCTTGAGTCGTTCGCGGTATCGGCGGGCGCGTTCGGCGTGCTTCTGTCGGGCGGTCGCGAGCCGGTCTTGGGCCTCGGTGCGTTCCTCGGCGGC
>NZ_BAAGXS010000150.1:0-2817 GCF_054779715.1 Actinophytocola sediminis | reverse complement strand
ATCGCCGAACTGGCCCGCGCCGGCCAGTTCGGCGACACCGCCGACCGTCGCCACGCCGCAGCGCTGTTGACTCTCGCGTTGCGTGCCGCGGACGGAATCGCGTTCAAGTTCGGGTACCTGGATCTGTCCGCGCGGCTGATCGATCTGATGCGCTCGGCCGCCCAGCTCGCTGAGGATCGGCTCTTGTTGGCCGCGGTGGCCTATGTGCGCACCGAGACGTTCTTCGCTACCGGCGACCTCGATACCGCTGCCCGGGCCCTCGAACTCGCCGCCGATCACCTGCCCGCGCAGGGCGCCGCCTCGTCCTGTGCGGCGTTCGGTGCCCTGCACATGCGGGCCGCGGTCGTCGCCGGGCGGTCGGGCAGGCCTGACCGTGCCGCCGATCATCTGCGGGAAGCCCGCCGTGCCGCATCCGTTGTCCCTGAAGGCATCTATCAGGGCACCGCGTTCGGTCCGGCGTCCCTGCGCATCCACGAACTCGCTGTCGCCGTCGAACTACGGGATCCCTTGGGTATCGAACGTGCGGCGGCGTGGCAGCCGCCCGACGAGCTGCCGGCCGAACGCCGCTCTCACTATTTCATCGATCTCGCCCGCGCTCAGCTCACGCTGGGCCGGCACGAGGACGCCTACCTGTGTCTGCAGGCCGCGCGTCGGACCGCGCCGGAGCACACTCGCACGCATCCGCAGGTCCGCCAGTCGCTTTCGACGCTGCTACGCACCCACACCGCCCCCGACTCCGGGCTGCTCGACCTCGCCGCCTGGGCCCGCGCCTGCTGAACCTGTCATCGTGTGGTCAGCAGCTCCGACAGGTCGTGCAAGGAGTTGATCACCCAGTCCGCGTCACGCCGGACCAGCGGGTCCTGGGCCCAGAGGTAGCCCCACGGGCCGCGTCGGATCAACGCCGCGCGGAACCCCGCGGCCTTCGCCGCCACGATGTCGTTGTCACGGTGATCGCCCACGTACACCGTCGTGTCCGGTCGTCCTCCGGGCACCATCGTGGTGACGCGGGCGAAGAATTCGGGAGAGGGTTTGGCGACGCCCCATTCGCCCGAGGTGGCGATCTGGTCGACCGGCAAGTCCAACGCGCGCAACAACTCGGCCGCGCGGGCGGTCTGGTTCCCGGCGACCCCGACCCAGAGGCCCTGCTCGCGCAGCTCGGCCAGCGCGGGCCGGACGTCGGGGTAGAGGTCGGACTCCTCGATCCGCTCGCCCAGGCCGGCGTCCTCGCGCTGTTGGCGTTCATGTCCGAGGTTGAAGCCCGGTCGGAAGTACTGGAAGGTCTCGGCGTTGTCTCGGCCGGCGGCGGTGACCGCTCCCAGCACGGTCGAGAAGGTGTGGCGGGGGACGCCGACCCAGTCCGCCCACGCACCCCACTCGCGCGAGTCGTCCAGCAACGTCTCGCCCACGTCGAACACCACCGCGGTCACCATGCCCCTACTCCTACGTCACCAGCTGGCACGGCGCGACACAGGGGCCTCGCCCCGCTCAGACTCAGGTGGTTGATGACCTGGTTCGTGGGTGCGATTCGTACTCGCGGGTCGTGCCCAGGTCACGGTGTGCGCCGCCTCATGAACGCCTCATCGGCGCCTCGCGGCCGGACTGGACGATCGTGCTTGCGGGACGTTGACTGACTCGGGTTGGCCGACGACGCGCCTCTGCGTACTCGGCATAGCGCAGCGCCGCGCTTTGTGGCCGATCCGGTGACACGGGATCGGCGGACCTTGCCTGGGAGGGTAACTGAGTGAGTACACTCCGACACCGCACATCTCGTCCGTACGACGAGCCGGAGGAGGTCGCGTCGCTGCGTGAGGCGATGGTCGGCGACCTCCGTGACATGGGCGCACTCGACACCGAGGAGGTGATCGCCGCTTTCCGTGCCGTGCCGCGGCATCTGTTCGCGACTGATGAGCCGTTGGAGACCGTCTACGCCGCCAACACACCGCTGACCACGAAGAAGAACTCCGAGGGGCAGGCCATCAGCTCGGTGTCGGCCGCGCATATCCAGGCCACCATGCTGGAGCAGGCTGACATCAAGCCGGGGATGCGCGTGCTGGAGATCGGATCAGGCGGCTACAACGCGGCGCTGCTGGCCGAACTCGTCGGCGACACCGGGCAGGTCACCTCGGTCGACATCGATCCCGACATCGTCGTTCGGGCGCGGCAGCGCCTCACCGCGGCCGGCTACGACGAGGTCAACGTGGTCCTGGCTGACGCGGAGGGCGGTGTTGTCGAGCACGCGCCCTACGATCGGGTGATCGTCACGGTCGGTGCGTGGGACATCCCCCCGGTGTGGATCGAGCAGTTGTCCACCGATGGACAGATCATCGTGCCGTTCCGGTTCCGTGGACTGACACGGTCCGTGGCCTTCGAACGCCGGGACGCTCACCTGGTGAGCCGCAACTACCGGTTGTGCCGGTTCGTGCCGATGCAGGGCGTGGGGGAACACACCGAGCGTCCGATTCGGCTCGATGGTGACGATGTGGTCCTGCGTACCGACGAGAACAGCCCCTTCGACGAGGGCCTGTTGCGGGCAGCCCTGCACGGACCCAAGGTCGAGCGCTGGTCGGGGGTCGTATTCGACCAGGTCGACCAGTTGGACTTGTGGCTCGGCACCGCCATTCCGGTGTTCGGCCTGCTCAAGGCGACGAACGCCCCGATCGAGAAAGGGTTGGTCGGCCGATCGACCTTGCTGCCGGTCCCGACCTCGGTCCGGGAAGCCGGCTTCGCCTACCGGATGAAGCGACCGATCGAGGGCACGGACGAGTTCGAGACCGGCGTGTACGCCCACGGCCCGGACGCCGAGACCCTCGCCGAGGA
>NZ_BAAGXS010000149.1:0-2781 GCF_054779715.1 Actinophytocola sediminis | reverse complement strand
GTTCTGGCGCTGGCGGAGCCGGCGGGGCAGCCGCGCCGGGCGTCGGCCTGGCCGGGCCCGGTCGGGCGCCGCCCGGCTTCGGGCCGCCCTGGGGCTGGGCCTGGGCCGGTGGCCTCGGCTGCTGTGCTGACTGTTGGGCCGGCTGCGGGGTCGGACCGGCGGGACGCTGGTCGCCGCCCGGCCGGGGGCCGGGGGCTCCGGCCGGCCGTGGCCGGCCGCCCTTGGCGCCGCCTGGCTTGGGGTATGCGTCACGCAACCGGCGGGCCACCGGGGCCTCCACCGTGGACGACGCGGATTTCACGAACTCACCAAGATCCTTGAGCTTGGCGAGAACTTCTTTGCTGGTTACTCCGAGCTCCTTCGCGAGCTCGTGCACTCGGGCCTTGCCTGCCACTGCTCTCCTCGTCCGAGTGAGGCCGGCGGCATGGTCCCGCTCGACCTCGTCTTATTCCCTGGGGTTCATGGCTTCAGCTTCACGGCTGACTCATGACGGGTCGACCTGCTTTCGTTGATCCAGCCCGGCCCGGGAAGATCCCGGTCCGGTCACGCGGTGATCCAGCTGCTCCAGACCACTCCGGAGCGAGCCGATGTCGAGCGGACCTGGCACGCGCAGCGCTCTCGCGAACGCGCGCCGCCGCTCGGCCTTGTCCAGACAACCCGCGTCGGGATGTAGCCACGCCCCCCGCCCCGCGGCACGACGCCGCAGGTCGAGAGCCAGGTTTCCGTCGACGAGCACGACCCTGAGCAACTCACCGGCCTCCACTCTGACCCGACAGCCGACGCAGGTACGTACCGGGCGCGAGGCCTTGGGACGAGCGGACGCCGGTCCAGAACGGTGAACCACTGAAGAGTCTATCCCGTCTGGCTTACTCGACCGAACCCGCAGTCGAAGATCCGGTCGGCGTCACATCTGGCGAGCCCGCTGACGGGACCCCGCCGGCGGGTGTCGGGGCCGCCGCATCGCTGCGGATGTCGATGCGCCACCCGGTCAACCTGGCGGCCAGCCGGGCGTTCTGCCCCTCCTTGCCGATGGCCAGCGAGAGCTGGAAATCGGGCACGATGACCCTGGCGGTCTTGGCCCGCTCGTCCACGACCCGCACGGACACCACCTTCGCCGGCGACAGCGCGTTGCCGACGAACGTGGCCGGGTCCTCGGAGTGATCGATGATGTCGATCTTCTCCCCGAGCAGCTCGCTCATCACGTTGCGCACCCGCGAGCCGTTGGGGCCGATACAGGCGCCCTTCGCGTTGACTCCAGGCACCGTCGACCGGACCGCGATCTTCGAGCGGTGGCCGGCCTCGCGGGCCACCGCCGGGATCTCCACGGTGCCGTCGGCGATCTCCGGCACCTCGAGCGCGAACAGCCTGCGCACCAGGTTGGGATGGGTACGGGACAACGTGATCTGGGGGCCGCGGGTTCCCCGGCTCACCCCGAGCACGTAGCACTTGATGCGGACGCCGTGCTCGTAGCGCTCACCGGGCACCTGCTCGACCGAGGGCAGCACACCCTCGGTGTCGCCGACCTGCACCACGACCATGCCCCGGGAGTTGGCCCGCGCGTCGCGCTGCACCACGCCCGAGACGATCTCGCCCTCCTTGGCGGAGAACTCGCCGAAGGTCTTCTCGTTCTCCGCGTCCCGCAGCCGCTGCAGGATGACCTGGCGGGCGGTGGTGGCCGCGATCCGGCCGAACCCCTCCGGGGTGTCGTCCCACTCCTGGGCCGCCTCGCCGTCCTGGCCGAGCTCGTAGGCGATCACCCGGACGATGCCGGTCCGCCGGTCGATGTCGATCTTGGCGTGTGACTGGTGGCCCTCGGTGTGCTTGTAGGCGGTGAGCAGTGCGGTCTCGATCGCCTCGATCACCGTGTCGAACGGGATGTCCTTGTCTCGCTCGATCGCTCGCAGCGCCGCGATATCGACGTTCACCGCGACCCCTCCTCTTGTTCCAGCTTGGCAATCTCGGCGGCCGGCGGCTCGCGGAACTCGACCTCGATCACCGCGTGATCGAGGTCGGTGTAGCTGACGTGCCTGAGGTCGCCATCGACCAACAGGTGCACGCCGTGGTCGTCAGCATCCCCCACACGCGCGACGAAGGCATCTTCACCCACCCGTACGGCCACCTTGCGCAGCCGTGCGCGGCGCCAGTGCCTCGGTCGGGTCAACGGCCGGTCGAGACCGGGCGAGGTGACCTCGAGGGTGTAGGAGCCCCCGAGCGTGTTGTCCGCGGAGTCGCTGCTCTCGAGCTCGTCGAGTGCCGCGGACACCGCCCGGCTGACCTCGGCGACCTGGTCGAGCCCGATGCCCGCGGTGGCGTCGTCGGAGTCGACGACGACCTTGACCAGCTGGCGCCGGCCCGCGGGCTGGATCTGCAGATGTTCGAGGTCGTAGCCGGCCCGCGCGACGGCGTCGGCGACCACCGGCTCCAGCGTCTCGCTGGCTCCGGCGGTCCGTTGTCGCTGATCGGGCACGTGCCACTCCCCTGCGTTGTCGTGATGGCGGTGTACTCACCAACCGTGGTTGCCAAGCGTATCTCGTCGTGGTCCACGAGTCGGTCCCGCGCAGGCGTGGTGCCGCCGACCGGGTGGCGAACCCGCCTGGCAGGATGACCGGCTGTGATGAACGTTGCGCGCCGTGACGTGCTGCGCGGGCTCGCGCTGCTGGCCGCCGCCGCACCGGTGATCGCGTGCACCCCGACCCCGGAGCCGCCGCCACCGCCCGATCCGCTGGCCGACCTGGCGGCGCGGGCGCGGACGGACGCGGCGACCGCGGAGGCCGTCGCGGC
>NZ_BAAGXS010000148.1:0-2450 GCF_054779715.1 Actinophytocola sediminis | reverse complement strand
GGCCAGCTCCGGCGGCCGCTGCCCGGTCGTGGCGAGCACGGCCAGCGGCTCGGCGATGCCCAGCTCGCCGTGGCACAGGCTCAGGTCGGCCAGGACCGGCCGCGGCGCGAGCAACGGCGCCGGGTCGGCGGCCCCGGCGATCGCGAGCCCGGCGAGCCCCGAACACCACCCGAGATCCCCGGAGTCGCTGGTGGCCGCCAACGCCAGCCGAGCGGCCTCGGGGTCCCGGTCCGACAGTGCCCAGGCGATGCCGGCCGCGCCGTTCGCGAACCCGCCGGCGCCCGCGCTGCCCGTGCGGCGCACCAGTTCGGCCAGCCGGCGGGCGCAGTTGTCGGCCAGGGTGGCCGCCTGCGCCAGTCCGAGTTCGGCGTGCACCGCGGTCATCGCGGCCAGACAACCCGCGCCGCCGGTGGCGATCCCCGCCCCGCCCGGGGTGCCCGCCGCCCTGGCGGCCAGCGCGACCGCGGTGGCGGTGGCCGCGCGCAACCCGTCGTCGGCGAGCAGGGTGCTGAGCCTGGCCAGCCCGTAGGCGATGCCGCCGAAGCCGTGCAGGCCGCCGCAGCCGACGGCGGCGACCAGGTCCGGGCGTTCGGTGAACGTGCCGAGCGTGTCCGGCACCGCGTGCACCGCCCGGCGGGCGACCTCGCCGTAGCGCGCGATCCCGGACAGCTCGCTGAGCTGGGCGAGGAACAGCGCGACCCCGACATGTCCGTTGCCAAGGCCAGCGCCCATCGGCAGCACCAGCCACTGCCGGTCGTCGACCAGCTCGATGCCGAGCCAGTTCAGCCGGTGGCCTTCGTCCAGGGTGTGCGCGACGATCTGGTCGGCGATCGCGCAGGCCGAGGCGAGCAGGCGTTCCGGGGTGGCCGCGGTGCCGGCCAGGCTGGCGCGGGTGGCGCCGCCCCGGTGCTCGCCGGCCGGGGCGCGGGTGGCCAGCGCGGCGGCGATCACCCACTCCTGGTCGCGCCGGTCCACATCGCCCATCGCGGCCACCCGGCCGCCGGCGACGACCAGCCCGGCGGCCGGCAACGCGCCGGGCAGCCGCTGTCCGGCCGAGCTCCACAGGTCGGCCGAGGACGGCCGGGTGGTGAACAGCGGGACGTCCATCGCCCACAGGTCGTACTGTTCGTGCCGGCAGGCCTGCCAGCGCAGCGGATGGTGCGCGGACTCGGTCCACAACAGATCGAACACGGCGTCCCGGTCCAGCGCGTCGCGCAGCAGCTCCGGCCGGGTCGACTCGGCCAGCAGGGTCAGGTAGCCGCGCGAGTGCCGTACCGCGACCCGGACCTCCACGTCGGCGAACCCGGCCAGCAGCTCGGTGAACTCCGTGCGGCGCCTGGTGATCGTGTCGTAGGCGGCGCGGAAACCGGCCAGCAGCGCCCGTTCGTGGTCCACCACGTCCAGCGCGCGCCCGTCGAGCCGGGGACGGTTGGCCGCCGCGCCGCCAAGGCCGGACAGGTCCGCCGCGCCGTGCTCGCCCACGATCGCGATCGGCAGCAGCCCGGTGCGCTGCACGGAGTCCGACAGCAGCCGGGCCGCCGGGTCGACGGTCGCGGTGTCGGCGGCCAGCGAGGGGTGGAACAGCGTCTCCACGTCGACCAGCACCGGCTGGTCGCCGCACGCGATCACGTTCTCCAGGTGGATGTCCGCGGCGTAGAGCGCGTGCAGCAGCGCGAGCAGCGCGCCCTGGCGGCGGTAGAACAGGTCGGCGGCCTCGATCCCGGGCAGCGGCCCGCCGGGCACGTGGGTCAGCCAGCCGTACCCGGTGCGCACCAGCGCGGGCACCGCGTACAGGTCCAGCCTGGGCAGCGCGCGGTTGAGCCAGCGCAGCGCGCCGGAGAACAGTTCGTGCGCGGTGAGGTCGCGGGGTTTGTACACCACCCGGCGGCCGTCGGCGAAGGTCAGCAGCGCGACCGCGCGGCCGTGCCGGTGCCCGTCGCCAGCGCCGGTCTCGATCTCGCGCAGGACGCCGGGGTCGACGCCGTCGAGCAGGGTGTCCACGATGGCCGGGCGGTCGAGCAGGAACCGGGTCAGCAGTTCGACGGTCGCGGCCGCGTGCTGGTCGGCGGTCCTGGCGAGCAGCCGGGCGAGCACCGGGTAGGTGCCGAGCAGGTCGGCGAGGCCGGCGGGGTCGGTGAGCGAGGTCGCGTAGTCGCCAGCGGAGGTCACGGTGCCGGCCGCCAGCCGGGTGTCCAGCTCGTGGCGCAGGGTGCGGGCGGCGAGGTCGACCAGCTTGCCCGACAGCCGCCGCGCACCGCACTCGGCCAGTGCCGCGAGGTCGGCCTGGGGCGCGGCCAGCCCGGCGCTGGCGGTGATCTCGGCGACGGCGTTGGTGACGAACGGGCGCAGCACGGGGGCGAACGCGGTGCGCCAGTCCGCGTCGGTCACCCGCTGCGCGCGGGCGGCCAGCAGCGCGAGCTCGACGGTGCCCGCCCACGCCGGCCGCCCGG
>NZ_BAAGXS010000146.1:0-1845 GCF_054779715.1 Actinophytocola sediminis | reverse complement strand
GCGACCGCCGTCGGCACCGTGGCGGTCACCGGCACCGGGTCGATCGGAAGGGCCGGGGCGACCGCGGGCGGCGGCTCGTGGCCGTCGGCGATCTCGTTGAGCCGCTCGGCCACCTCGGCCACCTCTGGCCGCTGCGCGGGATCTGCGTGCAGCAACGCGGTGAGCACGTCGGTGAGCGGCCCGGCCTGGGTCGGCGCGACGAACTCACCGGAGGCGATCCGGTGCAACAACAGCATCGGGTTCGCGCTGCGGCCCACCGGCGACGCGCCCTCCACGGCGGTGTACAGGGTCGCGCCGAGCGAGTACGCGTCGGCGGCGAAGGTCACGTCCTGGCCGCGGGCGACCTCGGGGGCGAGATAGGCCGGGGTGCCGACGAAGGTCCCGGTGCTGGTCCCGGTGACGTCCTCGACCACCCGGGAGACGCCGAAGTCGGTGAGCTTCACCGTGCCGTTCTCGCCGACGAGGATGTTGCCCGGCTTGACATCCCGGTGCACCACGCCCTTGGCGTGCGCGGCGGCCAGCGCGGCCGCGACCTGGGTGCCGATCCGCGCGACCTCCCGTGGGGGCAGCGTCTCCTTCTCGTCGAGCAGCCGGGACAGGCTGGTGGACTTCAGGTACTCCAACACGATGTAGGGCCGGCCGTCGTCCTCGATCACGTCGTAGACCGCGGTCATGTGCGGGTGGTGCAGCTTGGCCGCGATCCGCCCCTCCCGCATGGTCCGCCGCCGGATCTCCTCCAGCCGCGACTCGTCCAACGCCGGCGGCAACAGCACTTCCTTGACCGCGACCGTGCGCCGCAGGCGCTCGTCATGCGCCTGCCACATCACGCCCATCGCGCCGCCACCGAGTCGCTCGGTCAGCCGATACCGACCCGCGACAACCTGCCCAACATCCATACCCTGCTCCACTGCCACGCGACCGGGTTTACACCACGAGACGGATGGCAAACGGACCGGGTTGCGTGACCGACGCCCGCCGAGGTGACATCATCCCTGGGTGTGACCGGCGCCGACGTGCTGATCGTGAGCTCACGCATCGACGAGGCATGGTCGGACTGGGTGGCCGACCAGCTCCGCGCCACCGGCCGGTCGGTGGCCAGGCTGCAGGACGGACTGGCCGACTTCCTCGACGTCGCGCAGGTGATCGACCGCGAAACCCGCACCGCGCGGCGGGTCGTGGTGGTGCTGTCGAAGACCGGTGTGACCTTCCTCGCCGAGGCCATCTCGGCCGCCAACCGGTTGGGCAAGCCGATCCTGCCGATCCACGTCGACCACCGCCAGACCCCCTACGCCCGGCCGCTGGCCCACCTGAGCGCGGTCGACCTCACCGGCCTGGCGCTCACCACCGCCGGGGAACGCCTGCGGGCGGCGATGAAAGGCTCGCTCGCCGACCGGATCCGCCCCAACCACCTGCGCCGCGCGCCACCCGCGCCCGACCCGTTCGTCGGCCGGCAGCGGGAGTTACATCAGCTGCGGGCCACGTTCTTCGACGACCCGGCGATGGTCGTCGTGGGGGAGGACGGCGTCGGGAAGTCCGCGCTGGCCGCCCAGTTCGTCCGGCTGAACCGGGACAGGTGGGCGCACGTGCTCTGGTCGAGCCCCGCGCGGTTCGCCGACGACCAGCTGCGCGCGATCACCCGGCCGAAGGGTCCGGCGCTGCTGGTGGTCGACGGCGCGCAGGACTACCAGTCGGTGCGCGACCGGCTGTGGCCGGTACTGCTTGACCGGGATCTGGTCAACGTGCTGGTCACCGCGCGCGGCCCCGCCTGGCCCGACCCTTTCCAGGTACTCGAGGCCGGCCCGCTGGACCCGGCGTCGGCCCGGCGGCTGGCCGAGGCCGCGGTGC
>NZ_BAAGXS010000145.1:0-1778 GCF_054779715.1 Actinophytocola sediminis | reverse complement strand
CATTCGGCTATGCATCACGTCTCAGGATATGTGACCGGCGGATTTGCCTACCGATCTCCCTACACGCTTACACCAGTCACCATCAGCTGGCGGAGCTACCCTCCTGCGTCACCCCATCGTTTGGCTACTACCGGCTCAGATCCCACGCTCCCCACACACAAATCCGAAAACTCGCGCGCAGTTCGGGTGGTTAGTATCACCGACCTCGCCAGGGACGCATCCACACGGGTACGGGAATATCAACCCGTTGTCCATCGACTACGCCTGTCGGCCTCGCCTTAGGTCCCGACTTACCCTGGGCGGATTAACCTGGCCCAGGAACCCTTGGTCATCCGGCGGCAGAGGTTCTCACTCTGCTTTCGCTACTCATGCCTGCATTCTCACTCCCACACCCTCCACCAGTGGTTCACACCCTGGCTTCCCTGGATGCAGGACGCTCCCCTACCCACCCACACCACTGCACAACCCTCCCGAAGAAGAGAAGTGGATGTATTGTGTAAGTGACACAGCTTCGGCGGTACGCTTAAGCCCCGCTACATTGTCGGCGCAGGACCACTTGACCAGTGAGCTATTACGCACTCTTTCAAGGGTGGCTGCTTCTAAGCCAACCTCCTGGTTGTCTGGGCGACCCCACATCCTTTCCCACTTAGCGCACACTTAGGGGCCTTAGCTGGTGTTCTGGGCTGTTTCCCTCTCGACCACGAACCTTATCGCCCGCAGTCTCACTGCCACACTCTCACACGCCGGTATTCGGAGTTTGGTTGATTTCGGTAAGCTTGTAGGCCCCCTAGACCATCCAGTGCTCTACCCCCGACGTGAAACATGTGACGCTGCACCTAAATGCATTTCGGGGAGAACCAGCTATCACGGAGTTTGATTGGCCTTTCACCCCTACCCACAGCTCATCCCCCAGGTTTTCAACCCTGGTGGGTTCGGGCCTCCACGCCGTCTTACCGGCGCTTCACCCTGGCCATGGGTAGATCACCCCGCTTCGGGTCTAGAGCACGCGACTCAAACGCCCTATTCAGACTCGCTTTCGCTACGGCTACCCCACACGGGTTAACCTCGCCACGCACCACTAACTCGCAGGCTCATTCTTCAAAAGGCACGCCATCACCGTTGCTAAGACGGCTCTGACGGCTTGTAGGCACACGGTTTCAGGTACTCTTTCACTCCCCTCCCGGGGTACTTTTCACCTTTCCCTCACGGTACTAGTCCGCTATCGGTCATCAGGGAGTATTTAGGCTTAGCGGGTGGTCCCGCCAGATTCACAGCAAATTCCACGAGCTCGCTGCTACTCGGGAACACCATCAAGGGAGATGTTGCGTTTTCGTCTACCCGACTCTCACGGTCTACGGTCCAGTTTCCCAAACTGATTCGACTAACAACAACATTTTCTTACTCCCCACCGGCATGGCAGCACCGGTAAGACAGGTCCCACAACCCCGCACACGCAACCCCTGCCAGGTATCACACGCGCACGGTTTAGCCTCCTCCGCTTTCGCTCGCCACTACTCACGGAATCACTCTTGTTTTCTCTTCCTACGGGTACTGAGATGTTTCACTTCCCCGCGTTACCCCCATCACCCTATACATTCAGATGATGGTGACACCCCATGACGGGTGCCGGGTTTCCCCATTCGGAAATCCTCGGATCTCAGCTCGGTTGACAGCTCCCCGAGGCATATCGCAGCCTCCCACGTCCTTCATCAGCTCCTGATGCCCAGGCATCCACCATGTGCCCTTAATAACTTAACACACAAACGATCAAAGATGCT
>NZ_BAAGXS010000144.1:0-1645 GCF_054779715.1 Actinophytocola sediminis | reverse complement strand
GACGTTCAACCTGGATCCACCGATGATCTTTGTGGGTGATCTTGATGGTGTGTTGATCATGTGTGGCTGGTGGTGGACGTGTCGGGGTTGCTGGCCTGCCAGCTTCGGTGGTGTGGTCTCCGGTCGGGCCTGGTGGGGCGTGGACGGTGGTCAGGTTGTTTGGGGTCGGTGGGTGTTTGTGAACAGCTGTTGGCAGGCGTGTTCCCAGGGCCAGTGCTCGGGCAGGTGCAGGGTGATGGTGCGGGCGGTGCGGGAGATCCGGGCCGCGACCGCGATCAATCGTCGGCGCAGGGTGCCGGTGCGGGCTTTGGTGTGGGCGCCGCCGGCCAGGCAGCCGGCGGCCCGGGTCAGGTTGTGGGCCAGTGCGGCGAGGGTGAGCCAGGCGGCGTTCGCGGCGAATTTGCCGGAGGGGAGATGCGCGAGAGCGGAGTCGTTGAGGTCAGCGAAGACCTGCTCGATGATGGCGTGGTCGCGGTGCTGGGCTTCTGCGGTGAGCGGGGGGAACGGGGAATCGGTGAACACCGCGTGGTAGCGGTGGGTCGGGAACAGTTCGCCTTGGTCGTTGCGTTCCAGGACGCGGACCCGGCGCACGATCAGCTGGGCGGTGATGCGGTTGCCGCGGTTTTGGGTGGGGTTGGTGAAGGCGGTCAGGGTGGTTTCGGCGACCTCGGCGTTGGAGACCCAGCTGTCGTGTTCCGGGTCGTAGATCGCTTGGGGGTAGTGGATACCGACCCAGGCATGCTCGGCGATGTTCTCGATCGCCGTCCGGACAGCGGGGTTGAGCGGGGCGGTGATGGAGAAGTGTGCCCCAGCCTGACGGATCGCCCGGACCACCTTGCCCTGGAAGTACTTCGAATCCGCGCGCACGATCAGCGTGCCGGTCACCCCCATCTGGCCCACGGTGGTCAGGCTGGAGGCCAGCAGGGTGTGCGCGCTGCGGCCGGACTCGGCATTCCCGCCGCGCAACCGGGTGCCCACGATCACCGGCGCGGCCTCCGGCGTGGACACGGTGACAGCCTGAAAGTCCAAGCCCAGTACCCGGGCATGACCAACCCGGGCACCCTGCTTGCGTCGGCCATACACCTGGGTGGTCTTGGAATCGATGTCCACAAAGGCCAACTCGCTGGCACCAGGCAGCAGATCCACCCGTTCAGCCAGTCCAGGCAACCCGACGGGCCACCGCTTCCAGCGAGCTGACATCACCCCAGCACAGCCCCCGCAGGAACGTGCCCAGCGTGGACGGCGCGCGGATCCCGGTGAACAGCAGTGGCATCGCGCCATGCCGGAGCACACCCAGGTCATCGATCGAGTCCGCACCCGCCGCCATCCCGACCACGATCGCCGACACCTTCGCGCCCGCGTTCGCACCCGCGCTACCCGGCACCTTCACCCACTCATCGACCAGTTCCGGCAGGCCCACCTGCTCGGCCAGTCGCACCACCGGCACCAAACCAGCGTGCGACACGAGATTCGGATCATCGAAGGTCACGTGAGTCGCCGCCGCGCTATGAGACGATCGCATCCAGCAGATGCCCTCTCACTCGGTCCGATATGTTTCCGTTGCAAGAACAATCGTCCCAAGTCAGAGGGCATCTGCGCGTCTACGACACGATCAACACACCAAGATCTTCGGTGGATCCAGGTT
>NZ_BAAGXS010000143.1:0-1580 GCF_054779715.1 Actinophytocola sediminis | reverse complement strand
CGCGATAAGTGGATGCGTCGCGACTATGGACTGATCGAGTTCTACAGCAATCCATCCAATGATGGATGGACTTGTTTCGGATTCTCGATTCAGATCCATCGATTGTCGAATGGTACTGATCTGGTTCCAAGATCGCTGGTGGATCGATACGGCCAATTCCGTTCGTCGGTGAGCTTGGAGAGCATGCTGGAGCGCTTCGCGGCAATACCCTCCTCGCCGAGGCTGAAACCTGACAAAATGACTGCAGATTTCGGGACATTTAATGTCGATGGGACGAGCTCATACATGACAGTGGTACGACAGGCGGGTAGTGATGTCGCGGACCTGGCTCGAGAGTTTGGAGATATCTGGTCAATTGAAGTGAGGGCCCTGATTTCTTGACGTTGGCCTGTGAGACCATTGTGGGCTAGTGTCCTGAGTTGGAAGTTCGGTGGCAGTCTAAAGTGTGTGGATGCCGACCCCGAAGCCGTTGCCCGTGCTGTTGGCCGACGAACGTCAGGTGTTGAAGGGTTGGGCGCGTCGCCGTATGACCGTTCAGGCGTTGGCGCTGCGATCGCGGATTGTGTTGGCTTGCGCGGAGAACGACAACAATGGGCAGGTCGCTGAGCAGTTGGGTGTTTCCCGGAACACGGTCAGTAGGTGGCGTAACCGGTTCGTGGTCGACCGGTTGGAGGGCTTGTCGGACCAGCCGCGACCGGGTGCTCCGCGGAAGATCACTGACGAGCAGGTCGAGCAGGTGATCGTGAAGACCTTGGAACAAGCGCCGTCTGGGCAGGACACCAACTGGTCAACTCGGTCGATGGCCGCCGCTACCGGCATGTCGCACGGTCACTCCGCAAGCATTGACCTGGGGGCGACAGTGGAAAACCGACTAAAGGGTGTCGCAGTCGACGAGATGCGTCGGTCTGGCAGGCTGGCTCCTAATGCTGATATAAAAGGTGAGGCATGGAAACGGCCACATGTTGACGGAAACGGTTGCTAGTGGATGAAATACATCAAGATTGAAAAATTCGTGGGATCCTGGCGGGGATACTCTTTGGATCCGGATGCCTATTTGGCGATTCTTCCGGAGATTGAGGAGGAATTGCCTGAGGGTGCTCGAGCTTTTGCGACGGATCCCGGGCACTACGACTTCTTCGGGTCTCAATGTGTTAAGGATCTCAAGTTCGGGAAGATGGAAGTCTGCGAAGGTGATGGAGGAGCGCTGGTTGCTTTGCGGCTCTTCCCTAATGAGTTCAAGCATGACAGTGGCTTGCTGATTACTTACCGGAAGGTTCTCGATTTTAAGTTCGAGGCATCACGAGATAATGCCGGTTACGTCCAACTCGATGAGGTGCTTCCACATGAGGAAGGGTTCACCCACGAGATTCAGATGACAGGTGGGAAGCTATGGGTCATGGGCGAGGATCCTGTCGCGCAGTGGCTCGACCCTGAGCTTGATCTTTAATCTGAGCGCCGCGGTTTGGTGCCCTTCTTGTGGTGGGTGGGGCGCTTGTATGTCTCGCGGGTGGCCAGGATGCATCCGACGTTGTGGCGTTGTGCTTAGACCATGTCTCACGTGGATTTGACGATCTTGCGGT
>NZ_BAAGXS010000142.1:0-1314 GCF_054779715.1 Actinophytocola sediminis | reverse complement strand
GCTCACCGCCTGGATCAGGCCACGGGTCTTGCGCGGCGCCGTGTTGTCGGTGGGCGCGGCGTACTGGCCGTTGATGAGCGTCCAGTTGACGTCGCGGCCCATCTCCTTGAGGGTGTTCTCGATGCCCCAGTTGTGCTCGTTGTCGACCGGGTTCGGGCCGTTGATCGGCGACGCGTCCGACGCGAAGTGACCGGTGGCGGCCTGCTTCGTGTACGAGGTGGTGACCCGCTCGTGGTGGATCTCGACGACGTTGCTGTAGCTCTGCCGGACGCGGTGAGTGCCGGTCGGCGCGGCGGCGCCCTCCAGCGCGACACGCTGGTCGGGCTGGCGGAGGTCGTAGCCCTGCCACTCGAACGCCTTCGAGTCGACTTCGTCGCCGCCGGTGAGGCCGCCGATCGCGGACATCAGCGGGGTGTCCTCAGGGGACAGTGCGAAAAGCTCACCGTGGTAGTTGGGCAAGCCGTAGGTGGTTCCCATGCCGGTGATCCCGGACATCGGCTACTCCGATCTGTCTGGTGCTGGTGCCCGGGAGTTCGGGCGGGATACCTCCGGTGCCCGGTGCAGTGGCCGGGCGCGTTACCTGCGTTGGCTGCGAGATTGGGCGCAGGGTGTTACCCGGTCTGCTGCTGGCGCATCTTCTGCCGCTTGAGCGCGATGGCCTCGCGGTGGTTCCCCGCCTTCGTGGCGGCGGCGATCTTGGCGTCGATGTCCGGCTGGTTGGGCGCGCCGTTCGGGTTCGCCGTGCTGGCGCCCGGGACGGTGCTGGCCTTCCACTCCGGGAACTCCTCGACCTTCGCATCGACGGCCTTGCGGATCGCGGCTTCGACGGCGGCCGCGTCGTTGGTGTCCACTCCGGACAGAGCAGTGGTCATGTCGACCATGCCGACGAGGGTGCCGACCCTGTCTTTCTTGATCCCGGCGTCCTGCGCGTACGAGCGCGCGGACGCGGCGTTGGCGCGCGCCTGTGCCTGCTCGACCATCGCGGTCGCCTTGGCGAGCACGTCCTCGGGCTTCTGCTTGCCGTCACCCTCGGGCTCGCCGCCGAAGAGCTTGGCGAACTTCTCGCCGAGGGTCTTTTCCTGGCGGGACAGGCGATCGGTGAGGATGCGGTCCAGGTCGGCCTGGGTGAACTTCTGGTCGCCGGGGTCGGTGGGCTTCGGCGCATCGGCGGCCGGCTGGCCGGTGGCCGGCGCGGCGGGTGTCGCCGGCGGGGTGACGGCGGCCGGGGCGGTGGGTGCGGGAGCGGCGGGTGTGGTTGGTGCGGGCGTGGCGGGCGGGGTGGTGTCGGTCATGCCGAAAAAGGTGCGTCGCCCG
>NZ_BAAGXS010000141.1:0-1222 GCF_054779715.1 Actinophytocola sediminis | reverse complement strand
CGGCAGGATTCGAACCTGCGACCTGCCGCTTAGGAGGCGTGGTGCGTTTAGCGCTACGCTCACCTGCGTTTATGGAGTCTACGCGGGTACGCAAGTGGGCTAGTTGTGTGGTGCGGGAAGGATCTTCAGCAGGCGTTCGTCGTCGTCGCTCCGGCGGGTAGGTTGTCGCGGGCGCGGAGTGCGCAGTCGGGGCAGCGTGCCGTACCGTCCTCGGGGATCGCGTCGGCGCGCACGCGGCGGTCGCAGAGGGCTCGTCGCCAGCGCAGGTGTCGGCCGTGGATGACGGGGGCATCAGGGTCAGGCAGGTGCGCGATCGCGCCGCCGAACACACCAAGTCTCCACCGGGTCATCATGACCGTCACCACCCGCAGTGTCGCCGGAGTCCGCCCAGGTGTCTCCGTCGCAGGCAGACAGTGTGTGACACTCCTGTCTGGAATGTCCAGTACGGACCGGCAGATCACCCGTTCGGCGGAGGATCCTGGGCCTGGTCTTCCTCGATCTGATCGATGATCGCCTGAACACCCGCGGCGCTCGCCGTTTCGCCGGCGGCCCGAAGTGCGGCAATCGCGTCCTGGATGCGCTTCTTCTCCTCGGCGTCCATGGCCCGCGCTACTTCTCCGGTGGCGCTGGCGGTGGCGCTGGCGGCGCTGGCGGATCTGGATCGGGTGTGGGCTCCGGTCGCCCGTTCGGCCAGGGGCACGTAGGCGGCAGGTGATAGAAGCTGTCGCAGAGCCCGCACGGGCCTTTCACCGGGCCCCGTCCGCGCCGATGTCGCCGATCTGCTGCTCGAGCCGCAGCAGCCCGAGCGTTCGCGCGGCCTGGGTGGACTCGCTGAGCGCGTCGGCGATCATGAGCCAGTCGTACGGCATACCCGCCAGCAGCCGCGCACGGTGCCGCTCGAGCAGGGGGCCCAGCAGTTGCAGCTCGTCCGCGAGGTCGAACTCCTCCGGTGTCGGCGTGTCGCTCACCTGCGCCGGCCGCGACCGCGCGATCGCCGACAGGTCTGGTGGCCGCGCCGGGTCGGGGGGTTGGGTCGGCGCGGCCACCTCCGTGGGGACCGGAGTCGGGGGCTGGTGGGCGACCCCAGGTGGTGTATGGGGCCGCCCACCAGGCGCAGACCGGCAGGACTGTGGTTCCCGGTCCGCGCTCAGGTGACGGGCCGGCGACGAATCCGGCCCGCCACCTGACGTCTCGTCGATCATCGCCGGCCCCGATCGGCGAG
>NZ_BAAGXS010000140.1:0-1144 GCF_054779715.1 Actinophytocola sediminis | reverse complement strand
GTATCATAAAATCTTTAATTAATACTTCTCTCATATCCTTTTATATAACTTATTTATTTATATATATATCTATTCTATACAACATACATTTGTTATATCATAAGATTTAATTGTTAAGAATGCTTTTATAATATACTTTTGACAATACACAACAATATATTTTAATGTATTAAAAAGAAAATACTTTAAATGTTATTACAATTAAAAAAGAGAAAAAAAAAATCTGACAAATTTCTAAGTTCCCCTAATTCTACCATAGAGTTCCTGTAGAATTCCTACATACACCCCACTGGAGAAAATATAGGCCAAAAATGACCCCTCTCAGAATTGGCTGAAAGTCTTATACATGATTCATATAGGCACTAGAAATGGATTGGGCAAGTTTAGAGCCAAAAAGGAGAGATGACCCTCTCAGCGGAAATTCGTACCGGCCTTGCCAAAATATTCCGCAGAGCCGCTGCGAGCCTCTGCAGAAATCGGACATTGAACTGAGATTGAAAAAAAAATAAAAAAAATCCAAAATTTCGGGTACAAAAGCGCATTTTTATCGGTACCGCAATTTCTGTGACCGTAGAGACTATGAGGAAGAATGAAAATTCAAACATTCAGACTTCCTTAGAACCACTTCGTGGCTCTTATCTCTAGGCTAGTCCTGCCTGGGAAATTTTATTTCTCAAGTGCGATAATACCTAGGGGTTCCTCCTAATAAATTTCCTTTTTAGGTAATTTTTGGGAGCATGGGAAACTCTCTGCAGGTAGCTTCGGCATGCCTGCAGTGAGGTCGGTTAGGAAATGTATATTATTACCTGTCAAGGTATAATTACATATAAACCTACTGGGCATCTTTAAAGTGTCCATCGACTGGTTCGCTGGGAAAAAATTTTTTTTCTCTGCAGAATCGGGAGAAAACTGTGGGATAGCTACAGGATAGGATTGTTAGGCTATATTTGATTAAGCAGCAATGCAAAATCTTTATGGCTTAACAATAAATATTTAAAGGTTTATTCCTTTAAATATGTCAACCATCTGGTATTCTACTGGGAAAACAAAGTGGGGACCTTCGGGGCCTCGTCTGTACTTTCGAGTATAGACTTACTTTAAACCAATAGTTACCTGGTTGATCCTGCCAGTAGTCATATGCTTG
>NZ_BAAGXS010000139.1:0-1129 GCF_054779715.1 Actinophytocola sediminis | reverse complement strand
CGCCCTGGGTGTAGTAGCGGGTGGCGCGGACACTGTTGGCGCTCTTGGCCCACTCGACTTCCTGTTTACCCACGCTCTAGAAATCTGAAAACTCTGATCGAATTAGGTCAGCAAGTTCGATTAAATAGCCGTTGAACTTCAGATCATCATGAGCAGAGAAAAGCACCTCAAAAGCTGCACGAAGAGCTCTGCCTGGAGCTGCTCTCAGGTCGCTCATCGAAAGCGTAGAAATCACGTCAGAAAAACTATAAGTCAACCTAATTCTACTCTCGACCTTCGCAGCTTCTATTGAATCTTGAGTTTGCGAGGTCTCCACAGTCGACACACCGGACGTGGCCACTTCACGACAGAGCTGAATAAGCATCAAAATGAATTCTACAACAGGAAGATCAGGCGTTCTCAATAGCACTTCAGAACATCCGTCATTGATCAGAACATCGGAAGTGAAGTAGTAAAAAGTAAAATCATTGACAGTCAATGCACGAGGGGGGGCTCCTATCAAACCATCGACACCCCAGGATGGATCGTCGATGCGCGGCAAGAATATGAACGAGATCATTTTATTCCTAGTACAAGAACTTCGGCATTGCGGTTACGAAATTTCCATCGCCATCAACGGCGATTCTCATTCCGTTCTGACCCATCACACCAACCTCCATATTCCCAAAATCGTAGTCTATGTAATAGCCATCTCGCGGGTCTGATTTAGATCTAGAAACACGTGTTCCATTTTCTATCGCCTCGTCCACCATCCTGCGAAATCCAGTCTTATCAATATCTCCAGAAAATACGTTTTCATGTTTTTTAATTTTGTCATAGTATCCTCCTGATGAATGCCGCGCCCAAGCGTGGTCAAACTGCCGGGTTCCCACATTGCATTTTTCATTGTGTACAAGAACCGGCACCTGACCAACGAGTACATAATAGGTGTGGATGTCGTAGACGGCGATGTTGTAGGCGGTGGCGGCGTGGGCGCTGGGTAGGCGGAGGCTGTCGATTTTGAGTGGTTGTCCGTTGGCGGTGTGGAGGTGGTCGCCGGGGTCGAGGTGTTGGGCTTGTTGCCATTGGTGGTCGGTGGCGTTCCAGTAGGGGTGGTCTTCGGTGGTGGTGACGGTAGCACCGTCTTCGG
>NZ_BAAGXS010000138.1:0-1011 GCF_054779715.1 Actinophytocola sediminis | reverse complement strand
CCTCCTCGCGTCACGGGGTCGCGTAGTCCGACAGGAGGTCGCCCAGGTCCACGGCCGCGATGGCGTCGCGGACCAGCTCGTCCCAGCCGTCCGGCGCCGGGTAGGTGGAGTAGAAGTCGCTGCCGACGAGCGACACACCGGTGTCGGCGAGCTGGGTGTTGATCGCGTCCCGGTAGGCGTTGACCAGCGCCGGGACGTCGAAGTCGGCGGCGTGCTCGGCGAGGTATTGGGTGACCTCGGTGCCGAGGTCCACGTACTCGCCGAACCGGCCCCATCCGGACAGGTCGGTGGTGGCGTTGGTGTCTCTGCTGTCCATAGTGGCTCCTCGGGTGGGTTGTGGGCGGTTGGCGGCCTTGGCCTCGGCGCGCATCTCGTTGACCTTGCTGATGTGGACGCCCAGCGCTGCGGCGACTTCGGCGGTCTTGAGCTGCCAGGGCGGCAGGCCGGCGCGGACGACGCAGTCCACGCGGACGGCACGGAGAGCCTTCTTGGCGGCGTTCATGAGCAGCGCGGCGCGGCGGGCGGCCTCGAGGGGGTCGCCGTCGCGGAGGGCGTCGAGGGCGGTGAGCTCGTCGCGGAGGGCGTCGAGGGGGTCGGGCTGGTTCATGGCTCCTCCGTGGCGTCGCGGTGTCGTGGTGGGTGTCGTTGGTGGGTTGGTGGGCGCTACGGCCCCTGGGGTGGCGCGTCCCCGCGCGCGCCTGCCCGGGGTTACCAGGTGCGGAGGCCGGCGTACTTGCGGCGGGCGCCGATGGCCTGCTGCACGATTCGGGCGCGGAGGGCGGTGGCGGTGAGGTGTTCGACGCGGGTCATGCCGAGGGCGGCGGCGACGGCGATCAGGTCGGTCTTGCCGAGGTGGAGGTCTGCGAGGTAGGTGGCGCCCTGGTCGGTGGTGTCGGTGGCGCGGAGGTGCTGGGCGATGGCGGGGTGGTTCATGGTGGTGGCCCTTCGTGGTGGTCTCCCTGACACCGCTAACCCTACCCCCTAGGGGGTAGGGCGTCAAGCCCCCTCTCG
>NZ_BAAGXS010000137.1:0-967 GCF_054779715.1 Actinophytocola sediminis | reverse complement strand
GCGTCGATCCGGGCCGTGATCTCGGCGACCGTGCCCGAGTCGTCGAGCCCGATCGCGCGGGCGTCGATCTGGATCAGCTGCTTCGGCGTGATCCGCTCCTCGACGAACAGCCGCCACGCCGGGTTCGCGTCGTAGGCGGCCTCCGCCTCGGCGCCGGATACGGTGATCTGGCGCCGAGGGGTGGCCGTCTTGTGCTCGTAGACCGGCATCACTGCCCCCGGAACGGCAAGCCGGTCAGGAGACCGTGCTTGATCGGGGACCCGTACTGGAGGCCGATCTCGCCGTAGAGCTGCGAGTCCTCCGACGCACCAACCTTGGCCAGCGGCTCCTCGAAGAAGCTGCCCTTGCCCGGGATGAGCAAGAACTTCGTGCGCAGCTCCGACAGGGAGGTGAGCAGGATGGAGTCCTGCGGCATCGCCCTGTCGACCATGATGTTGAGCCGGCCGAAGTCCGTCTCGATCTGGTCGACCCGGACACCGCCGACGTTCTGGCCGGTGATCAGCGGATTGGCCTTGCCGTACGCGTCGGCGTACGCCTTGGACAGCGCCACCTTCTGCGAGCTGTTGACCAGGAAGGTGCCGAGTCCGTCGGTCAGGCCGCCGCCGTCATACACGAGCTGAGCGAACTCGTTGATGTCGTCGACGTCCGGGGCGGTCGAGCCGGCCGACCGGTAGTCGATGTTCGCCGACGAGGTGCCGAGCGTGATCGCCGACCCACCATCGGTCGCCGCGACGCTGAACGAAACCGTGGTGGACACGGCCTGCACCCAGTACGGGCGCCCGGTGGTGATGTTCGTGGCCGCGCCGGTGCGGGTGAAGAACACGACGTCACCCACGGACAGCGAGTGCGCCGCGACCGGGGTGATCACCGTGGTCGCCGAGCTTGCGCCCGTCGCCACGTTGGTGCCCTTGTGAATGGTGTTCGCCAGGCTCACCGCCTGGATCAGGCCACGGGTCTTGCGCGGCGC
>NZ_BAAGXS010000136.1:0-966 GCF_054779715.1 Actinophytocola sediminis | reverse complement strand
CCGAGCGCGACCGGCCGCGCCAGCATGAGCGCGCCGCGCCGCTGGCCGGCGTTCGCCGACCACACGACCGCGCCGGCCGTGCACGACGTCACCAGCAACACACCAAGCAGCAGATGAGGAACAGACCGGCGGGTCGGTCCACCACGCAGGCGACTGCTCGGGTGCTGGGTGTTCGGATTAGGGCGGGATGGGGCAAGTGTCGACATCATGACGATCTCCTCCAGGCATAGGTGGTCCCGCCGAGATGCCGCGAGCACGCATCTCGGATCAGGGGATTGGGGTGTGGTGTGAGTTAGCGGGGTGGTGGAACGTTGAGCGCCTGGGATTCGGCGACCCGGACACGGGTGGTCGCGGTGGTCGTCAGGTCGGCGAAAGAACCCGACTCCCCCGCGCCGGCCCAGTCAACCGACCAGCGCACGGTCGCAGTGACCACGAACGAGTGGTCGGGTTCGGCGGCCGAGGACCGCCGGTAGGTGTGCCCGCAGTCCGGCGACGACGAACCCGCGTCAACACCCGAGTTGTAGCGGGTTCCCGGCCCGGTACAGATGACGGTGTGCTCGTCACCCATCGACCAGGACACCGAGACCGGACGCGCGGTCGCGGTCACCGACACACCCGGAACCGACGCCGTCGCCGACCGGTTTTCCCAACCACTCGCCACCCGCAACCAGGTCGGCAGATTGACCAACTGATCAGCCTCCGGACTCGTCACGATCGACGGCGCCGGCAAACCAAGCTGGTCACGAGCCAGCCCCGCCACCACCTCGGGCGACACCGCCGCCGGCAGCTGCACGGGCGTCTGGATCACACCCGTCGTCGAACACAAACCCTCGAACCACGACGTGAGTAGGACCCCACCCGCGGGACCGGTCGACGGCCGGAACCCACTGGGCCGGTAGCCACAGTTGTCCAGATGCTCCCCACCCGCCGGCCGAGAAGCGCCCTCGGACGGGCGACTCCCCGCGC
>NZ_BAAGXS010000135.1:0-961 GCF_054779715.1 Actinophytocola sediminis | reverse complement strand
GCCGGTCACATATCCTGAGACGTGATGCATAGCCGAATGAGGCGAAGTAGAGTGATCCCATGCTGCCGAGAAAAGCCTCTAGTGAGTGTCCATGCGGCCCGTACCCCAAACCGACACAGGTGGTCAGGTAGAGAATACCAAGGCGATCGGGTGAACTGTGGTTAAGGAACTCGGCAAAATGCCCCCGTAACTTCGGGAGAAGGGGGGCCGCAGCGCTTGAAGCCCCGTTGCGGGCTAGGGCGAGGCGGCCGCAGAGACCAGCGAGAAGCGACTGTTTACTAAAAACACAGGTCCGTGCGAAGTCGCAAGACGATGTATACGGACTGACGCCTGCCCGGTGCTGGAACGTTAAGAGGACCGCTTAGTCCCCTTGTGGGGCGAAGGTGAGAATTTAAGCGCCAGTAAACGGCGGTGGTAACTATAACCATCCTAAGGTAGCGAAATTCCTTGTCGGGTAAGTTCCGACCTGCACGAATGGCGTAACGACTTCTCGGCTGTCTCAACCACAGGCCCGGCGAAATTGCACTACGAGTAAAGATGCTCGTTACGCGCGGCAGGACGGAAAGACCCCGGGACCTTTACTATAGCTTGGTATTGGTGCTTGGTTCGGCTTGTGTAGGATAGGTGGGAGACTGTGAAGCTCATACGCCAGTATGGGTGGAGTCAATCTTGAAATACCACTCTGGTCGTACTGGGTGTCTAACTTCGGACCGTGATCCGGTCCAGGGACAGTGCCTGGTGGGTAGTTTAACTGGGGCGGTTGCCTCCTAAAGAGTAACGGAGGCGCCCAAAGGTTCCCTCAGCCTGGTTGGCAATCAGGTGTTGAGTGCAAGTGCACAAGGGAGCTTGACTGTGAGACTGACAAGTCGAGCAGGGACGAAAGTCGGGACTAGTGATCCGGCACCACCTGGTGGAAGGGGTGTCGCTCAACGGACAAAAGGTACCCCGGGGATAACAGGCT
>NZ_BAAGXS010000134.1:0-887 GCF_054779715.1 Actinophytocola sediminis | reverse complement strand
CGCGGGCCCGCGAGATCATGGGTCTCGGCCCGCTCACCGGTCGGCCAGCGGGTGACAGCCCGGCCTGACGCTGGGCGGCATGAGTGACCTCTCCGAGGGCAACACGCCCCGCCACCCGTCTCTTCAGTCGATCCTCCGCTTCTTCGACGTCGAGCACCTGCCGCCGCACCTGCGGACCGTGTCTGAGCCGTTCCACACGCTGGCGCACGCGCTGGCGGACGAACTGCCCCCGTCCGCCGAGTTGACCGTGGCGCTGCGGAAGTTGCTGGAGTCGAAGGACTGCGCCGTCCGCGCCGCGCTGTAGGTGACACCCTGACCGGACTGTGGCCGGGTCACCAGCGTCTACAGGGGAGTCCCGGCCATGGCCCGTACCCAGATCACAACCCAGTCCGTCGACGCCGACGGCCTAACTGTCCTTTTTGGAGCGGTCGACGCGACCGCTTCACCCGACGGCAACGTCTTCGCCACCGGCGGCGGTGAGACCGTGCTCGTGCAGAACGAGTCCGAGTCACCCATCACCATGACCGTCGACGTGCCGGTCACGGTCGACGGGGTCGCGGTCGCCGACCGCGTGATCACCGTGCCCGCCAACAGCATCGTCGCGTGGCGCCCGAAAGCGGTGCACCGGCAGGCCGACGGCACCGTCCGTCTCAACTGGAGCACCGCGACCGATGTCGGTGTCGCGGTCATCGCCTGATGCCCGGCGGCACCATCGACTGCCCAACCTGTTGGGGTGGCGGCACAATCCGGCAGAACGGGCAGATCGTCACCTGCCCGACCTGCAACGGCGACGGCGAGATCACCGTGGCCGGCGAGGATTAGCGGCGGCGTCGCCCGGGTCGGTGACACGGGCGACGCACCTTTTTCGGCATGACCGACACCACCCC
>NZ_BAAGXS010000133.1:0-867 GCF_054779715.1 Actinophytocola sediminis | reverse complement strand
GCGCCTCGCGCCGCAGGTCCCTGTACGCCAGCAATGGCGAGTTGACTAGTTGACGCCGAACGGCGTAAACCTTTCCGAGATCTCTCACCATTGTTGGCGAAATAAAGGATTTTGCACTTCCGTTTACCATCATCGTGAAGCGTTTCGACGTACGCCGTGCGTCGCCAATCGTGAAAGCCTTTCGAACCGTCACCGGCAGAATGAATGGCAGACGTTCCCTGTAGATCATTGATACAGACTGATCAGTTGCGACATGGTATGCCATCTGAATTTTTCTACAAGCGCCTAGAGCAATATCGAGAGAGTTTTGCAATCGTCGAACAAGTACATCTTGAGACCCTCTAGCATTCTCTCCTATTCTTGACCACGCCCACATCGATACAACTGCTGGGTATATCTCGTCTGATTCTTTCGGATGCCGTCCTCCGGCATTTTTATCCCAGAGTGACAACATCGCCGCATCATCACCATTGACCTCACCTATCAAACGCAATCCGACCAAGCACTCAAGAATAGTAGTGGCACCTAGGTCGCCGAGATTTTCTTCTGCATTACGAACAACTGTCGTTCTCATCTGTTCCGCCAGAGTCGCGATTTCACGAATGCTCATCGCTTCACCAGACGATGCATTCGAAACAGCCAGGGCGGCGTCGAGCGATGTCTTCGCAACCAAGTTCGATTTAGCTTGATGCACCATAATCGACGTTGACAAGACCACTTTATTGGCCCAATAGGCCAGGGCACTTCCCGCCCCGAGACGACCAGGAACAAATTCGTCTGGAAAAGAGACGAGCTCGAATTGACTTCCAATTTCACGCCCGAACACAAGTTCGTCGGCAACACTTTCCGTCAATTCTGTACTAACCT
>NZ_BAAGXS010000132.1:0-864 GCF_054779715.1 Actinophytocola sediminis | reverse complement strand
CCACACCATGTGACCTGCGGAAACAGCTGTGACACCCCCGATTCCCTCGCAGCGGCAGTGAAGTCGCCGGGAGCGAAGTGGGTTCCCACTTGCCGGGTCACTTCCCCGTTCCACTGGCCTGAGCAGGGCGTACACGGTGGAAGTGACGGAAGTGAGCCAAGTGAGACGGCCGCCGCGCGTAGCTGCACGACCGGGGATCCGGGAAAGGCCGATCGCGTACTCACTTCCGGGAGCAGCGGCCAGGGAGGCAGCCAGGGAGGCACCGAAAGTCAGGGAGTTTTCCCTACCCGGGTCCCTGACCGCCTCCCTGGGACTGACCTGCGGAAGGGACCCAAAGCAGGCCAGGGAGGCAACCTCCCGGTCGGCCCGGGAACGGCCCGAAACGGCGTGTCGAGACTGCCCCGGTTGCCTCCCTCCCTGGACGCCTGGACCAGGGGAACCGGGCGAGGGAGACAGCGAGGGAGGCCCGGGGGAGTGAGGGAGAACTCCCTCCACCCCTCCCCTCGGTCACCTCCCTCAGGCTGACCTGCGGAAGGGAGGCCAGCGACCCGAGGGAGGCACCTCACCGACCGGTCCCGAACCGGCCCCGGGAACGCGGTGTCGGGACACCCCGGGCGACCTCCCTCCACCCACTCCAACCCCGGCGGGGGGCATCTCCCTTACGGTCCCGGCCCCCATCGTCAACCGGCTGGAACCACCGGGCGGCGGGGGAGGGCCGCTCGTGCAGCTGCACGAACCGGGCGAACGGCCCAGAGCCAACCCCGACCCCGACACCCGTCTCACGAGGGGACACGACACCCGAATGGACACCACCACACCAACCACCAACCCGGCCACCGACCCCACCGGCGCGCCGCGACTGCT
>NZ_BAAGXS010000131.1:0-845 GCF_054779715.1 Actinophytocola sediminis | reverse complement strand
GGTGACGGTAGCACCGTCTTCGGTGACCAGGTCCAGGACCGTGTCCTGGTGTTTCCAGACGGCGGTGACGGTGCGGGCTCCGCTTTCCCCGGTTTTCGGGTCGGTCGCCAGGACCTGGTCACCGACGTCGATATCCTTGATGGGCCGGGTAGTACCATCGGCCATCAGCACACGGGTGTCTCCAGTGAAACTGCAGGCCTTTCCCGCATTTCTGCCCTTCCGCACGGGCCTCGTCAAAGCAACAAAAACACCAGCGAACGGTATCATCGCGCCAGCAGATATCGCCGCATTCCCCCAATCCTCCTCCCTCAGGTAGATATACCCATTCATTGCATCACATACGTCGACAGCGAACCCACATACGTCCAGGAAATCATGAGCTACATCGACAAGCGTTGCCGGTGGACCACAGTCGAAATGGTCCGGAAACTCCCAACAGAAAGGCGCCTTGAGCTCCTCATAGAATGGATTGTTTGGAGTTTTCCTCTGCGTCCGCAACATGCTCTCAAGCGCAGACTTTCTGTTCTTATCCGTCGTCTTGCCGTGCGCGAGCTCATCGGGAACAAAGTCCGGATACTCCGGCGCGCTACGGCCACCACCGCCGCTATTACTCGATCCACCTGAGGATCCCCCGCTAGGGGGAGTGAAGTCCTCAGGTATGAAGTTGTAACCGTCCTCGCAGCCGCCGTACCCGTCATCAGGGCATAGTCCGGTGGGGTCGGAGTAGGTGGTGGGGTTGTTGTTGCTGTAGGTGTAGCCGTTCATCTGTTGGGGGTCGGTGAGGTCCATGATCGGGTCGACGGAGATGAACCGGCCGAGGGTGGGGTCGTACTGACGGGCACCCA
>NZ_BAAGXS010000130.1:0-812 GCF_054779715.1 Actinophytocola sediminis | reverse complement strand
ATGCGAGGAAGTGGCTGGCTTTGCGTTCGTAGCGGATGGTGAGTCGTCGGTATCCGGTGAGCCAGGAGATCGTCCGTTCGATCATCCAGCGGTGTCGCCCGAGCTTCTCGCTGGACTCGACGCCTTTGCGGGCGATACGCACCTGGATATCACGTCGACGGACCCACGCGCGCAGTTCAGTATGGTCGTAGGCCTTGTCCGCATGCAGCTTGGCGGGTTTGCGGCGACGCGGTCCACGGCGGGATCGGATCGCCGGGATTGCCCGCACCAGCGGCTTGAGCGCGTAGGAGTCGTTGGTGTTCGCCGCTGAGACACCAACCACGAGTGGCAGCCCGGCGCCTTCGGTCAGGACGTGCAGCTTCGAGCCGGGCTTGCCGCGGTCGACCGGACTTGGCCCGGTCAGCGATCCCCCCTTTTCGCCCGCACCGATGCGGCGTCGACGATGACCCGGGACCAGTCGATCATCCCGTGGCCGCCGAGTTCGTCGAGTACCGCGTGGTGGAGTCGGCGCCACAACCCGGCCTTGGTCCACTGACTGAATCGGCGGTGCGCGGTCTGGAACGGCACCCCGAATGAGGGCGGCAGATCCCGCCACGCACACCCACTGGTCAACACATAGACGATCGCGGTGAACACCGCACGAGCAGACAACGGCGCGGTCCCGCCACCCTGAGGCCGAGCCCGAAACCGCGGAACCAACGGCTCAACCAGCACCCACATCTCATCGGGCACCAACCGCTCTGACAGATAATCAGCCACGGCCCAAGATCATGACCGCAAGATCGTCAAATCCACGTGAGACATGGTCTAAG
>NZ_BAAGXS010000129.1:0-734 GCF_054779715.1 Actinophytocola sediminis | reverse complement strand
GTGGGAGACCGACCGGCTGCGGCGCCCCGGCGACGCGGCCGCCCGCGCGCTGGCCGCCGACCCGCGGCGGGCGGCGGCGGAGATGGAGGCCGAGCGCCGCGGCCTCGAACGGGACCTGCACGACGGCGCGCAACACCACCTGGTGGCGCTGCGCATGTCCCTGGCGCTGGCCGAGCACGCGATCGACGTCGGCGACATCACCTCGGCCGGCCGGGACCGGGTGGCGGACCTGGTGGCACAGCTGGACAAGGCCGAACGCGTGCTGGTCGACACGGCCGCCGGCATCCTTCCCGGCACGCTGGTCGCCGACGGGCTCGCCACCGCGCTGCGCACCGAGCTGGCGCGGCACGACGACGTCACGCTCGACACCGACCGCCTGCGCCGCCGCCACCCCACGCCGGTGGAGTCCGCCGTCTACTACGTGGTCCTGGAGGCGGTGAACAACGCTCGCAAGCACGCCGGCGGCGCCGCGGTGCGGGTCCTGGTCCGGGACAGCGACCGTGGCCTGGAGTTCGCGGTGGCCGACGACGGGCCGGGGTTCGTCATCGCCGCGCCGGGCGCCGGCCTGCCCAACCTCGCCGCCCGCGCGGCGTCGATCGGCGGTGTGGTCCACGTGCACTCCGCGCCGGGCGCGGGCACCACGATCAGCGGCGTCGTGCCCGGCTGAGCACGCGGCTCAGCTGGTGAGCAGGCCCTCGGCCGTGCGCGCCAGCACCTCGCACTCGGCGCGGTCG
>NZ_BAAGXS010000128.1:0-733 GCF_054779715.1 Actinophytocola sediminis | reverse complement strand
CTCGATCAGTCCATAGTCGCGACGCATCCACTTATCGCGCTGAACATCATCTAGGTAATCCCGACCAAGAGCCGCCTCGACCTGCTCAGCGGACGAGCCGGAACCGAGACCAGCCAAGCGCCCCGAGAGAAGAACATCGAAATACAGATCAAGATCGATCATCCCATGCCCTCCAATGCCCTGATCAAGTAGTGCATCTCGGCGGCACGATTCTTGGACATTCCCCACTCGCCGTTATTCATGCTCGACATGGCGCTTCGCGCCTTGTCGATCAGATCGGCTCGAACCCGAGGATTGGACTCGATCTCAGCCAGGGCCCGCTGAACATCTGCACTTGTTGCAGTCCCCGAACGCAGACGAATCGCCTCCGCGCCGACTCCACCGTTCCCATCCGGGAAGATTCGCACTTCATGATTCCCAACATGCATGTGCGCACCTTTCGTCCCCCAGTCTTGGGCCGACGGTGACACACGAACCGTCCCGCCACAGTTGTGGACCAGGACAGAACTGCTTCCAGCACGCACATAGTAAGTGTGGATGTCCTGGACGGTGAGGTTGTAGGCGGTGGCGGTGTGGGCGGTGGGGAGCAGCAGGCCGCCAACGCGGATGGGTTGTCCGTTGGCGGTGTGGAGCTTGTCTCCAGGGTCGAGGTGTTGGGCTTGTTGCCATTGATTGTCGGTGGTGTTCCAGTAGAGGTGGTCTTCGGTGGTGGTGACGGTAGCACCGTCTTCGG
>NZ_BAAGXS010000127.1:0-726 GCF_054779715.1 Actinophytocola sediminis | reverse complement strand
GGTAGCACCGTCTTCGGTGACCAGGTCCAGGACGGTGTCGGGGTGTTGCCAGACGGCGGTGACGGTGCGGGGTCCGCTCTCGCCGGTCTGGGGATCCGTCGCCCATACTTGGTCACCGGTTTCGATATCCATGATGGGTTTGGTGGTGCCATCAGCCATCAGCACGTGGGTTTCACCGGAGAAACTACTGAAACCCTCTAGGCATTTCCCCCCCGCTCCTTCGGCACCACCTCCACCGCGCGGGACATCATCGGCCGACCTTCGAATTATATCGGCACCTTCGTCGACAGTTTTTCCGCCGCGCGCCAAGTCCCCAATACCGGGCACAGCGAATAGCAGCGAAAGCCCGAACTCGCCCCAGTTACCTTCCGTCGCATACAAACCCGCGTCCGCCAGATCAAAGAAGATCCCGACTCCCGGTGCCATTCCTCCGGCACCAAGCCCTAGATGTGCTGCATCGCTGGCGTCGAAGTCGGATGACGAGGGCGACGATTCTGATTGGGGGCAGGCATAATGTTCGCCGCTTAAGTTGAGACAATCATATGATAGGTCTGGCCCATTGTTGACCGGTATTATTTCGCTGGGTGCGGCTGTGGTGTCTTTAACTTGGCCGAGGAGGGTTTGGTGGTCGGTGGTGAGGGATTCTTGGAGGCGTTCGTAACTCTTGTTGACGTCGTTGATGGGGTCGCGGTAGTCGGATGCGCGGTGGGAGGGCAGGTCAGGTGC
>NZ_BAAGXS010000126.1:0-710 GCF_054779715.1 Actinophytocola sediminis | reverse complement strand
CGTTTGGCGTGGAGCCCGAGGGACTCCAGTGCCGCCTGCGCCACTTCCTCGGGTGTCACATCCAGTGCTACAGCGAGTGCGTGGATTGTCCGTATCTTGGGGAACTCCTGGATGGCCCGGTTGGCGAGATGGTTCCAGTTCGGTTGGGTCTCGTGCCCGTTGCACTGTGCCCGCTGACCGAGCTGGCGAAAGCTCAAGCCGAGCTGCTCCTTCCGTAGCAGGATCAACTCTGCCAGCGTAACCATCCAACCACCCTAAGTGCTCGGGGACCGTGTTAGTGCAGTTTAACGCGCTTTAACTGTATGTAGCCATTGACCGACTGTCGCACCCGGTTTAACGTTCAGGGTTGTGATCCGGCTCGGGCCGACACCGAGCTGGGCGTCCGGCGGGGCGCGGGGCTCCCGCAGGTGACGTGGTCCCGGCTACCCAAACCTGAAGGTGGGGGAACAGGCGTGCCTGTGCACGTGCGTGTGCGTGACGGTCAAGCGTTGCGTGATCGGATTGATGTGGTGAGTGGTCATCATGCGGATGTGGCGATGCGGGCGGGGGTGTCACCGGCTCGGTTGAGTCAGCTGCTCAGCGGTGTTGCTCCGGTGATCACGGTGGCGCAGGCCGCGCGACTGGAGGATGTGCTGGCGGTTCCTCGGGGGACGTTCTTCGCTTTCGCCGAGGATGAGGCCGAGTTGGTCGCCGACTACCTCGATGGCGAC
>NZ_BAAGXS010000125.1:0-637 GCF_054779715.1 Actinophytocola sediminis | reverse complement strand
GCGGTTTCCGACGGGGTCTTGCCGACCCTGACCCCCGCCGCTTCCAGAGCCTGTTGCTTGGCCGCCGCGGTGCCCGAGGAACCGGACACGATCGCGCCCGCGTGGCCCATGGTCTTGCCCTCCGGAGCGGTGAACCCGGCGACATACCCCACCACCGGCTTGGACACATGCTCGGCGATATAGGCCGCCGCACGCTCCTCCGCGTCCCCACCGATCTCACCGATCATCACGATCACCTCGGTCTGCGGGTCCGCCTCGAACGCCGCCAACGCATCGATATGCGTCGTCCCGATCACCGGATCCCCACCGATACCCACCGCCGAGGAAAACCCGATATCCCGCAACTCATACATCAACTGATACGTCAACGTCCCCGACTTCGACACCAACCCGATCCGCCCAGAACCCGTGATATCCGCCGGAATGATCCCCGCGTTCGACTTACCCGGACTGATCACCCCCGGACAGTTCGGCCCGATCACCCGAGTCTTGTTCCCCGTCGCACACGCATGCGCCCAAAAACTCGCCGTGTCATGCACCGGGATCCCCTCGGTGATCACCACCGCCAACCCGATCCCCGCGTCGATCGCCTCAACCACCGCCGCCTTCGCGAACCTCGGCGGCACGAACACCACCG
>NZ_BAAGXS010000123.1:0-632 GCF_054779715.1 Actinophytocola sediminis | reverse complement strand
GAACGCCATGACGGTGAGCGTAGGCCGTGGGCAGACTCCTGTCAGCCGGGTAGGGTTCTGGCGCAACAAGAACATCGACCGTGCCGTCAGTCCACCGTTTAGTGGAGATGAACAACTCCACATCTTTCCCAAAATCAACCCAGACGTTCCAACCGTGATCTTCCAGAGGCTGATCCCACTCAGTGGCGTCGGGGCGTTCAGAACCCCCGACAACCCGCCCATTAACAACGGCGTCGGTGTCAGTGTCGTCGTCCTGAGGCAAGGAATTCTCCACTTCTAGAAGACAACGCTCACAGATCCAGCGATCACAGATTCGTCGTCAGGGGAGGCAGCCACAACCGCGGTGCCCTCGCCCTTACCAGGACGGGTGCATGGGGGGCGGACGGCGCCGGAAGCTCCATCAGGAAGTCCAGAACCTCGGCGAGGCCGCCTTCTCGACCCCACACTTCGCCGCCAGCTGGGTCGCATCGGAAAGCCTTCGCGTCACCTCGATCGCGGATGGCGAGAGCATCAGACCACCCACCCGACCAGACACGCGCGCCGGCAACCATCACCAGCTCGCCCTCATACGTGACGGGTAGGAGTCGCCAGCAGCGTTGCTTACGCAGGGACAGAAGCTTCAGCAGCTCCGG
>NZ_BAAGXS010000122.1:0-620 GCF_054779715.1 Actinophytocola sediminis | reverse complement strand
GAACGCCATGACGGTGAGCGTAGGCCGTGGGCAGACTCCCGTCAGCCGGGTAGGGTTCTGGCGCAACAAGAACATCAACCGTGCCGTCAGCCCACCGCTTGGTGGAGATGAACAACTCCACATCTTCCCCAAAATCAACCCAGACGTTCCAACCGTGATCTTCCAGAGGCTGATCCCACTCAGTGGCGTGTTCAGAACCCCCGACAACCCGCCCATTAACAACGGCGTCGGTGTCGTCGTCCTTAAGCAAGGAATTCTCCACTTCTAGAAGACAACGCTCACAGATTCGTCGATCACAGATTTGTCGTCAGGGGAGGCAGCCACAACCGCGGTGCCCTCGCCCTTACCAGGACGGGTGCATGGGGGGCGGACGGCGCCGGAAGCTCCATCAGGAAGTCCAGAACCTCGGCGAGGCCGCCTTCTCGACCCCACACTTCGCCACCAGCTGGGTCACATCGGAAAGCCTTCGCGTCACCTCGATCGCGGATAGCGAGAGCATCAGACCACCCACCCGACCAGACACGCGCGCCGGCAACCATCACCAGCTCGCCCTCATACGTGACGGGTAGGAGCCGCCAGCTGCGTTGCTTACGCAGGGACAGAAGCTTCAGCAGCTCCGG
>NZ_BAAGXS010000121.1:0-620 GCF_054779715.1 Actinophytocola sediminis | reverse complement strand
GTTATGCCAGCATTAATTGGAGGATTCGGTAAAAGCCTAATTTCAATTAAATCAAATTTGTCTACTGGTTTAACTAATTTCATGTTTTCATATATTCAAACTCAAAATTATTCTACACACAATGTTTATTTTAATAATAATCAATTAGGTTATTATTTAGCAGGGTTAATTGAAGGTGATGGTACTATTATTGTACCTACTAAAGAAAAAACTCCAAATGGAAAATTAACACATCCTGTTATTAGAATTGTATTTACTCAATATGATTTACCTTTAGCTGAAAAATTACAACAAGTATTAAATTGTGGATTTATTCAAAAACCTAAAAAAGGTAATTATTATTTATATGAAATTCAAAATATTACAGGATTATTAAAATTAGTTAAATTAATTAATGGGAAAATGCGAACTCCTAAAATTGAGGCTCTTCATAGACTTATTAATTGGTTAAATAATAAAAATATTGATAAAGAATTTATTGTGTGTTTAGGATTAGATTCAAGTCCTCTTGATAGTAATAGTTGGTTTGCTGGATTTAGTGATGCTGATTCTTATTTTCAAGTAAGTTTAATTGAAAATAAAGAATTAGGAACAATTCAACGAATTAAATGTTTTTATAG
>NZ_BAAGXS010000120.1:0-602 GCF_054779715.1 Actinophytocola sediminis | reverse complement strand
GTGCCGGCGCGTTCGGCGGGATGCCGATCGGCGGCGGCGCGCAGGGCGACCAGGACACCGAGCACACCAACAAGTACGACGAGGGCCTTGACCTGTTCGACGACCTGCCGCCCGCCTATCCTCCAGTGTTCGGCGCGTAGATCCGTCGGAAGGGAGCCACGCTTGTCCGGGTTCGAGACCGACCTGGCCGGGATCGGGGTCACGGCGGCCGTCCTCGCCGACACCGCCGACTCGCTGACCACCACCGTCGACGGGCTGACCGGCGGCGGCACGCTCGGCCCCGGCCGGCTCGACCAGGCGACCGCCGCGCTCATCGCCGCCACCCGCGAGCAGCTGACCGGCCTGCTGGCCGAGGTGACCGCCGAGGCCGCCATGCTCGCGTCGGTCCGCGCCGACTACACCGCCGCCGACGAGGACGCGCGCGCCGCGCTGCGCCGGGTCGACCCGTGGTGACCTACCGGGGCCTGGAGTTCGACCCGACACCCGGCAACCGCGCCGACGTCGAGCACGCGATCGCCCAGCTCGTGTCCGGCGCGGCCGCGCTGGTCGCGCTCGCGCCGGCACTGCGCGACGCCGCCGGGCACGCGCGCGGCTGGCACGGC
>NZ_BAAGXS010000119.1:0-594 GCF_054779715.1 Actinophytocola sediminis | reverse complement strand
GTCTGCTGCACGAGTAGGTGACATCTGAGTTGGCTTGCCCGTGTGGTGAGCTGGGAGGATGTCGCTGTGCCGAAGCCCTACCCCCAGGAGTTCCGCGACGATGTCGTGCGGGTCGCTCGTGACCGCGAGCCCGGTGTGACGGTCGAGCAGGTCGCCAAGGACTTCGGGGTTCACCCGATGACCTTGTTCAAGTGGCTGCGCCAGGCCGAGATCGAGGAAGGCGCCAAGCCCGGTGCGAGCCGGGCCGAGTCGGCGGAGCTGCGTGAGGCCCGTAAGCGGATCAAGCTGCTGGAGCAGGAGAACGAGGTCCTGCGCCGCGCGACGGCGTATCTCTCGCAGGCGAACCTGCCGGGAAAAGGCTCTACCCGCTCGTGAACGAGCTGGCCGCGGACGGGATTCCCATCGCGGTGACGTGCCGGGTCTTGAACATCGCTCGACAGCCCTACTACCGGTGGCGTGCCCGCCCGGTCACCGACGCCGAATTGGCCGAGGCGTATCGGGCGGACGCGTTGTTCGACGCGCACCGCGACGATCCGGAGTTCGGCTACCGATTCCTGGCCGACGAAGCCCGCGACGCCGGCCTGTCGATGGCGG
>NZ_BAAGXS010000118.1:0-572 GCF_054779715.1 Actinophytocola sediminis | reverse complement strand
CATCGCCAACGCCTCACGACGACTGATCCCGAACAGGTCAGCGTCGAAGTCAGCCGCACCACCGACAAACCCACCGCTGCGGGTGTAAGAGGTACCCGCCCGATCCGGATCCGGGTCGTAGAGCGCGTCAACGTCCCAACCCCGGTCGGTCGGGAACTCACCGATCCCGTCGACACCATCCGCGACCAACCGCCACAGGTCCTCCGGCGACCGCACCCCACCCGGGTACCGGCACGCCATGCCCACGATCGCGATCGGCTCGTCCGAGCCGACCGCCGTCCCGGTCGCCACCGTCCGCGTCCGGCCCTGGTGCAGGTCGCCGAGGTGCTCGGCAAGCGCCAGCACGGACGGGTGTTCGAACACGACCGTGGCCGACAGCCGCAGACCGGTCGCCGCACCGAGCCGGTTGCGTAACTCCAGCGCGGTCAGCGAGTCGAAACCCAGCTCGCGCAGTGCCCGACCGGTGCCGACCTCCCGCGGCGAGGCCAGCCCGAGCACGCTGGCGACCTCCGCGCGGACCAGGTCGAGCATGGCCTTCGGCCCGGCCGCCGGCCCGGCCGGCGCGGCCGTCC
>NZ_BAAGXS010000117.1:0-572 GCF_054779715.1 Actinophytocola sediminis | reverse complement strand
CCTCAATCCAGCCCAAGGTATTTTCTAAGGGACTATAACACCCACGGATGGGCCACATTTCCCTTAGTTTTTTCCCTCAAGCCAAATTGTCGTTGGCAGGCATAGCCTGCAAGTGCATCCAAGCCGAAGCTTAGACTGATTACAGACAAGCCAGTCTGGCTCCAAACGGTTCCCTTTTAACAATTTCACATACTGTTTAACTCTCTTTTCAAAGTTCTTTTCATCTTTCCCTCACGGTACTTGTTCGCTATCGGTTTCTCGCCAATATTTAGCTTTAGGTGAGATTTACCACCCAATTTAGGCTGCATTCCCAAACAACCTGACTCTTTGAAAGTGTATCGCAAAAGGCAAATGCTCAGACCGAAGACGGGATTCTCACCCTCTATGATGCCCTGTTCCAAAGGACTTATCGGTCCGGCTTGCCTGGAAAACACTTCTACAGTTTACAATCCGGTTTAGCTAGGCCAAACAGGTTCCAACTTTGAGCTCTTTCCTCTTCACTCGCCGTTACTAGGGAAATCATTGTTATTTTCTTTTCCTCCGCTTATTGATATGCTTAAGTTCAGCGGGTA
>NZ_BAAGXS010000116.1:0-534 GCF_054779715.1 Actinophytocola sediminis | reverse complement strand
GGCGGCGACGCCGAGACGACGAGCCTGAGCCTTGCCAATGTGTTCACGGCAACCGACAGCGATGGCGATGCGATCGTCATCAATGCCGGGGCGAGCGTGACCATCGAGAACGACATTCCCGTCAACAATGCCGCGACGGTCAACCTCGGCACGGTGCATGAAGATGCGCTGAACACGGCAGGTGCCGTTGGCAACAGCGAAGGCGGCCAGACGGTGACGGCGTCGATCACCGCGGCCCAGATCGCCGCCCTGGTGACGGCGGGCGCCGATGCGCCGGTGGCGATCGCGCTGAACGCTGCGGTGTCGGGCCCGAGCGGCCTGACCCAGGATGGCCATGCCATCAACTTCGTCTATGACGCCAACAGCGGCGTCATCAACGGCGTTGTGGCCGACGGCCCGAATGCCGGCGGCGTGGTGTTCACCATTGCGCCGAACGGCAGCGACTTCACCTTCACGCTGAAGGACAATGTCGACCATGGTGCGCTGGATGTCGGCGGCGGCGACGCCGAGACGACGAGCCTGAGCCTTGCCAAT
>NZ_BAAGXS010000115.1:0-531 GCF_054779715.1 Actinophytocola sediminis | reverse complement strand
CGCCATGCTGCGGTTGGACCACCTGCTCGACAGTCAGCCAATTCAGCTTGCCGGCTCCGCTGCCGCCAACGGTGATCCGGTGCGGCTGCTGGGGTGGGGCAGCACGGAGCCAGGCACCCAGCCGGGTACGTCGGACCCCAAGCCGAAGATGCTGCAAGAGCTGGACACCACCGTCACCGCTGACGGCCTGTGTGGCGGCGAAGGCGGCTTGTCCGCGAAGGAGATCTGTATCAGCAACGTCAACGGGACCGACGGAAGGTGCTTCGGTGATTCAGGGAGCCCTGCGGTCAAGGACCGAAAGCTCGTCGGTATCACGAGCCGGGGTCCACTCCCGTGCGGCACGGCCGCGTCGATCGACACCAGCGCCCCCGAACACCGTGACTTCATCTACGGCGCCGCACGCGGTGAGTTCAGCGCGCAACCGGTGATCCCGGAGCCGCGCAAGCCCGTGCCTGCCTACACGCCGCCCGTCGAGCTGCCCGGTCGTTCTTGATGGCCTGAACCGCGTCCCATGAGTGACCGGCAGGTGCG
>NZ_BAAGXS010000114.1:0-529 GCF_054779715.1 Actinophytocola sediminis | reverse complement strand
GGGTCGGCCGGCCGCGCGGCCGCCGGCCAGGCCAGCGCCGCGGCCAGCGTGGTCGACATCGCCGAGGCCGCGTCCAGCACCTCGACCAGTGCCCGGACCTGGGTCGAGCGCTGCGCGGGCGGCTCGCCGCCGGGCATGGCCGCCGCGGTCTCCTCGGCCGCCAGCAGGTGGTCGCGTTCCAGGGCGTGTGCTCTGGCCAGGACGTCGGCCAGGTCGCGTTCCAGGCCGGCGACCCGGCCGCGGGCCTCGGCCAGCTCGACGCTCGCGGCCGTCGAGGTGGCGAGGGTGGCGGCCAGGTCGAGCGCGTTCTGCTTGTCCTGCACGTGGTCGACGGCCGCGCGCAGGCCGGCCCGCAGGCGTACCGCGGTCGCGTCCAGCTCCTCGGCCAGGCGTTGGTGGGCCGCGAGGGTGCCGGCCCAGCGGGTCAGCGCGGCGATCGCGGCGCGCAGGGCCTGCTCGCTGGCGTACAGGTCGCGTGGGGTGGCCGCGAGCCGTGCCCGGAACGCCTCGGCCGCCGGGCCGTGCCAGC
>NZ_BAAGXS010000113.1:0-515 GCF_054779715.1 Actinophytocola sediminis | reverse complement strand
GTTTAGAACGTCGTGAGACAGTTCGGTCCCTATCCGCCGCGCGCGCAGGAGACTTGAGGAAGGCTGTCCCTAGTACGAGAGGACCGGGACGGACGAACCTCTGGTGTGCCAGTTGTCCCGCCAGGGGCATGGCTGGTTGGCTACGTTCGGGAGGGATAACCGCTGAAGGCATCTAAGCGGGAAGCCTGTTCCAAGATGAGGTCTCCCACCCCTTTGTGGGTTAAGGCCCCCAGTTAGACCACTGGGTTGATAGGCCAGAGATGGAAGCGCAGTAATGCGTTTGAGTTGACTGGTACTAATAGGCCGAGGACTTAACTCACAAACGGTCTAATTTGTTTCGCATCCACTATGCAACTCTGAAACCCCAACCAGTGGTTTTGGTTGTTTTGTTTCATAGGGTTTCGGCGGTTATAGCGGTGGGGAAACGCCCGGTCCCATTCCGAACCCGGAAGCTAAGCCCTCCAGCGCCGATGGTACTGCACTCGACAGGGTGTGGGAGAGTAGGACACCGCCGA
>NZ_BAAGXS010000112.1:0-511 GCF_054779715.1 Actinophytocola sediminis | reverse complement strand
GTAACAATATGCACACATCATGCAAATTTTTACCATCTATCATTTTGTACTATTATTTATAACTATCGTTTATATTACATATATCTCATCAAATTGAATTAATATAAATAATTCACAATATTTTTGAAATAAACGAAACCATCATTTTTAGATCATACAAGCTTCTCGTATTTTATCTTATATCTTAAGCATCAATTGTTTAATAACTTCTTTGTTTTACTTCATTACTTTATTCTTACAAGTAATTATAAATGTCTCATAGTTGAATGAAATAATTATTTACTTATTCATATACTACTATCGTATATTAATGTGTATTTTTTATACTTTATATGTTTTATCGTTTTGACCATGGATTAATATTCAGTGATCTTTATAATTATAAAACTTATATTAACTTTTTTTTTTATATTTTATTAGTGGTAGATTTTAAAATAGTATAAATTCCCTCACCATTTATTTAATCAATAACAAATTCGTATCATAAAATCTTTAATTAATACTTCTCTCA
>NZ_BAAGXS010000111.1:0-507 GCF_054779715.1 Actinophytocola sediminis | reverse complement strand
GCTACCTGCCAATACGATCAATGGCGTATCGGTCTTCATATATTTCATGGCGGCGTCATAAACATTTAACTCTTCGTTTTCAGGAAAATAAGTGGTATATCCGCCTTGTTTTGTGGCAATTTTATTTTTAATATACACATTGGCAAAAGTACCGCGCATCATCACTTCATGGTTACCTCTGCGGGAGCCGTACGAGTTGAACATGGCACGCTCAATGCCCTTGGATTTTAAGTATTGACCCGCAGCGCTATCTTCGGAAAAGGAACCTGCCGGCGAAATGTGATCAGTGGTCACCGAATCTCCTAAATTCATAAGCACTCTTGCTTTTTGAATGTTTCGCAAAGGTTCTGGCGTCACACTAATATCTTTAAAGAATGGAATTTCTTTGATATAGGTGGAATTGTCTTTCCACTCATAATCCAATCCAGTTGGTGCGGGCAGGTTCTGCCATTGCTCTTCCCCATCAAAAATTACGCTGTACTCTTTTGCGTAATCTTCTTTGGTGGT
>NZ_BAAGXS010000110.1:0-49610 GCF_054779715.1 Actinophytocola sediminis | reverse complement strand
GGTGTCCACCGACAAGGTCGACACCGAGATCCCGTCGCCGGTGGCCGGCACCGTGCTGGAGATCACCGCCGCCGAGGACGACACCGTCGAGGTCGGCGGCCAGCTCGCGGTCGTCGGTTCCGGTTCGCCCGCCCCGGCCAAGCAGGAGCCAAAGCCAGAACCCAAGCCGGCCCCCGCGCCAGAACCGGCACCGGAGCCGAAGGCCGCCGCGCCCGCGCCGAAGCAGGAGCCAGCCAAGCCCCAGCCAGCGCCCAAGTCAGCGCCCAGGCAGGAAGCGCCGAAGCCGGCCGCGCCCGCCCCCAGCGGCGACACCCCGTACGTCACCCCGCTGGTGCGCAAGCTGGCCACCGAACACGGCGTGGACCTGTCCACGATCAAGGGTTCCGGTGTCGGTGGCCGGATCCGCAAGCAGGACGTGCTCGCCGCGGCCGAGGCCGCCAAGCAGGCCGCCGCGCCGCCAGCCAAGGCCGCCCCCGCGCCGGCCGCCCCCCGGGCGCAGAGCGCGCAGGCGCCGCAGGCCGACCTGCGCGGCAAGACCGAGAAGATGAGCAGGCTGCGCCAGACGGTCTCCCGCCGGATGGTCGAGTCGCTGCAGACCGCCGCACAGCTCACCCAGGTGGTCGAGGTCGACGTGACCAGGATCGCCAAGCTGCGCACGCGGGCGAAGGCGACGTTCGAACAGCGCGAGGGCGTGAAGCTGACGTTCCTGCCGTTCTTCGCCAAGGCGACGGTCGAGGCACTCAAGGTGCACCCGAAGCTGAACGCGTCGATCAACGACGAGACCAAGGAGGTGACCTACCACGCCGCCGAGCACCTCGGCATCGCGGTGGACACCAGCCGTGGGCTGCTCTCGCCGGCCATCCACAACTCCGGTGACCTGAACGTCGCCGGCCTGGCCCACAAGATCGCCGACCTGGCCGAGCGGACGCGGGCGAACAAGGTCACCCCGGACGAGCTGTTCGGCGCCACGTTCACGCTGACCAACCTCGGCAGCCAGGGCGCGCTGTTCGACACCCCGATCATCCCGCAGCCCCAGGTCGGCATCCTGGGCATCGGGCTGATCGTCAAGCGCCCGGTCGTGGTGACCGACGCCGACGGCAACGACACGATCGCCGTGCGGTCGATGGCCTACCTCGCGCTGACCTACGACCACCGCCTGGTGGACGGGGCCGACGCCGGCCGGTTCCTCACCACGATCAAGACCCGCCTGCAGGAGGGCAACTTCGAGGGCGACCTGGGTCTGTAGATGCGTGTCGTGGTCGCCGGCTCGTCCGGCCTCATCGGGACGGCGCTGGTCGCCGCGCTCGGCACGGCGGGCCACGAGGTGATCAGGCTCGTCCGGCGCCGCGCGACGGCGCCGGACGAGCGGACCTGGGACCCGCCGGCCGGCACGGTCGACGCCGGCGCGCTGGTGGGGGCGGGCGCGGTGGTCAACCTGTGCGGCGCCCCCATCGGCGGCCGCCGCTGGAGCCACGCCCGCAAGCAGGTGCTGCTCAACAGCCGGGTGGAGCCGACCGAGGTGCTGGCCGCGGCGGTCGCCGAGCACGGCGTCCCGGTCATGGTCAACGCCTCGGCGGTCGGCTACTACGGCGACGGCGGCGACCGGGTGCTCGACGAGTCGGCCGCCAGCGGCCATGGCTTCCTGGCCGGCCTGTGCACCGACTGGGAGGCCGCGACCCAGCGGGCCGAGGACGGCGGCGCGCGCGTGGTCCGGCTGCGCACCGGGCACGTGCTGTCGCGCCACGGCGGGCTGCTCGGCATGCTCCGGCCGCTGTTCTGGCTGGCGCTGGGCGGGCGGCTCGGCGACGGCCGCCAGTACATGCCCTGGCTCACCCTGACCGACCACATCGCGGTGATCCGCTTCGCGCTGACACACGCGGACCTGTCCGGCTCGGTCAACTCCTGCTCCCCGCACCCGGTCACCAACACCGAGTTCACCCGCGCGCTCGGCCAGGCGGTCGGCCGGCCGGCGCCGTGGTTCGTGCCGCGCACCGCGCTGCGGCTGGCCGTCGGCGACGACGACGGGGAGATCCTCTACAGCCAGCGGACCGTGCCAAGGGCGCTGACCGACGCCGGGTTCGTCTTCGGCCACCCCCGGATCGACAACGCGCTGGCGGCCGCCCTGCGGGACTGACACCGCGGGCCCCTGGCTCAAGACCAAATCGACGCCCACGGCGTAGGGTCGGGAACTGTGGCTCAACCCTCCTGCCGCGCGTCCAGCGCCCCCGTAGCCGTCCGTGATCTCGGCACGATCGACTACCAGGAAGCGTGGGACCTGCAACGCGACCTGGCCAACACCCGCGCGTCGTCGACCACGGCCGCGGACACCCTGCTGCTGCTGGAGCACCCCTCGGTGTACACCGCCGGCAAGCGCACCGACCCCGCCGAGCGCCCGGACGACGGCACCCCGGTGATCGACGTCGACCGCGGCGGCAAGATCACCTGGCACGGGCCGGGCCAACTGGTCGGCTACCCGATCGTCAAGCTGGCCGACCCGGTGGACGTGGTCGCGTTCGTGCGCAGGCTGGAGCAGGCACTGATCGCGGTGTGCGACGACCTTGGCCTGACCACCGGCCGGGTCGAGGGCCGCAGCGGGGTCTGGCTGCCGGCCGACCATCGCCAGGAACGCAAGATCGCCGCCATCGGCATCCGGGTGCAGGGCGGGGTCACCATGCACGGCTTCGAGCTCAACTGCGACACCGACCTGGCCGCGTTCGAGCGGATCATCCCGTGCGGCATCAGCGACGCGGGCGTGACGTCGCTGTCACTCGAGCTCGGCCGGCAGGTCACCGTCGACGAGGTGCGGCCATTGGCGCGACGCCACGTGCTGGCCGCCCTCGACGGCACGCTGCCGGTGGCCGACCGCTGGCTGCCGCGCTGGACCCCGGCCAGCGCGGGCGTCGACTTCCAGCTGGCCCAGCACCGCTGAGCGCTACCAGGTGATGGCCGCGTGGATCCGGACCGGGTGCGCGGGCAGGCCGTCGGTCGCGCCGTCCTTGATGCCGGCGGCCACGATCCGGTCCAGGGTGTCCATGCCGTGCACGACCTCGCCGAGCACGGTGTAGGCGGGCGCGATGTTGGCGTGGGAGTGCACGAAGAAGAACTGACTTCCGTTGGTGTCGGGCCCCTGGTTGCCCATGGCCACGGTGCCGCGCGGGTAGGTCTCCTGCCCGGTCACCTCGTCGGCGAACCGGTACCCCGGCCCGCCGACCTCCACCTCGACGATGTCGCCGCACTGCAGTACGCCGAGGCGCTCGCTGTTGGTCAGCCGCCAGCACTGCGTGTGGTTGTAGAACTGGTTGCGCACCAGGTGGGTGAAGTTGTGCACGGCGCACGGCGCGTTCGCCCGGTCCAGCTCGACGACCACGACCCCGTAGTTGGTCGCCAGCACCGAGGTCGCCGTGCCCCGCGTGGACGCCCGGGGGCTCGGTGGGTCGACCGGCTTGGCCGCCGGCTTGTCCGGGGTGGGGATGAACTCGCAGCGCGCGCTCGGCCGGTCGCCGCCACCGGGCGCGGCGGCGGCCACGGGGGCGACCACGGGCGTGACCCCGATGACGGCGGCGACGACGGCGGTGACGACGGCGGTGATGGCGGCGGTGAGGCGGCGCGTTGGGCTCATGCACGGCACGCTATCGCCGAGTCGCCGGGCGTCAAGCCCCGATCATGGTCCGGCGGTGCTGCTGGCGGCGTTGCGGCGCATGCCGTTCATCACCGCGACGATGGTCCTGGTCACCTCGGCCGCGGTGGCCTTCGGATCGGCTGAGCCGGCGATCGTCACCGCGCCGGCCGACAGCGCGCCGAACAGTATCCGCGCGGTCACCTCCACCGGCAGCGGCTCGAACTCACCCGCGGTGACCAGGGCGTCCACGCTGGCCCGCACCAGGCCGTAGCTGAAGTGCTCCTCGGCCTCGCGCCACCGCTCCCAGCCCATCACGACCGGACCCTCGTGGATCACGACCCGCTGGTAGGACGGTTCGAGGCAGACCCGGACATAGGCCTGCACGCCGGCCATGGCCCGCTCCCACGCGCTCCCGTCGCCGACCACGACCGCGGTCAGCCGGTCCATGGCGGCGGTCTCCACGAGGTCGAAAACCGCCTCGAACAACGCCTGTTTGCCGTTGAAATGGTGATACAGGGCGCCCTTCGTGACCCGCGCGCGTTTCACGATCGCGTCCAGCGAGGTGCCGGCGTAACCGCGCTTGGTGAACAGCTCCAGCCCGGATTCGACCAGCGCGTGCCGGGTGGACTCGGTGTAGTCGACTCGTCTGGACCTCATTGTCACCACGGTCACACCGTACGACAAATCCCGGCGACATACCGGTGGTATGTTGAACTCGGAAGACATACCACTGGTATGTAGAAAACTGCCGGTACATCAAGGGGGTTCGGGATGAGTTGGCAGGACTACTACCGGCGCAGAGACGCCCTCGACCGGGTCATCGCCGACGGCCTCGGCGTGCCCGCCGGGTTCACCGACGAACACGAGGTCCTCCGCGCACTGCACCACCGCTGGACGCTGCGCCTGGCCGGCCGGGTCGAACTGGCCATCGAGACCATCGCCCGCGACCAGGACCTCGACCCGGTCGACGCGCTGCGCGACGCCTGGCAGGCCACCGTCGACCACGACCCGGCGCTGCGCGGGCTGCTCGACGAGCACGCCGACCACCCCGCGCTCCGGCAGGCCAACGCCGCCCAGCAGGCGATGCTCGCGCGGGCCGCCGGCCTCACCGGCCCGGCCGACGACACCGGCACCCAGGCCGCCATCGGCGCGGCCTTCCTCGCCCTGGTCCGCACCTCACCCCGCCGCCTGGCCTCCTCCGCCTGATGCCCTGAATGGGTCATTGGGGACGTTGAGCGTCCCGAATGACCCATTCAGGGCGTGCCGGAACGCGGCGTCAGAACGGGATGCCGTGTTCGAGGTAGGACGTGGTGCCCTCCGCGCGTGCGGTCAGCGCCGCGCGCACCCGGCGGGCCAGCCGAGGGATGAGCCGCGACTCGACCTCCGCCTGCGCGATCAGCGCATAGGAGGCCAGCTCCGCCGCCGGCAACGAGATCCCGGCGAGCTGGGCCGGGCTGAGGGTGCCGCCGTCGAAGACGAACAGCACCCGGTCGCCCAGGGTCGGATCCGGTGCCCAGTCGGCCACCAGCAGCCGTCCCAACCTGACGGTCAGCCCAAGCTCCTCCGCGATCTCGCGCACGCACGCCTGGCTCGGGGTCTCCCCGGCCTCCAACATCCCACCGGGGATCTCCCAGTGGTCCTTGTAGGTCGGCTCCACGATCAGCACCCGGCCGGTGCCGTCGAGGAACAGTGCCCCCGCCGCGCTCTGTGCCATTACCCGGTCGCACTCCAGAAGATGCCGTTGGCCACCTGGGCGAACAGTCCCTTCGGATGCGCGCGGAACATCGGCTCGGTGCCGAACATCAGCACCCGCGCCCCGCGCTGCGCGGTCCCGGACACCACCGCCGGTTGACCAGCGGCGTCGGCCGGCCCACCGGTGCCCTCCCCGGTGGGGATCCAGTGGCCGGCGACCAGCGGGTTGCCGGTGGCGTAGCGCTGCTCGACGGTGACCGAGGAGCCAAGACCGGTGAACCACTGCGGCGCGTACACGAACGACGTCGACGGCGCCCCGGCGAGCACCGGCCCGTTCGACACCCGCACGATGCCGTTCGCGTCGCCTCGGCCGGGCACCGAGGTCACCGGCAGCAGACCGGCGTCGGCGTTGAACCGCGACCCCGTGGTGCCTCTGGTGATCACGCCGCCGCGGCCGAACAGCTCCTCGACCTCGGCGCGGGCCGCCGGCACAAGCTGGTCGAACCGCAGACCGGACGACACCACCAGCACGTCCACCCTGGACAGGTCGAACCCGTCGTTGAGCACCGAGGTGGACACCGGTCGCACGTCGAAACCCATCTCCCGCAACACGAACAGCTCGTCGGCGGCGACCGCGGCGGCCACCGTCAGCCGGTGCAGCACCGCGCCCCGCTCGCCCGCCGGCGCCGGCGTGAACCGCGCGCCGTAGCGGTCGGCGACCTGGCTGGCGGCCACGCGCGCCGACGCCGGCACGACCACCGAGCCGTCGGCCAGGCGGCGCAGCTCGATACCCCGGCCGAGCAGATCGTTGACCGCGCCGGCGTCCTTGCCGTCGCGGACGCTGATCGCGAGGTCCAGCCCCGGCGCGACGTCCACCCCGCCGGTCGGCGCGGCGACTGTGACCGGCCTGGTCGGCACGCGCAGCGCACCGTCGCGCACGATGTCGACCGACGCGCCCCACAGCAGCCGGTGGCTCCAGCCGGCGATGTCGTACATCACCGGCACGTCGGCGGACAGGTCCTTGCCGGCCTCCAGCATCGCGTTCGCCAGCCCGCGCTTGGGTTGACGCAGGTCGACCAGGTACGAGCCGGCCGGGTAGTGCCGCCCGGCGAGCGCGAAGCCCTTCGTGGCCTGCCGCACCCGCACGTCGTGGGCCACCAGCAGGTCGACCAGTCGTGCCGCCGCGACCGCCGAGCGCTGGCTCGCACCCGCCGGGATCACGTAGGCCCTGGGGAACTCCGTGGTGTAGCGGTCCTCTGGGCCGAAGCCCGGCACGAAGTCGTCCGGCAGCTCGCGCAGCGGCTCACCGGCCGCACCGCGCCGGAACAGCTCGATCTGGTTGTCCACCAGGTCGTCCCGGTGACGGGCCACGTAGTCCAGGGTGGCCGTCATGGACGCCTCGGACACGTCGGTGTTGATCGCCGCGCGCCTGCGCAGCTCCTCGACCGGCTCGGTGTCGTAGGCGTCGTTGTTGACCCGCAGCGGGATCTCCACGGTGTAGGAGACCGCGCCGTGGTACATCGCGTACTGCGCGGTGAAGATCGGCGGCCAGCCGTCCCACTCGCCCGGCGGCAGGTCGCGGAAGGGCACCACGACGTCCTGCGCCTCCGGGTAGCCCAGTGCCTGGACCGCCTGCTCCATGCCAAGACCGTTGGCCAGGCCGTGCTCGATGTACAGGTCGAAGTCGTAGTTCTGCCCGTGCGGCGGGGTGGTCGGCTCGATCAGCGTGCCGTCGACGTAGCCGTGCTCGTCGAGCATCATCACCGGCTGGGTGTCGATGATCATGTCGCGCATCGCCTGGTTCTCCGGCTGGGAGTTGGTGACGAAGTCGCGGTTCATGTCGAAGCCGTTGGCGTTGGCGCGGGTGCCGGCCACCCGGCCGTCGGGGTTCGCGGTGACGTTGAAGTAGATCCGGTGCTCGGCGAGCAGCCGGCGCACCGCCGGGTCCCGCGAGGTCGCCAGGTGCTCGATCAGGCGCAGCGCCGCGTCGGTGCCCTCCCACTCGTTGCCGTGGATGTTGTTGTTGATCCACACCGGCGCCTTGTAGTCGCGGGCCAGGTCCCGGTCGCGGGCGGCGCGCACCGGGTCGTTCTCGATCAGCTCCCGCCACCGGTCCTGCTGGCGGGTCTGCGCGGCGCGCTCGGGCGCGGTGAGGGTGACCTGGTAGAGGTCGCGGCCGAGACCGGACTGGCCGACCACCTCGACCGAGACCCGGTCGCTGACCGTCTGCAACTCGTTGAGCCGGGGCGCGATCGCGTGGTACGGCGTGAGCCCGAGCTTGATCGACTTGTCCGACGGGTCGTCGGGGTAGACCCGTAATCGGGTCTGGCGCGGGTAGCCGTGCGCGACCCCGGCGATGTTCTCCCCGGTCGGGGCGCGCATGGCCCGTGGGGCCTGGTCGAGCGCGGCGACGGTGTTGCGGTCGGCGCCGTTGGCCGGCGCCTCCCGGGGGACGCGGGGCCCCTGGTCGGGTTCGTCGGGGGCGGCCAGCGCCGGGGACAGTCCAGTGGTCAGTCCGGTGATCGTGGTCACAGCCGCCAGGCCTGCGGTCATGGCGGCGAGCCGGAGACGTCTTCGGGGATGGTTACGCACGGGATTCCCTCCACTCCTCGCGGGGCAGGTGCTGCCTATCGGGCCTGCCAGCGCGCGTCAAGAGCGGCGTAGCCTGACCACGTGACCATTGCTCCGGAGGGACGAAAGCTGCTGCGTCTCGAGGTACGCAACAGCCAGACCCCGATCGAGAAGAAGCCGTCGTGGATCAAGACCCGGGCGAAGATGGGTCCCGAGTACCGGGAGCTGAAGGGTCTGGTCCGGCGGGAGGGCCTGCACACCGTCTGTGAGGAGGCGGGCTGTCCCAACATCTACGAGTGCTGGGAGGACCGCGAGGCCACCTTCCTCATCGGTGGCGAGCAGTGCACGCGTCGGTGTGACTTCTGCCTGATCGACACCGGCAAGCCGGCCGAGCTCGACCGCACCGAGCCGCGCAAGGTCGCCGAGTCGGTGCAGGCGATGGGCCTGCGGTACGCGACGGTCACCGGCGTTGCCCGCGACGACCTCGCCGACGGCGGCGCGTGGCTCTACGCCGAGACGGTGCGCCAGATCCACACGCTCAACCCGGGCACCGGGGTCGAGCTGCTGATCCCGGACTTCAACGCCGACCCCGACCAGCTGGCCGAGGTGTTCGGCACCCGGCCGCAGGTGTTGGCGCACAACGTGGAGACCGTGCCTCGGCTGTTCAAGAGCATCCGCCCGGCGTTCCGCTACGAGCGCTCGCTCGAGGTGATCACCGAGGCGCGGAAGTTCGGCCTGGTCACGAAGTCCAACCTGATCCTGGGCATGGGCGAGACCGAGGACGAGGTCACCGGGGCGCTCGGCGACCTGCACGAGGCGGGCTGCGACATCATCACGATCACCCAGTACCTGCGGCCGTCGCCGCGCCACCACCCGGTCGACCGGTGGGCCAAGCCCGAGGAGTTCCTGCGGCACAAGGAGACCGCCGAGCGGATCGGCTTCGCCGGCGTGATGGCCGGACCGCTGGTGCGCTCCTCCTACCGCGCGGGCCGGCTGTACGCGCAGGCGATCGCGCATCGCGGCGAGCAGGTGCCCGAGGCGCTGCGCCACCTGGCGGAGGCGGGCCCGGCGAGCCAGGAGATCAGCTCACTTCTCAGCCGTCAGTAGGATCCCGCGAATCAACTCCTGGGTGGACGTCCGGGGGAACCCTGATGTGTCACGGTTGGTCCAACTGCCAGACTGCGTGGCATCCGGGGTAGTGGTTCGAGGGGAGTCCGTTCGTGGCGTTGCTGACTGACGTTCTGGAGTGGTTGCAGGCGCTGCCGCAACCGGCACTGGTCGGCGCGACCGGCGCGCTGGTCTTCGCCGAGTGCACGATCGGCCTCGGCTTCATCGCCCCCGGCGAGGGTGGCCTGCTGATCGCGGCCACCACGGTCGACTCGGTGTCCCGGTTCGTCGTGCTGTGGCTGGTGGTCACGGTGTGCGCCGGCCTCGGCGACTCGATCGGCTACTACATCGGCAAACGGTTCGGCCCGCAGCTGCGGGAGACCAAGCTCATCCAGAAGTACGGCGTCGATGGCTGGGACAAGGCGACCGACATCCTGCGCCGCCGGGGCGCGTGGGCGGTGTTCTTCGCCAGGTTCCTGCCGGTGGTCCGCACGCTGACCCCCGCGGCGGCCGGCACGTCCGGGCTGCCGTACCGCAAGTTCCTGCCCGCGGTGGTCGCCGGGGCCATGCTCTGGTCGGCGACGCACATCGCGATCGGGGCCGCGCTCGGTGAGGCCGCGAAGCGGATCGAGGGCGTGATCAGCACCGGCGGCATGATCGTGGTCGGCGGGCTGGCGTTGGCGCTGGTGATCACCGTGATCGTCCGCAAGCGCCGCAAGGCCAAGGAGGTCCCGGTGGTGGTGGTCCCGGCCGAGCGCAGCATCTCCCCCGACTCCCCGGACGACCTGGAACCGGCCAACAAGGCCTGACAGCCGGCGCAACCCAGAAGTCAATACTGTATGCGATAAGCGGGATCTATCAGCACATCACGAACTTTGCTTTGACCTGTGGTACCACAGAACGAGACAGTTGTTGGATGACGACGGATGTCTCTGACCTGGCAACGGTGCGGGTCGAGCGGGTGCGTGCCATCGCCTCCCGGATGCGGGACCTGCGTGGTGCGCTGTTGCCGATCCTGCACGCGGTGCAGGCCGACCTCGGGCACATCGACACCCTGGACCTGCCGGTGATCGCCGACGTGCTCAACCTGTCGGTGGCCGAGGTGCACGGCGTGGTCACGTTCTACCGCGACTTCCGACGATCCCCCGCCGGCCGGGTCACCGTGCGGATCTGTCGTGCCGAGGCGTGTCAGTCGGTCGGCGCGGACGCCCTCGCCGACCACGCCACCCGGCGGCTGCGCGTCGGCTTCGGCGAGACCACCGCCGACGGCGCGGTCACCCTCGACGAGGTCTTCTGCCTCGGCAACTGCGCCCTCGGCCCCGCCGTACAGGTGGGCGACCGGGTACACGGCCGCGTCAGCCACCCCCGCTTCGACGCCCTCCTCGCGGAGGTCACGCCATGACCGTCCAGGTGTTTGTCCCACGGGACACGGCGGCCAGGTCGGTGGGCGCGGACGAGGTCGCCGAGCGCGTCCGGGCCGCGACCGGACCGGACGTCGAGGTCGTGCGCACCGGCTCGCGGGGCATGCTCTGGCTGGAGCCGCTGGTCGAGGTCCAGACCCCGGCCGGCCGGGTGGGCTACGGCCCGGTCGCGCCGGAGGACGTCGACGGCCTGGTCGCGGCCGGCCTGATCGACGGGCGCGGCGAGAGCCTCGGGCTGGTCGAGGACCTGCCGTGGCTGCGCCGCCAGCACCGGGTGACCTTCGCCCGCGTCGGGGTCGTCGACCCGCGCTCGGCGGCCGACTACGAGGCCAACGGCGGCATCGCCGGGCTGCGGGCCGCCCTCGCGAAGTCGCCGGCCGAGGTGGTCGAGGAGGTCGTCGAGTCCGGGCTGCGCGGCCGGGGCGGCGCCGGCTTCCCGACCGGCATCAAGTGGCGCACCGTGGCCGGCGCCAAGGCGGACCTGAAGTTCGTCTGCTGCAACGCCGACGAGGGCGACTCCGGCACGTTCGCCGACCGGATGCTGCTGGAGGGCGACCCGTTCACCCTCATCGAGGGCATGACGATCGCCGCCTACGCGGTCGGCGCCCGCGAGGGCTACGTCTACCTGCGGTCGGAGTACCCGGACGCGGTCGAGGCGCTCGAGGCGGCCATCGCCGCCGCCAGGGAGCGCGGCTGGCTCGGCGAACACGTCCTCGGCTCCGCGCTGTCCTTCGACCTGCACGTGCGGGTGGGCGCCGGCGCCTACATCTGCGGCGAGGAAACCTCCATGCTGGAGAGCCTCGAGGGCAAGCGCGGCGTGGTGCGCGCCAAGCCGCCGATCCCCGCGCTCGAGGGCCTGTTCGGCCGCCCGACCGTGGTGAACAACGTGCTCTCGCTGGCCTCGGTGCCCGCGATCCTGGCCGGCGGCGCGGCCGCCTACGCCGCCATGGGCACCGGCCGGTCCCGGGGCACCAGCGTCTTCCAGCTCGGCGGCAACGTCGCCCGCGGCGGGATCGTGGAGACGCCGTTCGGCATCACGCTCGGCGAGTTGGTCAACGACCTCGGCGGCGGCACGGCCTCTGGCCGCCCGGTGCGCGCCATGCAGGTCGGCGGGCCGCTCGGGGCCTACGTCCCGGCCAGCCAACTGGACCTGTCGATGGACTACGAGTCCTTCGCCGAGGCGGGCGCGATGCTCGGCCACGGCGGCGTGGTCGTCTTCGACGACACCGTGGACATGGCCGCGATGGCCAGGTTCGCGTTCTCCTTCTGCGCGGAGGAGTCGTGCGGCAAGTGCACGCCCTGCCGCGTCGGCGCCGTGCGCGGCGTCGAGACGATCGACCGCATCCGCACCGGCCAGGACCGCGAGCGCAACCTCGTCCTGCTCGACGACCTGTGTGAGCTGATGACCGACGGGTCGCTGTGCGCCATGGGCGGGCTCACCCCCATGCCCGTGCGCAGCGCGGTCCGCCACTTCGCCGAGGACTTCCAGGCGTCCACCACCACCAACGGGGAAACACCATGAGTCTGCTCAAGGAACCCGATTTCGGCACCCCCGCGCGCGACGGCGCGGCCACCGTCGAGCTGACCATCGACGGCATCCCGGTGACCGTGCCACCCGGCACGTCGGTGATGCGGGCGGCCAAGCAGGCCGGCGTGGACGTGCCGAAGCTGTGCGCCACCGACAGCCTGGAGGCCTTCGGCTCGTGCCGGCTGTGTGTCGTGGAGATCGACGGAGCAAGGGGCACGCCGGCGTCCTGTACGACCCCGGTCGCCCCCGGCATGGCCGTGACCACCCAGACCGAGAGGCTCGGCCGGCTGCGCCGGGGGGTGATGGAGCTCTACATCTCCGACCACCCGCTGGACTGTCTGACCTGCTCGGCCAACGGCGACTGCGAGCTGCAGGACATGGCGGGGGTCACCGGCCTGCGGGAGGTGCGCTACGGCTCCGGTGTGGACGCCGGCGCCAACCACCTGGACGCGCCAAAGGACACCTCCAACCCGTACTTCGACTTCGACGCGTCCAAGTGCATCGTGTGCTCCCGCTGCGTGCGGGCCTGTGACGAGGTGCAGGGCACGTTCGCGCTGACCATCGACGGCCGTGGCTTCGACTCGAAGGTCGCCGCGGGCGCCGGGGTGCCGTTCATGGAGTCGGACTGCGTGTCCTGCGGCGCGTGCGTACAGGCCTGCCCGACGGCGACCCTGCAGGAGAAGTCGGTCGTCGAGCTGGGCATGCCGACCCGCAGCGTGCTGACCACGTGCGCCTACTGCGGGGTCGGCTGCTCGTTCAAGGCCGAGCTGCGCGGCACCGAGCTGGTCCGGATGGTCCCGTACAAGGACGGCGGCGCCAACGAGGGCCACTCCTGCGTCAAGGGCCGGTTCGCGTTCGGCTACACCAGCCACCCCGACCGGGTGCTCGCCCCGATGGTCCGGGACTCGATCGCCGACGAGTGGCGCGAGGTCTCCTGGGAGGAGGCGATCGGGTTCACCGCGCGCAGGCTGCGCGAGATCCAGGCCGCGCACGGCACCGGCTCGATCGGCGCGATCACCTCGTCGCGCACCACGAACGAGGAGGTCTACGTCGTCCAGAAGATGGTGCGCGCCGTCTTCGGCAACAACAACGTCGACACCTGCGCCAGGGTCTGCCACTCGCCGACCGGCTACGGGCTCAAGCAGACCTTCGGCACCTCGGCCGGCACGCAGGACTTCAAGTCGGTGGCCAAGGCCGACGTGATCCTGGTGATCGGCGCGAACCCGACCGACGCGCACCCGGTGTTCGCCTCGCGGATGAAGCGCAGGCTGCGCGAGGGCGCCAAGCTGATCGTCATCGACCCCCGGCGGATCGGCCTGGTGCGCTCCCCGCACGTCGAGGCCGCCCACCACCTCCAGCTCGCGCCGGGCACCAACGTCGCGGTGGTGAACGCCTTCTCCCACGTGGTGGTCACCGAAGGGCTGGTGGACGAGGAGTTCGTCGCGCAGCGCTGCGAGGGGTTCGCGGAGTGGGCGGAGTTCATCGCCCGCCCCGAGCACAGCCCGGAGCAGGTCGAGGAGATCACCGGCGTCCCGGCGCGGGAGCTGCGCGCGGCCGCCCGGCTCTACGCGACCGGCGGCAACGGCGCCATCTACTACGGCCTCGGCGTCACCGAGCACAGCCAGGGCTCCACCATGGTCATGGGCATGGCCAACCTCGCGATGGTCACCGGCAACATCGGCCGCGACGGTGTCGGGGTGAACCCGCTGCGCGGCCAGAACAACGTGCAGGGCTCGTGTGACATGGGCTCGTTCCCGCACGAGCTGCCCGGCTACCGCCACGTCGGCGACGACGACGTGCGCGGCATCTACGAGCACCTGTGGGGCGTTGACCTGCAGGACGAGCCGGGGCTGCGCATCCCGAACATGTTCGACGCCGCGGTCGACGGCTCGTTCCGGGCGCTGGTGGTGCAGGGCGAGGACATCGCCCAGTCCGACCCCAACACCCAGCACGTGCACACCGCGCTGGCCGCGCTGGACCTGCTCGTGGTGCAGGACCTGTTCGTCAACGAGACGGCGAAGTTCGCGCACGTGCTGCTGCCCGGCACCTCGTTCCTGGAGAAGGACGGCACGTTCACCAACGCCGAGCGGCGGATCAATCGGGTGCGTCCGGTGATGGCGCCGCGCACCGGCAAGCACGAGTGGCAGATCATCTGCGAGCTGTCCCAGGCGATGGGCTACCCGATGCACTACGAGTCGTCCGCCCAGATCATGGACGAGATCGCGCTCACCACGCCGACCTTCGCCGGGGTGTCCTTCGCCCACCTCGACCGGGTCGGCAGCGTGCAGTGGCCGTGCAACGAGGCGGCCCCGGACGGCACGCCGATCATGCACAAGGACGGTTTCGTGCGCGGCAAGGGCCGGTTCGTCGAGACGGTCTACGTGCCCACCCGCGAGCGCAGCACCCGCAAGTTCCCGCTGATCCTGACCACCGGGCGCATCCTGAGCCAGTACAACGTCGGCGCGCAGACCCGGCGCACGGCGAACGTGTCCTGGCACCCGGAGGACCTGCTGGAGCTGCACCCGCACGACGCCGAGGTGCGTGGCATCGCCGACGGCGACCTGGTCGCGCTGTCCAGCCGGGTCGGCCGGACCACGCTGCGGGCGGTGTTGTCCGACCGGATGCCGGTCGGCGTCTGCTACACGACCTTCCACCACCCGGTGACCGGAGCCAACGTGATCACCACCGAGAACTCGGACTGGGCGACCAACTGCCCGGAGTACAAGGTGACCGCCGTGCAGGTGGCGCTGACCGCCGAACAGGCCGCGGTGCGCGACGATCTGGCCAGGCGCCCGGTCGCGGCCGAGAGCGCCCGACCGTGACCGGGGTGCCCCCGCACGTGCGGCTGGCCAACGAGATCGCCGACCAGTTCCAGCACCACGCCCCGGACCAGGCGGCCACCGAGATCGCCACCCACCTGCGCTCGTTCTGGGACCCGAGGATGCGCGCGGCGCTGCTGGCGCACGTGGACGCGGGCGGCGACGGGCTGGACAAGCTGGCCGTGCTGGCAACGGAACGCCTGCGGCCATGGGCAGGCTGATCGCCAGGAAGCCGATCCTGCGGCTCACCCCCGACGGGCAGGTCCGGCGCCCGGACTCGCTGGCCGTCGAGGAGCCGCTGGAGCTGCGGGTCGGTGGGCGGGCGCTGGCCGTGACCATGCGCACGCCGGGGCACGACGTGGAGCTGGCACACGGCTTCCTGCTCACCGAGGGCGTGCTCGGGTCGGCGGCCGACGTGCGCACCGCGCGCTTCTGCGGCCCGCGCGACCAGGACACCCCCAACACCTACAACGTGCTGGACGTCAGCCTCTCGCCCGGCGTGCCGGCGCCGGCGACCGGGGTGGAGCGCAACTTCTACACCACGTCGTCGTGCGGCGTGTGCGGCAAGGCGTCGCTGGACGCGGTGCGCCTGGCCACCCGCCACTCGCCGAGCGCGGACCCGCTGCGCGTGGCCGCCGCCGTGCTCGGCACGTTGCCCGACGTGCTGCGCGGCCACCAGCGGGTGTTCGACCGGACCGGCGGCCTGCACGCGGCCGGCCTGTTCACCGCCGACGGCGAGGCGCTCGTGGTGCGCGAGGACGTCGGCCGGCACAACGCCGTGGACAAGGTGCTCGGCTGGGCGTTGCTGGCGGGGCGGATCCCGGCCACCGGGTGTGTGCTGGTGGTGTCCGGGCGGGCGTCCTTCGAGCTGGTGCAGAAGGCGGTGATGGCCGGCGTGCCGATGCTGGCCGCGGTGTCGGCGCCCTCGTCGCTCGCGGTCGAGCTGGCCGACGAGACCGGTCTCACGCTCGTCGGGTTCGTGCGCGGGGGCAGCATGAACATCTACACCCACACCGACCGCGTCACCACGGCCGCATGCAACCCCGCGCGACCAAGGTCCGTTAACGGGGTATGACCAAGGACATCGACCGCAAGGGTTGGCTGCAGCTCGTCGTCTTCGTCAGCGCCATCGCCGCGGTCGCCGCGGTTGTCGTGACCGCGGTGTTGATCTGGCTGCTGTGACGGGACGTTTCCCGGACACTCCCCTCCAGCATCCGGGAAACCTTCCCCGTAACGCCCGAAGCAACCCGCACGGATCACTCACGGTCACCAGCAACGCTAGACTGCGGAGGCGAATCGCCCCCAGTGTCGGTGTGCACAGTGCGCCTGGCATTCAGTCGCTCTCGGCTGCGCCAGCCGGGCGGAGAGGGCCACCTACAGGGAGCCGCCCGCGATGCCGAGCCGCGACACCGACGACGGTCAACTGCGGCTGTTGTGCCAGGCGGCGGCCGGCCAGGACGGCCTACGGCGCGTGCTCGAGCTGCTCGCCCGGCGGCTCACCGCGGAGATCGTGCTCGCGGGGCCGCCGACGGTCGAGGTCGGGTCGCCCGCCGGGCATCTTGGCCGGCTGGTCGGCGAGGACCTCGCCGATGACCTCGCCCGGGTGCGTTCCGGACACGTCGACGCCGTCGCGGTGCACGCGGGCGGGCACGACATCGCGATACTGCCCGTCGGTCCGGCGCCGACCCGGCCGGTGCTCGTGGTCGCCCGCCGGGGCCGGCTGACCGCGGCGCACCGGCGCCTGCTCGCCGCCGCGGTGGACCTGCTCTGGCTGTGCTGGCGCTCGACTGTCGCCGAGCAGCGCACCGAGCGCCTCGACGCCGCGGACGCGACGATGCGCGAGGCGGTGCTGCACCTGCTGATGGTCGGCCAGCTGTCCGGCGCCCGCCGAACAGCGGCGACCCTCCGCCCAGCGCTGCCCGATCTGGCCAGGATCTACCTCGTCGCGGGCGGCCCGGACTCCCGTGGCATGCTTTCCCTGCGGTGTAAGGAGGTGTTCGGCGACACCGCCTGGGTGGTGCCGTGTCCGGTCTACAGTGGACACGTCATCGTGATCGCCCCCGCCGCACCCGACCCGGTCGGCCTGATCAGGCAACTGACCGAGACCGCCCCGGAAACCCGGATGGGAGTCGGGCTGCAGGTGGCGCTGCGGGACATCCCGATCGGCTACAAGCAGGCGTTCCACGCGTTGACGGTGGCCAGGACCCGGTCCGCGCGGTATGCCCAGTTCTCGCCCCGCGGTGAGCTGGGTGAGCTGCTTGGCCGGGCCGGGCGGGCGTGGGCGGCGAGCACGCTCGCGCCGCTGCTGGCCTACCGGCCGGCCAGGCTACAGGACCCGGACGCCTTCGAACTGCTGGCGACCCTGTTGTCGTGGCTCGATTTCGGTGCCGGCGCGGCATCCCAGTTGAAGATCCACCGCAACACGCTGTCCGCGCGCCTGCGCCGCATCGGCGCCGAGCTACGGTGCGATCTCACCCGGTTCGCCACGCAGGCCGAGCTCTACCTGGCGCTGCAACTGATCGACGAGCGACCACACCCCGACCCGACGGCCGAGATGATCGAGTTCGACACCCTGTTCGACCGGCAGGAGATCCGGGACTGGGCCGAGACCCAGTTGTCCCCACTGCTGCCCGACAACCGGCGCACGCTGCTGACCACCGTGCACACCTGGTTCGCCAACGACCTGCGGACCACCCCCGTCGCCGCCGCGCTGGGGATTTCCGCGCAGGGCCTGCGAAAACGCCTCGCCAGGGCCGAAGAACTCCTCGGCCGAGCACTGCTGGTCGGTCCGTCGGCCAGATACACCGTGTACCACGCGTTGCGCGTGCACCACGGAATCCCGGCCCGGTAACGTGGAATCCGTGTCCATCGCCATCAGTGTTTCCGGAATTCCCGACGCCGACGCCGAGATCCGGTCGTTGCTCCGCTGGCTACAGCGCGAGGAGGACCTACCGAACCCGAGCCTGACGCCGCGGGCGACCGGCCAGGAGGACATGGGGGCGGTGAGCGACGTGTTGGTGGTGGCGTTGAGTGGCACGGGCGCGGTGCTGGCCAACTCGTTGAGCGTGTGGGTGCGCAACCGCACCACGGACCTGAAGGTCACCTTCCGGGGGAAGAAAGGCACCGTCCAGCTGGACGGAAAGCGGATCAAGGATCCGGTCGCCGTGATCGAGGCACTGCGGGAGGCGTCGGGAGAATAGCGATGGTCATGCCAGACCCCGCCCGGAGCTTCGCGTGCCTCATCGGGGTGAGCACCTACCCCGCCGACGCCGGCCTCGAGGATCTCCCCGCGGTGCCGAACAACCTCGACGCACTCCACGAGATCCTCACCGACCCGTTCATCGCGCGCTTACCGACCGACCACTGCGTGCTCATCCAGAACCCGACGAACGTGCAGGAACTGGCACTCCAGGTGGAGGCCGTGGCCACCCGGGCGACCGACATGCTCCTGGTCTACTTCGCCGGACACGGGCTCATCGATCCCTATGTTGACGGTCGCCTCTATCTGGCGACGTCGAACGCGTTGCAGGACAAGCCCCACTTCACCTCGCTTGCCTACGACGACCTGCGGCGGGCCATGCAGTCCTCGAACGCGCGGAACAAGGTGGTGGTGCTCGACTGCTGTTTCAGCGGACTGGCCCACGGGACGATGGCCGGGGCCGCGGCGCAGGTCGCCGGCCAGCTCGACATCCGGGGCAGCTGCGTGCTGACCGCCACCAGGAACAACCAGCTGGCGAAGGCACCGACCGGCGCGGTCTTCACCGCGTACACCGGCCAGTTGGTCGACATCCTCCGCAACGGCGTCACCGACGGCCCCCAGTTGATCAACGTCACGACCCTGCACGAGCAGTTGCGCTACCGGTTGCACAGCGCCGGCCTGCCGGAGCCGAGAATCAGCGGCAGTGACACCATCGGCCAGCTTTCGTTGGTGTACAACGCGTCCTGGCGAACGCGGACCGCGACCGTCCCGGTCGACGTCACGAACTTCGCCGAGGTCTACGACCTGGGCCGCCAACTGGAGACCCGAGGCGACCTGACCACCGCCGAGCTCCTCTACAAGCTGGCGGTGTCCGCCGGCAACACCGACGCGATGATCATGCTGGGCACCCACCACATGGAACGAGGAAACGCCCAACGCGCCGAACGCTGGTACCACGAGGCGGCCGAAGCCGGACTACCCAACGGAATGGCCATGTTGGGCACGTTCCACCACAACCAGGGCGCCATGGACAAAGCCGAGTCGTGGTGGCGCAAAGCGGCCGAGGCCGGCCAGTCGAGGGCAGCCGAACTCCTCGGTGGCCTGGTTGAACGACGCGGCGAGACCGACGACGCCGAGCGGTGGTACCGCGCCGCGATCGACGCCGGCCAGGTGAGTTCCATGATCAGACTCGGCGCGCTGCTGGAGCGACGCGGAGACCTGACCAACGCCGACTCCTGGTACCAACGCGCGGCGGCCGAAGGCGACGCGGCCGGCTGGACCTGTCTCAGCAGGATGTACGCCGACCAGGGCCGGCACGCCGAGGCCGAAGCCTGGCTCGCCAAGGCCATCACCGCCCGCGAACCCGACGCGATGATCAACTTCGGTGTCCGGTATCTCAAACAGAACCAGCGGACCGAGGCGATCCGCTGGTTCCGCGAAGCCGCGGAAGCCGGAAGTACCAGCGGAATGGTCCGCCTCGGGAAGGAACTCGACGACGCCACCGAGGCCGCCCGCTGGTTCCACCAGGCGGCCAAGGAAGGTGACGGCAATGGCATGGTCGCGTTGGGCACGCTGTACGAGAAGGCCGGCGAGGCCGCCACCGCGGAGAACTGGTACCGCCGAGGAATCACCGCCGGCTCCGGCGGAGGTGTGCTCGCCATGGTGAAACTCCTCATCCCCCGAGGCGACTGGGAGGAAGCCGAACGCGTGTGCCGCGCCTCCGCCAAGGCCGGCCAGGGCGAGGGCATGGCCGCGTTGGCCATCCTCCTCGAGCAGCGAGGCGATCCAGTGGAAGCCAAGCTCTGGCAGGACCGCGCCCGGACGGCCATGCCAGAGCTGAACGGCTGAACCCGCATCCGGCGCGGGCCACCGTTCGTGTCGTAGGCTCGCCACGCCGTCCGTCACCCGCTCGACGTAGGGACCCCACCATGAGTTCGCGTTTCGACCGAGTGCCACTCATCGGCACCGGTCACGATGTCGAAGGCGACATCGCCTCCTGGGTCACCTCGTCGCCGTTGCGTTCCCTGGTCGAAGAGTTCGGTGGTGGCGCGGAACTTGTCTCGTCGACGGTGACCGACCTCGCGAGCAGGTTGGCCAAGCTTGACGAGTTCACCGACAGGTGGGACACCCGCAAGGGTCTTGAGCGAAACCAGGCCGGCGAGCTCGATCTGACCGACAATCAGGCCCAACTGGTCCTGGACGCGGCGGACGCGTTCGGTTTCTCCGCGACCAGCCCGCCGCCGTACGACACCTACGACTACGTCCTCATGCTGGGCGGCTTGGTGCGTGCCTGCGTGGCTCGTCCCGCCTACGCCGCCCAGCTGATCAACAGTCGACAGGTGACCGCGCGGGCCGTTGTCGCCCTCGGCGGCCACCGCCCGTTCGTCGGCGACGAGTTCGAGTTCGCCAAGGTGTTGGGAATCCCCGAGGTCACCGAAGAGTACGAGGCGATGGACGCCGGCACCCGGCTGGCCTTCGGGCTGACAGAACCGGAGAAGGTCGAGGGCGAGACATCGGAGCTGGTGGGCGGCACGTGGGGAGTGCGGCACTACCGGACGGACACCGAACTGTCGGTCATGGTCGCGGCCGCTCCCTCGAGCGCACCGCGCGAGCGCCGGGCGAACACTCCGGACTCCTATGCCTGGTTCGCCGACTATCTCGCCGATCTGCGACCTGGCCAGCGCGTTCTCGTTGTCACGACCCAGATCTACGTCCCCGCCCAGCACGCGGGCGCCGTGCGCATGCTCCAACTGCCCTACGGGGTGGAGGTGCACACCGTCGGCACCGAGCCGACCGTCGCCGGCGCGCCGAAGCAGCAGTACTCCCCGACGAAGTATTTGCTGGAGGTCCGATCGACGGTACGCGCACTACGCGCGCTGCACGCGACCGCGGGAAGTAGCCGACTATAATCGAATAACACACTGGGGTAAAAGAACATGAACCAGTTGATGCGCATTCCCCTCGAGGGAGGCACCGACGTCTACGTCGAACTGGCAGACGATGAACCGGGGGTGCGCCGGGCATCGCGCGCCGGCGACATCATCGACACGGCCGTGGAGTCACTGGAAAAATCCTTGGGCTCGATCAGCAGGACGGTCAGCGCGGCGATCAACGAGTTGCGCAAGGTCGAACTGGACGAGGTGGAGCTTGAGTTCGGCATGCGGTTGAATGCCGAAGCCGGCGTGGTGATCGCCAAGACCGGAGCCGAGGGACACCTCCGAATCAAGCTCGTGTGGCGGCGACCCAAACAGAATACCGATGACTAGCTGGCACGTTCGCGTCCGGAGCGGCGACTTCATCCACGGTGCGGGCACCCTGGTCGGCGATCGACACATCCTGACCTGCGCCCACGTTGTCAACCAGGCTCTCGGTCGTCCCGACGGCGAACGCGAACCGCCGAACGAACCCATCGACGTGGACTTCCCCGCTGCCCGTGGCGACAGCCGCAGAACAGCGCGGGTGGCTGTCGACGCCTGGATCCCGATCGACGAGGACGGACGCGGCGATATCGCGGTCCTCACCCTGACCCAGCCCGGCCCGAACGGCGTTCGCCCGGCAAGGCTGGCGCGCGAGACAATCCGTGGCACACCGGTGCATGTACTCGGTTATCCCCGCCACCACGACCACGGAATAGAGGCCCAGGCGGTCGTCTCCGGAAGCGGCGGACCTGGCGGCGAATGGGTTCAACTGGATGCCGAACGTGCCACCGGGTACCGAATTCAGCAGGGCTTCAGCGGCGCCGGCGTGGTCGACTCGAACACCGGCGCGGTCATCGGCGTACTGATCCTGGAAGAAAAGGACGCATCCGCGAAGATCGCCTGGATGGTCCCCCTGGCCCGCATAGGGGAATACTTTTTCGATACTTCCATCGATCTGCGCCTCGTTTCCGAAACGACGTCAAAACGAACAGCGGTCAACACGTTGCCACCCGCCGTACCTGACTTCGCCGGTCGCGAAACGGAACTCGAAAAACTACGTCGAGCGATCTCCGGCAACGGCGAGACAGTGCTCGTTCCCTATATTTTCGGCATGGGCGGCGCGGGGAAGACCGCCTTGGCCGTGCGGTTCGCCCACGAACTGACTGGCCACTACCCCGATGCGCAGTTGTTCATCGACCTGCAGGCGACCACCGCCGGTCAGGAACTCGCGCCCGACGTCGCGATAGCGCGGCTGCTCCGGACACTGGGCGTGGTGCCCAACCCGCTCCCGCACAGCACCGCCGAATGGACGGAACTGTGGCGTGGCGAACTCTCCCGTCGACGGGTCGTCGTCTTGTTGGACAACGCCGCGTCCGCGGCGCAGGTCCGCCCCATGATCCCGGGTACCCACCGTTCCCTGGTGTTGATCACAAGCCGAGTCCGGCTGGCCGGCCTGGAACAGGCGACCGAGCACTACCTGGATGTCCTGCCACACCAGGACACCCGTCTCATGCTGACCCGGATCGTCGGCGCGGAACGGATCACCAAGGCCCCGGCGGCCGTGGACAGGATCGTCGTGCTGACCGGGAGACTGCCGCTGGCGGTTCGCCTGGTCGCCGCTCGACTACGAGGCCACCCGACCTGGTCACTGGCCGACGTGCTGACCGACTTGGACAACGAACACAGCCGCTTGGCGGAACTGTCCGACGACAGTGACGACGTCCGCGCCGGAGGCCTCTCGGTTCGCGCGACCTTCGACCTCTCCTACGGTCAGCTCAGCGACGAGGAGAAGCGCCAGTTCCGCAGGCTCAGCCTGCATCCCACGGCCGAGTTCGGCACGCATGCCGCCGCCGCACTGGACGGCACCGACCTACGCGTGAGTCGCCGGGTGCTGGCCCGACTCGTCAACTACAGCCTGCTCGCCGAGTTGAGCCGGGACCGATTCCGGCTGCACGACCTCGTTCGCGAGTACGCACACGAGTTGGCGATGGCGACGGAGACACCGGAGCAACGCCACCAGGCCGTCGAACGCGTCCTCGATCACTACCTCCGCTGTTCGGTCGTCGCGCACACCACCCTGCTGCCGTTCCGCGCATTGGCAGACGAGGGGGACCGGCACGCCACCACGCTGCCCGACCTCGGCACGTCCGACTCCGCGCGAGCCTGGTTCGCGCGGGAACACACCAATCTGCTCGCCTGTCCCAAGCTGGCCAGGGAACACGCGCTACCCGGCTACGGGTGGCGAATCCCGCGAGCCATGGGTCACTACCTCGGACTCCGTGCCAATGTCGAGGACGCGAGCATCGCCTTCGGTCTGGGACTCGAGGCCGCGCGGGCCGCCGGCGACCCGACGGGCCTGGCCGACATGAACATCGGCCTGGCCGACGTGCACTACGCGCAGGGCGACAACCAGCAGGCACTGTCCGAACTCACCTCGGCCTACGAGGGTCACCTCGGACAGGGCGACCGGGTGGCGGCCGGCGATGTCCTGAACCGGATGGGCCGCTCGCTTCGGGCGTTGGGCAGCGCCGACGAGGCGCGACACCATCATCAACAGGCACTGGACACGCTCACCGAGATCGGTGATCGCTACGGGCAGGCGGAGTCACACCTCTACCTCGGCATGCTCGATCGGGTCACCGGCTCGTACGACTCCGCCATGACGAACCAGGAGAAGGCGGTCGAGCTGTACCGACAGCTGCCGAGCGAGATCGGCGAGGGGAGAAGCGTCGCGGCGATCGGCATGCTCCATCGGTTGTCGGGTGACTACCGGGCCGCCATCAGGTGTTTCGACACGGCGCTGGCGCTCTACCAACGAAACCACGACCGCCGAGGCGTCGCGCACGCCCTGAACAACACCGCCTCCTCGCTGCTGCTGCTCAACGAACCGGAAGAGGCACGCACCCAGGCCGAGGAAGCCCTCGCCATCTTCCGGGAAATCGGGAACTACAGCGGCGAAGCAGACGCCTCGGTGGTGATGGGACGCGCCTGCCGGGCGACGCACTCCTTTCCCGAGTCGCGCAGGCATCTGCATCGGGCGCTGCTGTTGTCGAGGAAGATGTCCAGTCGCAGCGGGGAGGCGAACGCGCTGCTCGAGCTTTCCAGGTCACGACGAGCGGAAGGCGACGCGGCCGGCGCCCTCAACACCAGCAGGCACTCGCTGTCGCTCTACCGAAGCCTGAACAGCGCCCGCGGCACGGCGATCGCCAGCCTCGAGGTCGCCCGATGCCTCCATGCCACCCATGACCAGGAAGCCCGCGCCACCTGCGTGCAGGCACTGGAGCTCTGCGAGGAACGCGGTCTACCCGAAACAGCGGAAGCACGCGACCTGCTCGCCGCGATCGACGACACTCCGTAGTCAGCCAGTCACCAAGCCAGCCGCATGCCGTAGCGCTAAAAATAGCGCTATGGCGACTATTCAGATCCGCGACGTCCCTGACGAGGATGCCGAGGTACTGCGCAGCAGGGCAGCGGCCGCCGGCATGTCCCTCCAGGAGTACATGCGACAGCAGTTGATCATGCTGGCCCGTCGGCACCCCAAGGCCGCCACGATGGCGACGGTCCGCGAAACCCTCGCGCGCGACCCCGAGCCAGGGGCTGACGAGGACACCATCGCCGGCGCTCTTCGGGAGCTACGGGGTGAATGAGGAGTTCGTGGTCGACGCCTCGGCCATGGCCGATGCTCTGACCCGCAAGGACGCCGTCGGCATCGCCCCTCGCCAGGCGCATCGCCGAGTCGACCTGCCACGCTCCGCACCTGATCGACGCGGAGGTGGGGCACGTGCTGAGGCGCATCGAGCGCCTCGGGCAGATCACCGAGGAGAGCGCGGCGACCGGACTGTACGCACTGTCGAATCTGGTTGACGAGCGGTATCCGCACACCGGCTGGCTGGCTGCCGACGCATGGCGGCTACGGCACACGATCACCTTCTACGACGGTCTGTACGTCGCCCTCGCGGCACGTCTCGAGCTGCCGTTGCTGACCGGCGACGCCAAACTCAGCACGGCGCCGGGCCTGCCGTGCAAGATCGCGCCGGTCAACTAACCGAGCAGCTGTCCGACCACGACGGCGGAACTCCTCACCCACTGAAGGTCCTCACCCGGCTCCGTGCCCGGCGAAGGCCCCCACACGCTGAACCGTGCCGTTCGCGATGACCGTGATCAGTCGGCGACCAGCCAGTCCGACGAACGGACAGTCCGCGGGCCCCTCCCGCAAGGTCGCCGACTCGTCGCCGGGCTCGAGCCACAGCACCTTGCCCGCGCGGATCCACGGCGCGAGCCCGAAGTCGTACTGCGACACCCTCGGCCGATCCCAGGCCCAGCCACGGTTGACCCCATCTCGGTACACCGGATATGTGTTGGCACCCCAGAGGTTCACCAGCGTGACGCCTTCGGGCTTGGGGCCGAAGTAGCTGATCGTCCAACCGGTGTGCCCACCAACGCGCACCTGGGCGATCACTGCCCGTACGCCCGGGTTGTCAAGGATCCGGGGCACCACGAACGGCACGTCCGGCCCTGGGACGACCGCGAACGGCGGGTGCTCCAGGTCGTCGGCCGGCCGCAACGCACCGGTCATCGCCAACCAGCCCGGAGGCAGCGTCCGCGGCGGGCGGCGGATCGAGTTCAGGTAGTCCCAGAAACGACCGTCGAGACCGAACACGTCGATCGGCCAGCGGACCAGCTCGCCGCTGTCCGGACAACGCGCCACGACGACCTCGGGCAGCAGTGCCCGGTACCGGTGGTTGACGTCGCGGACGCGGTTGGGGTCCGGCGAGTCCCGCGCGCGCAGCCGGAAGCTCTCGGCCATCAGCCGTGCCCGCTCGGCGGCGGGGTCACCCGGCATCGCTAGTCCGGCCTTCCCGCAGGCGGAACCCACGGCCGGCGGTCTGTCCACAGTGGTGTCTCCGCCACCACGAACCGCATGGGTTGACCGGGTGTGAACCGCACCAGGCCCTCGCCGCCGCCACGCTGGTGTTGTCTCACGAGCTTGTCGCGCATCTCCTTCTCGTGCGAGTCGTCCGGGTCCCACCGCACGACGGCCCCGTGCATCACGCCGAACTTGCCGTCCCGCATATCCTGGATGAGCAGGTCGTACTCGTCCAGTGGGATCTCGGTGCCATCCGGCCGCCGGATGTCGTACAGGTCGTGATCGCCCGCGATGGGATGACGGACCTTGTTCTCGTCGTAGCCGTGGACGACGTAGCCGATCACCTCGAACCGGCCGGGGCCAAGGGGTTTGCGCGCGAGCCGCTGCATCTTCTGACCGTATTCGCGGCGCTCATCTACTCGCATGCGGTACCGCCTCCGACCCGCTTCGAGGTCTTCCTTCCCGAGGTTCCCGCGCTTCGGCTGGGGCACCGAGTTGACGAAGAATCCGACCAGGCCCTTCTTCTCCGGCTCGATGCTCAGCAAGGTGTCGGCGTTGTTGATGGTCTTGGCCTTGATGTCCACCGGCTTGTACCAGGCGCCGCGCATGAGGTGGCGCACCGAATCCGGGTTGGTTGGCCGCACCTCGATGATCAGGTTGTTGGCGTCGGCGAACTGTTGGAACTTCCTGCTGTTCTTGATGAGAACCCCGTAGTCGGCCTGCGCCTTCTTCCTGCTCAGCGGTGAGTTCTCCGCCCGGCTCGTCTTCGACGGGTTGATGGTCGCGACGAAGTGGATCACGTAGTGGTCACCGGCGAGGCGTTCCACGACGAGGGACAGCGCGGTCAACCGGTGGCGGCGTTGGACAGCGGGCAGGCGAGTCTTGATCTCGTCGACCGGCATACCGGTACGGACCAGGGCGTTGGCCTCGCGGAGCGCGGCGTCGAGGCGTTTCAGGTCCGGGTCCGTTCCGGCGCTGCGGTCCTTCTCGGTGCCGCGGCCCGACAACTGGGCGAACATGGCGCTGAGCTCGGCGCGGAGCTGGTCGAGAACTTGTTGCCCCAACGCCAGTTCGCGGCGTTTGTCCTGGACGAACGGCAACGATTCCCTGTCGATCACCGCGTCGATCCAGCGGTTGACGGCAAGACCTGCCTGCATGGCGCTGACGGCCAGATGCCGTGCCAGCAGGTCCGACTCGTCCCGGTGCTGGTAGTACCGGGCCACGGTGACGGCCACGGTGTTGATGGCCAGCAGCGCGTCGCGCGACGCGTTGCCGTAGAGCGTGGAATGGGCGTCCGACCCACTCGCCTGCCGTGGCTTGCGCACGACCAGTTCGGGGATGATCGCGGCCTTGGCACGAGCGATCGCGAGACCGTCGACCAGTGTTCGTGCCGCCGGTGAGCGATTCAGGTCAAGCGCCTGGACAGCGGCGGCGGACTTCGCGTGCGCTTCGCCGAGCTGCTTTCCGAAGGCCAGGGCGAAGAGGTGATCACCACGCTTCGGCCCGGGGACGAGCGCGTCGGTCTTCTCCTTCTTCTTCGGGTTGACCTCGGCTTCGACCGCCCACACCTGGCCGGCGTCGACCAGGTCGACCCGACGGACACGGAACTTCCTGCGGATGGCCGACAGCGGTCCGGTGACCTCGTCTCGACCGACGGGCTTGCGGGCGTGGCGGGCCATGACGCGCCTGGCAGCCGCCATGGCCTCGCCGAGCCTGTTCGGCCTGGGTCGCCGCCTGTCCTGTCGCCGCCTGGCCGTGGGTCTCCGGGCGTCCTCAGGTCCGCGCTTGTCGCGTCTGCGCCTGTCCCTCGGCTGCCGCTTGTCCCGCAAGGCCTTCAGCTTCGACCAGAGTTTCTTGACCAGGCCGACGATCTTGTCGATGACCCAGTCGACGGCGCGGTTGACCGGTTTCGCGAGCTTCTGGAAGATCGCCTTGACCCTGCCGGCGATGCCGCCGATACCCAGGATCGCCGCGAGCGCGCCGATCAGGACCGGGATCGAGCGTGCGAGTGCGCGTTCGACCAAAGCCGGCACACCGCCCGCACCGCCGCGTGCGATCGCGATGACCGCGTCCAGGACCGCGTTGACGAACTCGATGATCTGGCGGCCCTGGGTCACGATGAACCGGATGATGTCGATGATCATCTTGCAGGCGCGGATGAACGCGGACGCGGGGTTGAGCAGGGAGACGATCCAGGTGATACCGGCGATGATGATCGTCGGCAGCAGGTAGGACACCAGATCCTTGATGAGGGTCTTCTTCAGGTCCCCGACACGGGTCTTGAGGTCGGCCCACATCCCCGCCACGCCGCGTTTCCTGGTCTCGGCCACCAACGGAACCGCGGTCTCGGCGGCCGCGACCGCCTGCTCGGGCACCCGCCGGGTGAGCCGCACCCGGATGTTCGGCCAGGACAACCCCAGCAACCCGGCGATCATCACGAGGATGCCGAGCACGTCGAACTTCGTCGGCAGCTGGATACCGGCGGTGCCAGCGGTTCCCAGCAACCACGCCAACACGCCTTGCTGCAGGTGCCGGCCGGCGTTGCGCATGAACAGCTTCAACCCGCCGCCAACAGCGGTGACCAGCCTGCCCAGGAACCCGATCGGGTCCTTGAGGATCGCGCCGATCGCCGTCGCCGCGTTGCGGAGCACGCCGAGCAGCAGCCGCTTGAGCTCCATGATCGCGTCGATGGCGCCCTTGATCGCGTCCTTGGCCTTGTCGACCGCTCCCTTGTTCTTCTCCTTCTGCTCGGCGATCTCCTGGTCGACGGCTTTCACCGCGTCGGTGTACTTCGTGGCCAGGGTGTCGACCAGCTCGGTGCCCTTGTCGTCCACCGACTGGGTCAGCTCGTCGAACTTGTCGGCGAACTCCGACACCGCCTCGCGGCCGATGGCCCGCAGATCCGCCGGGAGTTTCGTTACCTCGGCGTTCAGTTCCTCCCGACCCTTGGCGATGCGCTGCTTCGCCCGGGTCAGCTCTCGGGCGATGATGTCCGCGATGTTCGAGACAACCCCGCGCATCCGGCGGACGTAGTTGGCCCGGGCCTCCTCCAGGAAGACGTTGACCTCGTCCGGCAGGCCCAGCAGCCAGTCCTTGACCCACAGCGGTTTGCGCCAGCCGGAGTACCGCTTCTCCTTGTAGTCCGCCAGCTTGCGTCTGTGCTCGGCGGTGAACGCGTCACGCGCTTGTTTCTCCTCGCGGGTGAACTGCTCGTCCACCAGCTTGTCCAGACCGCTGAGGATGCCCTCGACGTCGGCTTTCAGCTTGTCGAAGACCTTCTGCAGCAGTGCCGTGACCTGGGCGCGTTTGTCCTCGTCACGGGTCTTGGTGCCGGCCTTGCCGGTGCCGACCTGCTGGCCGGTGCGCACCCGCTGCGTGGCCATCGTGGACATCGCCGCGGTGCCGACCTGTTTGGCCTGTGCGGTCGTCCGTCGTAGCTTGGCGGCCTCGTGTTTGCGGAGCTGTCCTGGCGCGGTCTCGGAATGCCGTTCGGCGGCCTTCTTGTTGGAGAGGGCCTTGGTGAACGTCGGCTCGTTGGACTTCTTCAGCTGCGTCTCGGTGACCTGCGCGTCGGCCATCCGCCGGTTGATCGCGGCCGGGCCGGCGGACATGTCGGTCGCCGACCGCGGCAGCGTGTCCGGCACCGCCTTCTTCGGGTCGGGAGTGGCGGGCCGGCCGGGTGGGCGGTCGGCCGCCATGGACACGACCTTCTTCGGCACGGCGGCGGAGGTGTCGGGCGGGGCGGCCGTGGTGGTGGCGATCTGCGCCGCGGACTCAGTCCTGCCCTCGCCGACCCTGCCCTGCACCTCGGTCTTGATCTCGGCGGGCTTCTCGGAGTCGGGGAACTTCTCGGCGTCCTTGAGGTTCTTCGGGGCTCTGTCGGCGATGGCCTTCTCCACCGCCTGGATGAACGCGGCTTTGTCGAACTCCTTGGGCTTGGCCTCGTGCATCTTCTCGGCGTTGGCCGTCTTGCCCTGCGCGACCTCGTCGTCCCTCGGCGGCACGGCGGCGTCCTGCGCGGAGGTGGCCTCCTTGCGCGGCGGGGGATGTGACGACGCCACCGCTCGCTTCTTCTGCTGCACATCCCGCTTCAGCGTGGCGAACTTGGGATCTCTCGCCGGACCTCGTCGCAGACCAGCGGCCACCGCGGCGTTGCCGACCTTGTCCTGTAGTTCCCTCGGCGCCGGATCGGCACCCGGCTTCCGCTCACCCGCCCGCGCGGCGGCCAACACAGCCGCGTTCGACGCCGACAACGGCGGCGGCGCTTTGCGCTGGGACGGCCGCTCCCGCGCAGGCGTGGGGGCCGGGGATGTCGTCGCGGGTCGCTTCGCGCGGGCAATCGGCGGCGGCATGCGGACTCGGCACCTCCCGCAACGACGTAGCCTGCCCAGCATCGCAGCACAGCGTCACCGAGGCGTCGCACGAACGTCCCCAGGGATAAGGAGTGTTCGGTCTCCAGCATGTTGGGGCGGATGCCCGCAATCAGGCCCGCGGCACGACCACGTCTCTCGACATGAGGAAATCGGACGGGCGCACTTCACCTCCGACTGCGTAGCTTTACGCGCTCAGCCGCAAGTCCTTGACCATCGCTACCAACCCCGTGCGTCCCCCGTCAGCTCCGGCCCGCCAGTCCCGCACCATGCGTGCGGAACACCTCGACGCAGCTGGAGTACGACGACTTCGTCCACACGTCGTAGTGCTCAGGGGTGGACATGGCGGGCTCCGCCCTTCAGCAGCAATGGCGTGCACGTCCTCAGGCGTCCGAGCGCCTGTCAGATGCTGTTAACGCGGCGTCGTCCCTGACAGCGACGAGAAAATTGTTCCACGTGGCTGTGTTCACCCAGAAGTTCAAGCCGTCAGCGTTCTTTGAGTCCCGTACCCCAACACTGTGGCCGGCGATGCGCACTTCAACACAATTGTCGCTATCCGCCGAGCTGAAGCTGCTCTTGCGCCACCCGGTGGCATGGATATTTTCCGGCATCACTTACATTCCTCTTTCTTCCGGGCGATTGCCTTGCGCGTCTCGTCCGGGCCGAGCGCCAACTCGGTGAGACGCTGAAAGGTTCGGAGCATCGCGGATGTGCGTTCACCCTCGTCGTAGTACGTCGATGGGCCATGCACCACCGAAGCAAAGCCCACGCGAGGTACCGCCAGGCCAAATTCCAGTACGGTCAACCCGCCCCCACGGGCAGGATTGTTCGGCACCGAGAACGGCAGCAACTGGATCGTGGCGTCACCTCGCGTATCCATGATGGTCAGTAGGTGCTCCAACTGCTCACGCATAACGGACGAACTGCCGGCGACCTCCGTGACGGCCGCTTCACCAATCACGAAGTGCAGCTGATTGGATTTGTGGCTCTGCCACGTGTTCTGTTGCCGCTGGAATCGAAACGACGTGCGCTGCTGACGAACCGCGGCGGACAGTCCCCACCAGACACTCTCCGCCGCGTCAAAGATCGCGTTGATGTAGCTCGGACTCTGCAACAACCCCGGCACGACTCCCGACTCGTAGCTGTAGATCCGGCTGGCGTCGGCCTCCAGGTCCGCGAAGCGTTGGAAAGAACCCGGCAAGACGTCGGTGTATGCCTGCCGTGGGGCTCGCTTCCGAGCTTCCGCACCCAGCGCCAAGATCGTTTCGCGTTCGTCACCAGTCACCTGATAGAAGTCGATCAGACGTTCGAGCTTGTCCGTCGACAGCGTGGCAAAGCCGTCCTCCATCTTGCTGATCTTCGAGTCGTCGTGACCGAGATGCCTGCCAGCGTCCAGCTGCGACCGGCCGGCCTGTTCGCGGCACCGTTTCAGCGTCAGCCCCAATTGGCGACGCTCCACCGTCGGACGCGCGTTGACCATCCACATCTCCTTGGCATCCGGCCCGCCGAAGTGTGCCAATCCGAAGCCTGCCAAGGGAAGCGATCAGCATTCACCCCATCGGGGTAGCGACGAAGGAACAGCACGTCAGGAGGCTCAACCTCCTGTCTCGCCGACTCCAACCACAGATTGGCATCACATGACCACGAACAACCTGTCGACCGGCACCTGGGCCAGCGTCGACGGCGGCTGCCCGCTGCGCTGCAACGTCGAAAGCAGCGACCTGGCCAACGTCATCATCGGCGGTGAGAAGCACAGCATCGAGCTGATCTTCATTGCGCGGACCGCGAACGAGAGCCGATGATGAGTGGCGTGCTACGGCTTGGCGAGGCGGCAGCGGCGAACCACGAAACGCGCCTCAACAACGGCCGCATTCGCGCCGTACACGCCCTATGTCGTCCAGTGGAGCGAGGAACAGGACCTGCCATACCAACTCGTTGAGCGGCCGGGCGAGGGCATCGGCGACCTGGACGATGACCTACGACGACCCGCTGCTATCCCGAAGCCAGATCGATGCCGCGCAACGGCGTACCACCATCGATGACGAACAGGCCGTCCGGTGCCAACGCCTGCCGCAGGCGTTCTCTGGCGCGGATGCCCGCTCGCGGATGACGGCCGTCGAACGCGCCGACGCGGATGGCGAACGCGAGGTCGAACGGTGCCTCGCCAGGCAGCAGCGTGAAGTCCTCGACAGCCACCTGGCGAACGCTCAGCAGACCGCCCGCGATCTCCGCCGACGCGTTGCGCTCGGTGCGCGCGATGCCCGTGGCGGAGCGATCGATCACCAGAATGTGTCCGCCGGGAGCGATCCGCTCGCATACCGCCTTCGCGGCGGCACCCGGCGCCCCGCCGATCTCCAGCACACGAATTCCCGCCCTGAGGGGCAGGGCGTCGACCATCGCGGCGAGGCGCGGCGAGAGCGTTGTCATGATGCGGTTCCCACGAGTCCACGAATGGGTGGGCACAGCAGGGATCGAACCTGCGACCGCTCGGGTGTAAACCGAGTGCTCTTCCGCTGAGCTATGTGCCCTCGTCCGGCGTCCCGGAGATCCGGGGACGCCGGCGAGATCATGCCGACAGGTCGGCTACCGCCTTCTTCCACGCGTCCTGGTCCCGCGCCTCACCCGGCTGGTTGATCTCGACGAAGCGCACGACGCCCGTCTTGTCGATCAGGAACGTGCCGCGGTTGGCCATTCCCCCACCCTCGTTGAACACGCCGTACTCGGTGGCCACCGCGCCGTGCGGCCAGAAGTCCGAGAGCAGCGGGAACTGGTAGCCCTGCTCCTCCGCCCACACCTTCAGGCTGAACGGTGTGTCCACCGACACACCGAGCACCTGCACATCGGCGGACGAGTACGTCGCCAGCTCATCGCGCAGCTGGCACAGCTCGCCCTTGCAGATGCCGCTGAACGCGAAGGGGTAGAACACCAGCAACACGTTCTTCGACCCCTGGTAGGACGCCAACGACACGTCCTGCCTGTTGAAGTCCTTGAGCGTGAACTCAGGCGCCTTCGAACCGACCTCGACCGCCATGCGGGTTTCCTCCTGCTGATCTGTCGTCCGCGTGCCGGGCAAGCCTAGGCCACGCGGATGAACTCCTCTCAGCGCTTGGACTTCACCGACTTCGGCGACACCAGCCGGGTAGCCGACCAGTCAGGTCCGACGGCGATGTTCGACGTCTGGGACAGCCCAGCGGTCGGCACCGCCTCGGCGATCTCGCTCGGCTCGACATGACCGTCCCGCCCCGTCTTCGGGGTGAGCACCCAGATCACCCCTTCGTCGGCTAGTGGACTGATGGCGTCCATCAGGGCGTCGACCAGGTCGCCGTCCTCCTCGCGCCACCACAGCAGGACCACGTCAACGACGTCATCGGCATCCTCGTCGAGCAGATCGCCTCCGATCCGCTCCTCGATGTCGGCGCGTACGCCGTCGTCAACGTCCTCGTCCCAGCCGATCTCCTGGACGACCATGCCCGGCTCGATCCCGAGCCTCTCGGCGACGCCGGCCTTGCCAGCGTCTCCCGCGGCGACCACGGCTTCACTCCTCCTCGACGCCCATCGCGGCGGCACGACCAGCCACCGCGAAACGGTATTGGGATAGCGAACACTGAGCGTGCCCACCTGCGCAACCACCCACGCCGGGTTTCCCGCTCGGCTCCATGCGGAAACCGATCCCGAAACCGCAGCCTACCCACCAGTAACGATGACGTGAGCGGTCGTCGAGACGACGATGGCAAAGTAGGAGCTGATACCGGGCTGAGTCTGGCCCACCAGCGCAGGCACTGGAGACCCCTTGGCTACGCAGAACAGCGGAAACGGCAGGACACCCGAGCGCGTACGGGTGATTCGGGACGGGCTCGCGGCCCACCTCCCCGACATCGACCCGGACGAGACCTCCGAGTGGCTGGAGTCGTTCGACGAGATGCTTTCCTCCGGCGGCCAGCAGCGGGCTCGTTACCTGATGCTGCGCCTGCTGGAGCGCGCGCGGGAGAGCCGCGTCGGCGTCCCGTCGCTGACCAGCACCGACTACGTCAACTCGATCCCGACCGACCGGGAGCCCTGGTTCCCCGGCGACGAGGAGGTCGAGCGTCGCTACCGCGCCTGGATCCGCTGGAACGCGGCGATGACCGTGCACCGCGCGCAGCGCCCCGGCGTCGGCGTCGGCGGTCACATCTCGACCTACGCGTCCTCGGCGACCCTCTACGAGGTCGGCTTCAACTGGTTCTTCCGCGGCAAGGACCACCCCGGCGGCGGCGACCAGGTGTTCTTCCAGGGCCACGCCTCCCCCGGGATGTACGCTCGAGCGTTCCTCGAGGGCAGGCTGTCGGCCGAGCAGCTCGACGGCTTCCGCCAGGAGCTCTCCCGCGGCGGCCCGGGCGCCGGGCTGCCCTCCTACCCCCACCCGCGCCTGATGCCGGACTTCTGGGAGTACCCGACGGTCTCCATGGGCCTCGGCCCGATGAACGCGATCTACCAGGCGCGGTTCAACCGCTACCTGCACGACCGCGGCATCAAGCAGACCAACGACCAGCACGTGTGGGCCTTCCTCGGCGACGGCGAGATGGACGAGCCGGAGTCGCGCGGGCTGATCCACGTCGCGGCCAACGAGGGCCTGGACAACCTCACGTTCGTGATCAACTGCAACCTGCAGCGGCTCGACGGCCCGGTCCGGGGCAACGGCAAGATCGTCCAGGAGCTGGAGTCCTTCTTCCGGGGCGCGGGCTGGAACGTGATCAAGGTCATCTGGGGCCGGGAGTGGGACGCCCTGCTGCACGCCGACCGGGACGGCGCGCTCATCAACCTGATGAACACCACCCCCGACGGCGACTACCAGACCTACAAGGCCAACGACGGCGCCTTCGTCCGCGAGCACTTCTTCGGCCGCGACCCGCGCACCAAGGAACTCGTCGCGCCGATGAACGACCAGGAGATCTGGAACCTCAAGCGCGGCGGGCACGACTACCGCAAGGTCTACGCGGCCTACCAGGCGGCCACCGAGCACCACGGCCAGCCGACGGTCATCCTCGCCAAGACGATCAAGGGCTACGGGCTCGGCCCGCACTTCGAGGGCCGCAACGCGACCCACCAGATGAAGAAGATGACCCTGGACGACCTCAAGTTGTTCCGGGACTCGCTGCGCGTGCCCATCACCGACGCGCAGCTGGAGGCCGACCCGTACCTGCCGCCGTACTTCCACCCCGGCCCGGACGCGCCGGAGATCCAGTACCTGCTGGAGCGGCGCCGCCAGCTCGGCGGCTTCCTGCCCGAGCGGCGGGGCAAGGCCAAGGCGCTGGTGCTGCCCGGCGACAAGGTCTACGACGTGGTCCGGCGCGGCTCCGGCAAGCAGGAGGTCGCCACCACGATGGCGTTCGTCCGGCTGGTCCGCGACCTGGCCAAGGACCCGGAGATCGGCCCCCGGCTGGTCCCGATCATCCCGGACGAGGCGCGCACGTTCGGCATGGACTCGATGTTCCCGACGCAGAAGATCTACAACCCGCACGGGCAGCTGTACACGTCGGTGGACGCCTCGCTGATGCTCAGCTACAAGGAGAGCGAGCAGGGCCAGATCCTGCACGAGGGGATCAACGAGGCGGGGTCGACGGCGTCGTTCACCGCCGCCGGCACCTCCTACGCCACCCACGGCGAGCCGATGATCCCGATCTACATCTTCTACTCGATGTTCGGCTTCCAGCGCACCGGCGACGGCCTGTGGGCCGCAGCCGACCAGATGGCCCGCGGCTTCATCCTCGGCGCCACCGCCGGGCGCACCACGCTGACCGGTGAGGGCCTGCAGCACAACGACGGCCACTCGCTGCTGCTGGCCGCGACCAACCCGGCGGTGCTGGCCTACGACCCGGCGTGGTCCTACGAGATCGCCCACATCGTGCGCGACGGCCTGCGGCGGATGTACGGCGAGCAGGCCGAGGACATCTACTACTACCTGACCGTCTACAACGACCCGTACGTGCAGGCGCCAGAACCGGCCGACCTGGACGTCGAGGGCCTGCTGCGTGGGCTCTACCGCTACCAGGACGCGCCGGAGGGGACCGGGCCGAGGGCACGGATCCTGACCTCCGGGGTGGCCATGCCGTGGGCACTGCGGGCACGGGACCTGCTGGCCAAGGAGTGGAACGTGCGGGCCGAGGTCTGGTCGGCCACGTCGTGGGCCGAGCTGCGCCGGGACGCGGTGGAGATCGACCGGCACAACTTCCTGCACCCGGAGGCCGAGCCGAGGCGCCCGTACGTGACCAGGGTGTTGTCGGAGGGCGCCGGGCCGGTGGTCGCCGCGACCGACTGGATGCGGGCCGTGCCGGACCTGATCCGGCCGTGGGTGCCGACCGACATGCTCACGCTGGGCACCGATGGGTTCGGCTTCTCCGACACCCGGCCGGCGGCCCGGCGGCACTTCCTCGTCGACGCGGAGTCGATCACCGTCGGGGTGCTGGCGGCGCTGGCCAAGCGCGGTGAGGTGGAGAAGTCCGTCGTGGTGGAGGCGGCCCGCAAATACCGGATCGACGATGTGTCGGCGGCTGGGCCACAGACGTCCGACTCCGGTGTCGCCTGACTCTCCGTAGCCCATCTGACCTGCGGTGATGAACAGGTAGCACGATAGGGGGACAGAACTGGCGGCCTCTCCCCGAACCGTCCATAGTGGAACTACCGGTGGGGACCGGGGAGAGGGACCGCCCGGCGGCGTGCGCACCGCCACGCCGGGCGGTCCCTGCCTACCCAGTGTTCGGCGCTGGTGCGCCTTCCCCTTGCCTTCATCAATCCTGGGGCCGAGCCCCAGACCCCACGGTGCGAGCTTCTCCAGACCCGGCGTTGACCGTTCCTGCATCACCAGCGCCTGGTTTTGGGCTTCCTTGTGATCGCGGGTCCAACGTTCCTGACGCGCGAGTTCGACGTTCCTGACGTGCGAGTTCGACGTTTCTGACCTGCGAGTTCGACGTTCCTGACGCGCGAGTTCGACGTTTCTGACCTGCGAGTTCGATGTTGGTGAGGCGTGGGTTCGGCGTTGCGGAGTTGTGAGTTTGTGTGTGGTCTGCTGCGCGTTCTGTGGGTGGGGGGTGGGGTTGTTGGGTGACTGGGGGTTGGGGGGTTGGGGGGCTTAGGGTCGGGGGCATGGTTCGGGTTTCGGAGGTTACTTTGGGGGCCCTGGAGAGGGCTTCGGGGAAGTTGGCCTCTGCGGCGTTGGCTTCTATGGATGAGCAGTTTCCGTGGTTTGGGCGGATGCCGGCTGATCAGCGGGCCAGTGTGCAGTTGATCGCGCAGACGGGGGCTGCGGGGTTCACCGCTTATCTGCGGGATCAGGGGGCGGCTATTCGGCTCACTACCGACGCGTTTCGGCAGGCGCCTCGGGATCTGTCGCGGTGGATCAGTCTTCGGCAGACGGTGGAGTTGGTGCGGGTCGCGTTGCATGTGATCGAGCAGGAAGTGCCGGATCTCGCGGCTGACGAGGATGAGCGGCAGGTGCTGGTCGAGGCGGTGCTGCGGTATGGGCGGGAGGTTGCCTTTACCTCGGCGATGTCCTATGCCTCTGCGGCGGAGACTCGGGGGGCTTGGGATGCTCGGCTGGAGGCTTCTGTTGTTGATGGGATTGTGCGGGGGGACGCCGAGGAGTCGTTGCTGAGTCGGGCGGCGGCGTTGGGGTGGGATCCGGACGCGCCGGCGACGGTGTTGGTTGGCAACTCACCGTCGGATGATCCGCCTACCGTCCTGTATGAGGTGCGTAGTCGGGCGGCTCGGGCGAATCGGCCGGTGTTGCTGGGGGTGCAGGGGTCGCGGCTGGTCGTGGTGCTTGCTGGGGAGACTGATGTGCCCAGTGATGTGCTGGTGCGGATGTCCGCGTCGTTCGGGGACGGGCCGGTGGTGGCGGGGCCGACGGTGGACAACATCGCGGACGCGCATCGCAGTTCGGCGGACGCGTTGTCGGGGTTGCGGGCGGTTGTCGCCTGGCCGGCGGCGCCTCGGCCGGTGCGGTCAACTGATCTGCTGCCCGAGCGGGCGCTGGCTGGGGATCCGGAGGCCGAATGGCAGCTCATCGACCAGATCGCCAAGCCGCTGGAGGACGCGGGGGGTGCCCTGCTGGAGACCGTCGAGACCTTTCTCGAGGCCGGGGGGGTGCTCGAGACGTGTGCTCGGCTGTTGTTCGTGCATCCGAACACCGTTCGGTACCGGCTGCGCAAGGCCGCCGAGCTCACCGGGCACAACGCCACGTCACCTCGGGACGCGCTTGTGCTCCGCATCGCACTCGCGGTCGGAAGGTTGTCGCGGTCGCGGGGACTGTGGTAGCGGAATAGACAACGCAAACCGTGCTGGATCGTTCCCCGCCGGGAAAGCTTTGTAGGATCTCTACAAAACTGGTGCCGTCACTTTCGTGGCTCGCGGCATCACTGCCACGGGCCTCCACCGTGTTCAGTAGAACCGTGCTCGTACTGCTCGCCCCAGGCCAGGGCTCCCAGACTCCAGGCATGTTCGCGCCGTGGCTCGAGCTGGACGGCACCCGGGAACGGGTCGCCGGCTGGTCCGAGCTGACCGGGCTCGACCTCATCGAGCTCGGCACGGTCGCCGACGCCGCCGCCATCCAGGACACCTCGGTCACCCAGCCGCTGGTCGTCGCGCTCACGCTGCTGGCCTTCGAGGAGCTCGAGCGCCGGCACGAGCTGCCGGCCGACGCCCTGGTCGCCGGCCACTCCGTCGGCGAGCTCGCCGCCGCGGCCATGGCCGGCGCGCTCAGCGCCGACGACGCCGTCGCGCTCGCCGCGGTCCGCGGCCGGGAGATGGCCAAGGCCTGCTCGCTGGCGCCGACCGGCATGGCCGCGGTCATGGGCGGCGAGCCGGAGCAGGTCGTCGACTGGCTCGCCGAGTTCGACCTCTCCCCGGCCAACCGCAACGGTGCCGGCCAGATCGTCGCCGCCGGGCACATCGACAACGTGGACCAGCTGATCGCCGCCAAACCCGAATGGGTGAAGAAGGTCATCAAGCTCAAGGTCGCCGGCGCGTTCCACACCCGGTTCATGGCGCCGGCCCAGGACGCGCTCGGCGAACGGGCGAAGAAGGTCACCGTCGCCGACCCGACCCGCACGCTACTGTCCAACGCGGACGGCACCGCGGTAACCGACGGCGGGACCGTACTCGAACGGCTGGTCGCCCAAGTCACCCGACCGGTGCGCTGGGACCTGTGCATGGCCACGATGAGCGAGCGTGGCGTACACGCCACGGTCGAGCTGCCGCCCGCCGGTACGCTCACCGGCCTGGCCAAACGCGAACTCACCGGCAACACCCCGGTCGCGTTGAAGACACCGGCCGATCTCGACAAGGTAGCCAACCTCCTCAACGCCGGAGAGGCGTCGGCATGACCCAGCTCCACCTCGCCAAGGGCGCCAGCGCCACCCGGATTCTCGGCATCGGCAGCGCCCAGCCGGAACGGGTGGTCACCAACGACGAGCTGTCCACCCGGATGGACACCAACGACCAGTGGATCCGCGAACGCGTCGGCATCGCCGAGCGCCGGTTCGCCGGACCGAAGGAAACCGTCGTCTCGATGGCCGTCGAGGCCGGCGCGAAGGCCATCGCCGCGTCCGGGCTCAGTCCGTCCGATGTGGACACGGTGATCGTGGCCAACTGCACCACCACCGTGCCGATACCCAACGCCGCCGCGCAGGTCGCCGAGCTGGTCGGCATGAAGGGCGCGGGCGGGTTCGACCTCAACGCCGCGTGCGCCGGGTTCTGCTACGCGCTCGCCGCCGCGTCGGACATGGTCCGCGCCGGCACGGCCACCCGCGTGCTGGTGATCGGCTCGGAGAAGCTCACCGACATCGTCGACCCGCTCGACCGCTCCACCGCGATCATCTTCGCCGACGGCGCGGGGGCGGCCGTGGTCGGTCCGAGCGACGAGGCCGGCATCGGACCGGTCGCCTGGGGCACGGCCGGCGACCTGGTCGAGACCATCACCATGCCCGACGGCAAGTACATCTTCCAGGAGGGTCAGTCGGTCTTCCGCTGGGCGACCACCAAGATCGCGCCGATCGCGCTGCGCGCGCTGGAGCTCGCCGGCCTGCAGCCGTCCGATGTGGACGTACTCATCCCACACCAGGCGAACCTGCGGATCGTCGAGGCGATCGCCAAGAAGCTGCGGCAGAAGGGCGCCCGGGAGGACATGATCGTCGCCGACGACGTCATCACCTCCGGCAACACCTCCTCCGCGTCCATCCCGTTGGCGATGGACCACATGCGCGCGGCCGGCCGGGTGCACTCCGGCGACATCGCGTTGCTGATCGGGTTCGGCGCCGGACTGTCCTATGCCGGCCAGGTCGTGCGCTTCCCCTGATTTCCCCCTGATTTCCCCACTGTTCCACCACCACGCAGTACCACACGAGAAAGAGAGAACCACATGGCTGAGAAGCCCACCGACGAGGACATTCTCGCCGGGCTCGCCGAGATCGTCGAAGAGGTCGCCGGCGTGGAGGCCGATGAGGTCACCGCCGACAAGTCCTTTGTGGACGATCTGGACATCGACTCGCTGTCCATGGTCGAGATCGCCGTCCAGGCGGAGGACCGCTTCGAGGTCAAGATCCCGGACGCGGAGCTCGCGAACCTGAAGACGGTCGGCGACGCGGTGAGCTACGTCGCCAAGAATGTCTGACAAACGCGCCAACTGATCGACCCGACCCCACGGACGGAGAGGGACATGAGCACTGTCGATGTGGTCGTAACCGGTATGGGTGCGACGACACCACTCGGCGGCGACGTCCCGTCCACCTGGGACGGGTTGATCGCTGGACGTAACGGCATCCGGCTCAACGAAGCCGACTGGGTGTCGCGGTTCGACCTGCCGGCGAAGCTGGCCGCACCGCTTGCCGTCGAACCGTCCGAGGTGCTGCCGCGCGTACAACTGCGCAGGCTGGACCGCTGTGAGCAGATCGCGATCATCGCGGCGCGCGAGGCCTGGGCGGATGCCGGGTTCGTGGCGCCGACCGAGGAGAGCCAGTCGGTCGATCCCGACCGGCTCGGGGTCGCGATCGGCACCGGCATCGGCGGGCCGGTCACCCTGCTCGACCAGGATGACCTGCTGGAGGCCCACGGTCTGCGGAAGGTCTCGCCGCTGACCGTGCCGATGCTCATGCCCAACGGCCCGGCCGCGCACGTGAGCATCGAGCTGATGGCCAGGGCCGGGGTGCACTCCCCGGCGTCGGCCTGCGCGTCCGGGGCCGAAGGCCTGGCCACCGGCTGGCAGATGATCAAGTCCGGCCGGGCGGATGTCGTGGTCGCCGGTGGTGCCGAGGCGTGCATCCACCAGATCACCGTGGCCGGCTTCGCCCAGTCGCGCACGCTCAGCATGCGCAACGACGCGCCCGACCGCGCGTCGCGGCCGTTCGACGTCGACCGCGACGGGTTCGTGCTCGGCGAGGGCGCCGGGGTGCTCGTGCTGGAGCGCGAGGACTACGCCCGGGCGCGCGGCGCGCGCATCTACGGGCGGTTGGCCGGCGCCGGCATCACCTCCGACGCGTACCACATCACGGGCAACCACCCGGAGGGCATCGGCCAGATCAACGCGATCACCCAGGCGATCCGGGCCGCCGGACTGTCGCAAGTGGACATCGGGCACGTCAACGCGCACGCCACGTCGACCGTGGTCGGTGACCTCGGCGAGGCGGTGGCGATCGAGAAGGCGCTCGGGGACCACGTGGTGCTGACCGCGCCGAAGAGCTCGCTCGGCCACCTGGTCGGCGGGGCGGGGGCGGTGGAGAGCATCTCGACGCTGCTGTCGATCTACCACGGGATCATCCCGGCGACGCGGAACCTGGACAACCAGGATCCTCGGGTCAACCTGGACATCGTGGCCGGTGAGCCGCGCAAGCTGCTGCTCACCGCGGCGGTCAACGACTCCTTCGGTTTCGGCGGGCACAACGTGGCGCTCGCGTTCACCGCGGCCTGACGGGTTCGCCCCGGCGGCTGCGCCGGGGCGGCCTCCGGCCCCCGATCACCAGTTTACCGGTGGGCACCGACGAAACAGGGCGCTGACGGCGTGGGCTGTGGACAACTCGGCTAGGCGCAGGCCTCGTGTTGTGGGCTGGACGCCGCGATGCCGCTGTCGATCTTCCAGGTGTCGTCCTCGCGCACCATGGGGAGGACCACGTTCCAGTGGATGCATTCCTCCCGCAGTTCCGGCGGCGCGTCCGCCAGGTCCTGGACGCTGGTGAAGTTCATCAGCACTCGTGCCGCTACCGTGTCCTCGCCCTCGGCTTCGGTTTCGTCCTCGGCTACGGCCAGTTCGATCCGGTACACCACGATGTTGCCGTCCTGAGTGGAGCGGTAGTTCTCCAGCCAGGTGTCCTTCGGCTGACTGGTGACCCGATGCTCGGCGACAGTCCCCGCCCAGCTCTCGTAGTCGCGGGTGTTGATCGCGTCGAAGTGCGCCTGCAGCACCTCGCGCAGGGTCTCGTACAGCGGGTGCGCGATCGCGTCCGAGGTCCCCTGCACGAGCCGCGAACCGGGCTGCTCCTCGATCGGCACCGACGACTCCGACGGGAGCACCGCGTCCGGCGCCCCTGGCCCGGGGTCCTCGTACCACTGGCGCGCGAGCAGACCACCGATCGCGGTTGCGATCACCGTGACGAGGAGAACCGGTACCAGCCACAGCTGGCGACCACGATCAGGTGACACACGTGAAGGGTGCCACAGACCACCTAGCCCACGCGGTGCAACCAGGTCACTGGGGCCCCGTCACCGGCCCGCCGGTAGGGCTCCAAGGCCGCGTCCCAGGACGCCCCCAACAGCTCGTCGATCTTGTGGGCGAACGCCTCACCGGCCCGGCTCGCCGTCGCCATCGCCCGCAACTGGTCCTCGCCGACCACGATGTCGCCGTTGGCCGACGTCCGCGCCCGCCACAGGCCAAGCGTCGGCACGAAGCAGAACCGCTCGCCGTCAACGCCCTCGCTCGGCTCCTCGGTGACCTCGAAGCGGGTCATCGGCCACGCCTTCAGCGCGGCCACCAGCTTCCCGCCGGTCCCCGGCTCACCAGTCCAGGAGCATTCCGACCGCAACTGGCCCTGCGACGCCGGCTGCGCGGTCCACTGCAGGCTCGCTCGGACTCCAAGGGTGCCCGAAATAGCCCACTCGACGTGCGGACATACCGCAGACGGCGACGAGTGGACGTACACCACGCCACGAGTGCTCACTGCTGACCTCCGCTGCTCGACGAGGAACCGTCTTCCCCTACGCCTCGTCACGGCGGCAAACACGCACTCCTGTTTGTTGGGCTCATTCTGCACGGCGCACGCCACTTGCGCCACACCGGTCACAGTTCCCGTGACCGGGCCCACCACTGGGTAGCCACCCCGATACGGTGAACGGAGTCAAGGAGGTGTAATCCGTGCGCGTGGTCCGACTCGGCGAGGAGTCCTCAAAGGTCGGTGCCGACGTCCGCGCCGCGCTGGCCTCCTGGGGACGCGGCAAAGGCGTGGTCGGCGGCGTCGCCCTCATCGGCCCCCAGCCAGGCGACTCCCCGCACCGGGTGGACGCGGTGGTGCTGCTCCCCCGCGGCGTCCTGGTGATCGCCGGGGTCGACCTGCCCGACCCCGCCATGCGCCTGGACGCCCCGCTGGCCGGCCAGTGGAAGACCGACGGCTGGCCACTCACCCGGCCAGACGGCGTGATCAACCCGGCCGCCGAGGTGCTCACCACCATCGACGCGTTCACCCAGTACCTGGAAGCGGCCAAGGTCGAGCCGGTGCCGGTCGGCACGGTGATCGCCGTCGGCCCCTACGTCTCCCAGGTCCACCAGCCGGTCTCCGACCTGCTGCGCGGCGTCCGGGTGCTGCACCCCGAACCCGGCACCATGCTCACCGCCGCGCGCGAGCTCGCGACCCACCCCCGGCCGTGCACGGTCGCGCAGGCCCGCGCGATCCTGCAGACCCTCGCGCCCAACAACACCACGCTCGACGCGATCGACCTGGCCGCGGAGGGCTTCGCCGACACCGTCACCCGCGACCTTGGCGCCGCCTCCACCACGATCATCCCGAAGCTGCCGGCCAGGGCCGCGCAGGCGAAGCCGGCCGCCGCGCGGGGCGGGCAGTTGCGCTGGCTGCCGGTCAGCGCGGCGGTGCTGGTCGCGTTGCTGCTGCTCACCGGGATCGTCTACGCGGTCGGGTCGGCCGGCGACGACGAGCAGCCACCGAACAACTCGACCACCACCACGGCCGCCGCGAGCGATGTCGAGGTCGACGGGCAGGCCTTCGTCCCCAAGGGCTCGGTCGCCGACACCGACTGCGCCGCGCACGCCTACGGCGACGTGCAGGCCTGGCTGGAACGCAATCGCTGCGGCGAGCTGGTCCGGGTCCGCTACGAGTCCACATCGGACGACAAGAAGGCGGCGGTCCTGGTCGCCGTGCTGCACTTCCCGGAGGACGCGCTGGCCGCTGACCTGCGCGCGGTCGCCGACCAGCCGGGTGCCGGCGCGATCACCGACCCGTCGACCGAGGGCGAGCCATGGCCGGGTGGCAGCAAACCGTTCTTCGAGTCGGCCGCCTACGCCAGCGGCCTGGAGGGCGACACCCTCACCCTGGTACAGGCCGTCTGGATCGGTGCGGCGTCCACACCGGACGACGCGGACCTCAGCCGGCTGGCTACGCTTGCCCTCGACATTCCCGCTCCCGACCAGTGACGAGTACCACCCACACCTCGCCACACCGGGAGTCCTGCCGGTAAGCCGACTTACCGGCCGTTATTCTCAACGCGCTTGTCTCGCGATTCAGCATCCACCCGGAGGATCCAGTGGCGCAGAAGACCGTCCTCGAACTGGTCGACGACCTCGACGGCGGGCCGGCCGACGAGACCGTGGCCTTCGCCATCGACGGAGTGGAGTTCGTGATCGATCTCTCCGCCGACAACGCCGCCCGGCTACGCGACGTGCTCGCCGAGTTCGTCGGCAACAGCCGCCGCACCGGCGGCCGCCGGACGGCCAGGGCCAAGGCCGCCGCGCCCGCCCCCGCAGCAGCAGCCGTGGCCGTGGCCGTCGCACCGGCGCCGGCCACCAACGGCAAGCCGGACACCCAGGCCGTGCGCGAGTGGGCCCGCAGCCAGGGCGAGACGGTCGCCGAGCGCGGCCGGGTGCCCCAGGCACTGCTGATCAAGTTCCAGGAGGCGCACGCCTAGCCAGGCAGCCGGCTCGCCGAGGGCCGCGCCCAGGTGCCGAGGCGGTTCACCGCCAGCACCGGGTGTGGCTGCAACGGGCCGAGTCTCGGCTCGTGGACCAGCGTCCGCGCCGTCCACTGCGCACCCCGCAACGCACCCGACAGGGTGCGCAGCATCGTCGTGGCGACCGGCACCGGATAGGGCCGCCTGCCGTACATCCGCGTCGCCCAGCCAGGCAGCAGGGAGTACGCGAGGTGGCCGACCAGCGGCTCGTACAGCCGCAGGCCAAGAGCCAGCCTGCCGGTGACCGGCGGACGGTGCAGGAAGTCGTAGATGACCTCGGCGTCGTCGGTGTGCCGCAGCGACGGCAGCCGGGCGGCCAGGTAGGCGCGCATCGCGGCCACGTCGCCGGGGACCTCGTCCCGGTCGAGGCCGACCAGTTCGGCGGCGCGGCGCTGCTCGTCGAGGTAGCGGTCGGCGTGCGCGGCGGTCAGCGGGAACCCCGCCCGGCGCACCACCGTGAGGAACGACGACACCTCCGCGCAGTGCACCCACAGCAGCAGCTCCGGGTCGTCCACCCGGAACCGCTCGCCGGTGTCCTGGTCCACCGCCCGCAGCTCCCGGTGAACCTGCCGCACCCGCGCCGCGTGCCGGTGGACCTCCTCGGTGGCGCAGTAGGTGGTGGCGCCGACGAAGTTCGCCGTACGGATCAGCCGGCCGAGCGGGTCCCGGCGGAAGTCGCTGTTCTGCACCACCCCGGCGACCGTCCTGGGGTGCAGCGCCTGCAGGTACAGACTGCGCACGCCGGCCAGCCACATCGCCGGCTGCGCGTGTAGCTGCCAACTCACCGAGTCGGGGCCGAACAGACCGGCGTCCGGCCCCGCGCCAACGGTCACAGCAATGGCGGCACCATCGCCTCGATCAGGTGCGGGCCGGGCTCGGCGAGGGCCTTGGCGAACTGCTCGGCCAGCTCCTCGGCGGTGTGTGCCCGCGTGGCCGGCACGCCCATGCCCGTCGACAGCGCCACGAAGTCCAGGTCCGGGTTGGCCAGGTCGAGCAGCTGAGCCGCGCGCGGACCGGTCGCCTCGGCACCGACCCTGGACAGCTCCATCCGCAGGATCGCGTAGGCCCGGTTGTTCAGCACCACCGTGGTCACGTCCAGGTTCTCCCTGGCCATCGTCCACAGCGCGGACACCGTGTACATCGCGCTGCCGTCGGACTGCAGCACCACCACCGGACGGTCCGGCTCGGCCACCGCCGCCCCGACCGCCACCGGCAGGCCCTGCCCGATCGCGCCCCCGGTGATGGTGAGCACGTCGTGGCGGGGGGCGCCCGCGGTGGTCATCGGGATCATCAGGCCGGAGGTGTTCGCCTCGTCGGACACGATCGCACCCTCCGGCAGCAGCGCGCCGATCACCTCGGTCCAGTTCTGCGGGGTCAGCGGACCGCTCGGCAACGCGGGCCGGCTGGCCTCCTGCAGCACCGGCGCCACCCCGGCGGCCACCTCGTCGGCCAGGTGCTCCAGCGCCCCGGTGCCGTCCTCGCCGAGCACCGACAGCACGTGCACCTGGCAGCCGTCGGGCACCAGCTCGCTGGCCTTGCCCGGGTAGGCGAAGAACGAGACCGGCGCCTTCGACCCGACCAGGACCAGGTGCTTGACGTCGGTCAGCTGCCACTGCACCTGCTCGGCCAGGTAGCCGAGGCGCTCCACGTTCGGCAGGCCGGCACCGCGTTCCATCCGCGCCGGGAACGTCTCCGCGAACACCTTCACCCCGGTCGCCGCCGCGATCCGGCTCGCGGCGACCAGCCCGCGCTCACGGGTGGTGCCGTGGCCGAGCAGCAGCACCACCGGCTCGTCGCCGCGCACGACCGCGGCGATCTCGGCCACCCGCTCGCTGTGCACCGGCACCGGGGGCGGCGGCGTGTCCAGCGCGGCCGGCTGACCGCCGTCGGCCCACGACACGTCCGCCGGCAGCACCAGGTTCGCCGCCTGGCCGGGCGCGGTCAGCGCGGCGGTGATGGCGGCGACCGCGTCCGCGCCGACCTCGTCGGCCGACTTCACCGTGCGCGACCAGCCGTCCAGCCAGCCGGTCAGCGCGTCGATGTCGGACTCCAGCGGGGCGTCGAAGCCCTTGTGGTACCGCGCGTGGTCACCGATGACGTTGACCATCGGGGTGTGCGCGCGGCGCGCGTTGTGCAGGTTCGCCAGCCCGTTGGCCATGCCGGGGCCGAGGTGCAGCAGGGTCGCCGCCGGGCGGTCGGCCATCCGGCCGTAGCCGTCGGCCGCGCCGGTCACCACCCCCTCGAACAGGCTCAGCACCCCACGCATCTCGGGCACCGCGTCCAGCGCGGCCACGAAATGCATCTCGGACGTGCCGGGATTGGCGAAGCAGACGTCAACCCCGCCGTCGACCAGAGTGCGCAGCAGAGCGTGGGCGCCGTTCATCGTCACCGCTTTCTTCAGTCGAGGAGCACACCGGGGTTGAGGATCCCGCTCGGGTCGAACGCCTGCTTGATCCGGCGCATCAGCGCGACCTTGTTCGGGTCCTCCAGCTCGAGGAAGTGCCGTTTCTTCTCATGTCCGACGCCGTGCTCGCCGGAGATCGCACCGCCGAGGCGCATACCGCTGGCCAGCAGCTCGTGCAGCACCCGGTGCCGCACCTCGGGGTCCTTCTGGAACACCGCGAGGTGCACGTTGCCATCGCCGGCGTGCCCGCAGCCGACCACCAGCGTCTGGTTGCCCTGCGCGATCTCCAGCACCTTCGCGAAGTAGTCCGGCAGCGCCGAGCGCGGCAGCACGGTGTCGATGATGTCGTCCGCGCCGGCGCCCTTCGCGGTGAAGAACGCCCGCTCCCTGGCCTCGATCAGCTTGCGCGCGGCCGGTCCTGGCAGCACGTAGGTCTCCAGCGCGCCCAGGTCGCCCAGCAGCGTGGCCACCGCCTCCACGTCCTGGTCGAGGCGCTCCTTGGCGTTCTCCTCCAGCATCACCACGAGATAGGCCTGCGCGACGTCGCGCACCTCGTCGGGGACGCCGAGCTTCAGCTCGGCGGTGTGGGTGATGGCGCCCATGGTCAGCGCGTCGATGTACTCCAGGATCAGCGGGCCGACGCCGCTGCCGACGACCCTGGGCACCGCGCGCATCACCGTCGCCAGGTCGGGGAAGGGCGCGAGCACGGTGGCCTGGCTGGTCATCCGGGGCTGCAGTTTCAGCACGGCCTCGGTGACCAGCGCGAGCGTGCCCTCGGAGCCGACGATCAGCTGGGTGAGGTCGTAGCCGGTGCTGGCCTTGACGTACTTGCCGCCGGTGCGGATGACCTCACCGGTGGCCAGCACGGCCTGTAAGCCGAGCACGTGGTGGCGGGTGACGCCGTACTTGACCGCGCGCATGCCGCCGGCGTTGGTGCCGACGTTGCCGCCGAGGCTGGCCGACAGCTCGCCCGGGTACACCGGGTAGACCAGGCCGACCTCGCTGGTGCGCTCCTCCAGCTCGGTGAGGGTCACGCCTGGCTGGACGACCGCGACGTGGTTGTCGGTGTCGATCTCCAGGATCGCGTTCATCCGCTCGAAGGAGACCAGGATGCCGTCCGCGCTGGGGTTGGCCGAGCCGCTCAGGCCGGTGCCGCTGCCGCGCGCGGTGACCGGGGTGCCGGTCTCGGCCGCCAGCGCCAGCACGGCCGCGACCTGCTCGGTGTCGGCCGGGCGCACCACGAACGCGGGCCGGGTCGGCGTCGCGGTCAGGGTCTCGTCGTGGGTGTAGTCCTCGCTGATCGCCTCGCCGGACAGCACGTTGGCCGCGCCGACGATCTCACTGAGTCTCGTACCGGTGCTCGTACCGTCCGCCATTGGCTTCCTCCGCAACGTGAAGACGCGCCCAACAATAGTGTTCCGATCACCTCGGCGACACGGCCGGCGGCGGGGCGGCACCGAGCACCACCTCGGCGCCGAGCACGGCCAGCGCGGGCGCCAGCTGGATCCCGTAGCCGCCCTGGCCGGCGAAGAACACGAACCCGGGGTGTGCCGGCCACGCGCCGACCACCGGTTCCCGGTCGGCGACGAAGGACCGCAACCCGGCCCACGCGGTGTGCACCGAGCGCAGACCCAGCGTGGTCACCGCGTTGACCCGGTCGACGGCCAGCGCGACGTCGAGCTCGTCCGGCTTGGCGTCGCCGGGCTCGCTCGGCGTCTCGTCGGCCGGGGAGACCAGGACCCGGCTGCCCTCCGGGCGGAAGTAGAACCGGTCCGCTGCGTCGGCGACCAGCAGCCGGTCCGGGTCGGCCGGCACCGGGCCGGCGGCCACCCCGGCGGCGCGGCGCAGCGGCGTGAGCCCGACCGGCGGCATGCCGGCCAGCGCGGAGAGGGTGTCGGCC
>NZ_BAAGXS010000109.1:0-31675 GCF_054779715.1 Actinophytocola sediminis | reverse complement strand
GTGGACGTCGACGCGGCGGCCGTGGAGCGGTCCGCCGCGGCGCGGCGCGCGGTCGGCGGGCGGGTGCTCGCGCTCGGCGCCGACGTGGCCGACCCGGTCGCGGTCGACCGCGTGGTCGCCGAGACCGAACGCCGCCTCGGGGACGTCACGATCCTGGTGAACGTGGCCGGGGTGTTGACCCCGGGCCCGGTGCTGGCGACCACCGACGCCGACTGGGCGCGCACGTTCGCGGTGAACACGACCGGGGTGTTCCTGTTCGCCCGCGCGGTCGCCGCCAGGATGGTGCCCCGGGGCGGCGGCAGCATCGTCACCGTCGGCTCCAACGCGGCCGGGGTGCCGCGCACCGGCATGGCCGCCTACGCCGCGTCCAAGGCCGCCGCGACCATGTTCACCCGCTGCCTCGGCCTCGAACTGGCCGCGCACGGCATCCGGTGCAACATCGTCTCGCCCGGCTCCACCGACACCGACATGCAGCGTTCACTGTGGACAGACGAGCACGGCGCGCGCCGGGTGATCGCGGGCTCGCTGGCCGACTACCGGACCGGGATCCCGCTCGGCCGCATCGCCGAGCCGGGCGACATCGCCGACGCCGTGCTGTTCCTGGTGTCCGACCGGGCGCGGCACATCACCATGCACGACCTGTATGTCGACGGCGGGGCGACCCTCCGCGCGTGACCGACGAGAACGGAGCACCCGTGTCGACCATCCAGGCCGACGCCCCACCGGGCACCGCCGACCTGCTGCGTGACTACCACGCCGGCGCGTTCTTCCTGTCCACCCCGGCCGGCACCCTGTTCGCCGACGATCTCGGCGACCAGCTGGCCACCGTCGCGGCGGCCAGGGCCGCGCTGACCGGGGACGCCACGGTCGTCGGCGCGATCCCCTTCGACGCCGGGACGCCCGCGCGGCTCGCGGTCGCCGGCACGGTGCGCCGGGCCGCGCCGGGACACCCGGCCGACGGCCTGCCCCTGCCGGTCCCCGCGCGGTCGTGGACGTGGCGGGACGCCGACCCGGAGGTGTTCCGCACCGGGGTGGCGCGCGCGTTGAGCCGGCTCGACGGGCAGGGGCTGCGCAAGGTGGTGCTCTCCCGGGTGCGCGAGCTGACCTCGACGCACCGGATCGACGCGCGGGAGCTGTTGGTCGCGCTGGTCGACCGCCACCCTTACGGATACACGTTCGGCGTCGGCCTCGGCGACCGCACGCTGCTCGGCGCCAGCCCGGAGCTGCTGGTGTCCCGGCGGGGCACGGTGATGCTGGCCAACCCGCTGGCCGGCTCCGCGCCCCGCGACCGGGATCCGGTGCGCGACGGGCGGAACGCGACCGCGTTGCTGGCGTCGGTGAAGGACCGGCGCGAGCACGAGCTGGTGGTCACCGCGGTGGCCGACGGGCTCGCCCCGCTGTGCCGGCGGATCGTGGTCCCGACACCGGAACTGTTACCCACCAGGACGATGTGGCATCTGTCGACGCGGATCACCGCCGAGGTGCCGATCGAGGTGTCCGCGTTGGACATCGCGGTCGCGCTGCACCCCACCCCCGCCGTGTGCGGTGACCCGACACCCCAGGCCCGCGCGCTGATCCGGGAGCTGGAGCCGTTCGACCGCGGGTTCTACACCGGACTCGTCGGCTGGACCGACGCCACCGGCGACGGCGAGTGGGTGGTGGCGATCCGCTGCGGCGAGGTCGACGGGACGCGGCTGCGGCTGTACTCCGGCGCCGGCATCGTGCCCGGGTCCACTCCGGACTCCGAGCTGGCCGAGACCGCCGCCAAGTTCCGTACTTTCCTGTCCGCGCTTGGCATCGAGGAGGACGGCTGATGGACCACACGCCGTGGCCGGCGGAGTTCGTCGACCGCTACCGCGCAGCGGGGTACTGGACGGGGGAGACCTTCGGCGCGTTCCTCGCCGACCGGGCGGCGCGGCACGCGGAGCGGGTCGCGGTCGTCGACGGCGACCGGCGGTGGACCTACCGGGAGCTGGACCAGCGGGCGACCCGGATGGCCGTCGGCCTTGGCGCGCTGGGGATTCACGCCGGCGACCGGGTCGTCGTGCAGCTGCCGAACATCGCGGAGTTCCTCGAGGTGATCTTCGGCCTGTTCCGGCTCGGCGCGCTGCCGGTGTTCGCGCTGCCCGCGCACCGGTACAGCGAGATCAGCTACTTCTGCGCGCACACCGACGCGGTCGCCTACGTGATTCCCGACCGGCACACCGGATTCGACTACCGCACGATCGCCAAGGAGCTGCCGGGGAACCGGCACGTGCTGGTCGCCGGCGAGCCGGGCCCGTTCACCGCGCTGTCCGCGATCCCCACCGACGGCCCGCCGCCGCCGGGTCCGACCGCCGACCAGGTCGCGTTCCTCCAGCTGTCCGGCGGCAGCACCGGCGTGCCCAAGCTCATCCCGCGCACCCACGACGACTACCTGTACAGCGTCCGGGAAAGCGCCGAGATCTGTGGCCTCACCACGGAATCGGTGTACCTCGCGACGCTGCCGGTCGCGCACAACTACCCGCTCAGCTCGCCGGGAGTGCTCGGCGCGCTGCACGCCGGCGCCACCGTCGTGCTCGCGCCCGCGCCCAACCCCGACGTGGTTTTTCCCATCATCGAACGGGAAGCGGTGACCATCACCGGGGTCGTGCCGCCGCTCGCGTTGCTGTGGCTGGAATCCGCCGCCCGCGAGCGCCACGACCTGTCGAGCCTGGCGCTGCTGCAGGTGGGTGGCGCGAAGCTCGCCGCCGAGGTCGCCGACCGGATCACCCCGGCGCTGGGCTGCCGGGTGCAGCAGGTGTTCGGCATGGCCGAGGGCCTGGTCAACTACACCCGCGCGGACGACCCGCCGGAGCTGGTCCGGATCAGCCAGGGCACCCCGATCTCGGCCGACGACGAACTGCGCATCGTGGACCCCGACGAGGTGGTGGTGCCCGACGGCGAGCCGGGGCACCTGCTGACCCGCGGCCCGTACACGATCCGCGGCTACTACCGCGCCGAGGAGCACAACCGGATCGCGTTCACCGAGGATGGCTTCTACCGCACCGGGGACCTGGTGCGGCTGCTGCCATCCGGGCATCTGGTGGTCGAGGGCCGGGTGAAGGACCAGATCAACCGGGGCGGCGAGAAGGTCGCCGCCGAGGAGGTGGAGAACCACCTGTTGGCCCACCACGGCGTGCACGACGTGGCGGTGGTCGCGATGCCCGATGTTCAGCTGGGGGAGCGCACGTGCGCGTTCGTGATCCCCACGGCCGAGCGGCCGAGTGCCGCGGAGCTGCGCCGGTTCCTGCGCACCCGAGGGCTCGCCGCGTTCAAGATCCCCGACCGGGTCGAGCTGGTCGACCGCTTCCCGTACACCGGCGTCGGGAAGACCAGCAGGCGGGACCTGCGCCGGGCTATCGAGGAGAACCTCGCCGAGGAAGGTGGTGACCGATGACCGAGACGACCACGAAGATCGGACTGCCCGCGATCGACCCGTACCGGATGCCGACCGCTGCCGATCTGCCGGCCAACCGGGTGCCCTGGCTGCCGTGCCGGGAGCGGGCCGTGCTGTTGGTGCACGACATGCAGAACTACTTCCTGCGCGCGTTCACCGGCGCGCCGGTGCCCGAGCTGGTCGGCAACATCGAACGCCTCACGCTGGCGTGCCGGCGGCTCGGGGTGCCGGTGGTGTTCTCCGCCCAGCCGGGCGGGCAGAACGCGCAGCAACGGGGGCTGCAGCTGGACATGTGGGGCCGGGGCGTCGGCGCCGACCCGCACGACGCCGCGATCGTCGACGAGCTGGCGCCGCTGGCCGGCGACACGCTGCTGACGAAGTGGCGCTACACCGCGTTCCACCGCACGGGTTTACAGGACCTGTTGGCCGAGACCGGCCGCGACCAGCTGATCGTCACCGGCATCTACGCCCACATCGGCTGCCTGATGACCGCGACCGACGCGTTCATGCGCGACATCCAGGCGTTCCTGGTGGCCGACGCGGTCGCCGACTTCTCCCGCGCCGACCACGACATGGCCCTGCGCTACGCGGCCGGCCGCGCCGCCGTGGTCACCACAACCACCACGTTGCTGTCCACAATGGAGGAGAAGGTGTGATGGAGCCCCGTGCCTCTCAACCGCACCCAAGGGGAGGCGGGTCGATGAGTGATCTCCGGGAGCGGATCGCCGAGATCCTGGACGTGCCACCGGAGACCATCGGCGAGCAGGACAACCTGCTCGACCACGGCTTCGACTCGATCCGCATGATGTCGTTGGTGGAGGCGCTGCGCGAGATCGGCGTGCACGCCGACTTCGTGGAACTGGCCGAGGAACCGACTCTGGAACGCTGGCGACAGCTGCTGCCGGTTTCCTGATCAGGCCTTCGCCTGCCAGAGGTCACGCAGCAGCGCGATCTCGGCCATGTGGTGGATCAGTTCGAGGTTGGCCCCCGACAGCACGGAGATGAACGGGTCGTCGGGGTCGGAGCCGTACGGGTACTGGGAGAAGCCGATCGTGTCGAGCTGGTCCTCGGTCACCGCGGCGATGCTGTCGTGCCAGCGGTCCATCAGCGCGAAGAACCGCTCGAGCTCGACGGCGGCGGATGGCGTGAAGTCCACCAGCAGCTTGGGTTCCCGCCGCGCGCCGAAGGTCCACTCCAGAACACCGGCGAAGTTGAGGTGCAGATGCCCCAGCCGCCACGCGATGGTGGTGATCGGCGACACGTCCGGCTCAAGTGGACCGGTGTGCGCGAGCACCTCCTCGACCCGTTCGACGGTCACGCTCCAGTCCTCGGCGATCTTGGCGATGGTCATGCCGCTGGCGACCTGCCGGGCGATCTCGGGGTACTCGTTGGCCGGGATGTCCGGGTTGCCGCTGTCGAGCACCCACTCGCCCGGCCCGAACGCCCTCGGCGTCACGGCCGCGTCCCGCCGGCGGATCGACCAGCACCCGGCCACCGGCTCCCACAGGTACTCCTCGTCCCCGAGTCCGGCCAGGCGCACCTGCGCCATCTCCCGCGCCCGATCGAACTGGTCGAGCAACACGCCAAGCCGATCGGTCCGCACAGACATCCCCTGGCCCCCTCGCTGATCGCGGCGCACCCGGCGGTGCCCAGGCGCAAGCTAACGCCTCAGCCCACCTGGCGCGACCCATTTCACCCACCGCCGACCGGATCCCGTCGGCCGGCCAGGCCCAGCTGACCCGCAGCGAAGGGTCCCATCACCGCGTCCACCGCAGCGAAGGGACCCTTCGCTGCGGTGGACGGGCGGGTCAGGGGCGGAGTCAGGGGCGGAGGTGGCGGGTGCCGGTTGGGGTGCGGCGGGTGATGCCGGTGGCGTCGAGGTGTTCGAGTAGCGGGATGGCGACTCGGCGGGTGGTGTTCAGCGCGCGGCGGGCGTCGCTCACGGTGAACGGGGCCGGCAGGGTGGCGAGGACCTGTGCCGCGCGCGCCGGTGCGCCGGCGGCGAGCACGACGGACTCGGCCAGCCGGACGAGCCTGCCCGCGCGCTCGGCCGCGGCCAGTTCGCGTGCGCCGAGACCGAGCGCGGCCAGCGCGTCGGCCGCCGGGGCGGAAAACGGCGCGCTGGCAAGCCTTCGCTCCAGCTCGGTCACCGCCAGGTCGACCTCGGCCGGCAGGGCGGCCACCGCGCCCGCCGGCCGGACGAGTCCGTTGTGGACGGTCAGGCCGGTGCCGGCGATGGCGGCCGACAACACCTCCTCGGGCACCGGCAGCGACTGCCGCAGCGTCGCGACCGGCATGCCGGCCGCGACCGGGTTCGCCGCCGACCAGGTGGCGAACCGCTCGGCGGCCAGGCCGGGCAACCGTTCGTGCAGCTCCGGATCGACCGCCCAGCCACCGACCAGCACCCCGCGCGGCGCCCAGCCGAGAGCGTGCAACGCGGCCACCGGCGTCGCGCCGTGCCGCCGCAGATGAGCCGGCGCCGCGTCGCCGGAGACCAGCTCCCGCTCCCTGGCCTTCGCCGCGCCCCGGCCGGTCAGCGCGGGCGGCGCCGCGTCCAGAATCTCTACCCCGCAGGCGATCCGGTGCTCACCGGGGTCCCGCAGCAGGCCGATGTCCCCGGCGCGCAACGGCAGCGCGGTGCGCAGCACGAGCCGCGCGCAGGTTGTCCCGAGTGGACGGACCAGGCAGGGCACCGCCGCGGCGCCGACGTGCAGCACCAACTCCCGGTGCAGCACCGCGTCTGTCCGCAGCAGCAGGTCGACCTCGTCGGTGGTACGCCAGGCCGCCGGGGCCACCAGCGCGTCGCCCCGCCGCAGCTCCGCCCGGTCGACACCGCGCAGGTTCACCGCGACCCTGGCCACCGCCCCCACCACCTCGGCCGGCCGGCCGAGCGTCTGCAGCCCCCGCACGACCACCTGCCGCCCGGACCCGGCGATCGCCACCACGTCGCCAACGCGCACGGTGCCCGCGCCGAGCGTCCCGGTGACCACGGTGCCCGCGCCCCGGACGGTGAACACCCGGTCCACCCACAGCCGCACGTCCGCGTCCCCGTCCGGCACCGGCAGCCGGCCGGTCATGGCGACCAGCTCGGCGCGCAGGGCCGCGAGCCCCGAGCCGGTGCGCCCGCTGACCGCGACCGCCCCGACCTCGCCGAGACTCGTCGCCCGAACGCGGGCCAGCGCCTCGGCCATCGCCTCGGCCGGGTCCGCGCGGTCGGCCTTGGTCACCACCACCAGCCCGTGCCGCACCCCGAACGCGTCGAGCGCCGCGAGATGCTCGGTGGACTGCGCCCGCCAGCCCTCGTCCGCGGCGACCACGACCATCGCGGCGGGCGCCGGGCCGGCCCCGGCGAGCATGTTCGACACGTACCGCTCGTGTCCCGGCACGTCGACGAACGCCAGCGTCGTGCCGTCGATCTCGGTCCAGGCGAACCCGAGGTCGATGGTCAGCCCGCGCCGCGACTCCTCGGCCAACCGGTCGGGCGCCATCCCGGTCAGCGCGGCCACCAGTGTCGACTTGCCGTGGTCGACATGCCCCGCGGTGACTACGACGTGCACCGCGCCACCGCGTCCGCCACCACCTGGTCCTGCTCCGGCGCGACCGTGCGCAGGTCGAGCAGACACCGGCCATGGTCGACCCGGCCGACGACCGGCGGATCGCCTGCCCGCAGCCGGTGGGCGTAGTCGGCCGGCAGGCTCAGCGCCGCGCTGGCCAACTCGACCCCCGGCGCACCGCCACCGCCGACCACCGCCACCGACTCGACGACGGTCGCGTCGACCCCCAGACCGGTCAGCTCACGCGCGAGCCGCGCGGCCCTGGCGCGCACCGTCGCCGGATCGGCGTGCAGCGCCACCGACACCGGGGGCGCCGGGCCGCGCAGGGTCGCCTCCAGCGCGGCCAGGGTGAGCTTGTCGACCCGCAGCGCGCGGGCGGCCGGGTGCCGGCGCAGGGTCTCGACCAGGTCGTGCCGGCCGAGCAGCACGCCCGCCTGCGGGCCACCGAGCAGCTTGTCCCCGCTCGCGGTGACCAGCGCCGCACCCGCGCGCAGCACCGAGGTGGCGTCGGGCTCGTCGGGCAGCACAGGGTCCGGCCGCAGCAGCCCGGAGCCGATGTCGACGATCACCGGCACCTCCAGCGTGGCCAACTCGGCGACCTCGACCCCGGCGGTGAAGCCGGTGACCTGGAAGTTCGACGGGTGGACCTTCAGCACGAACCCGGTCGACGGGCCGAGGGCGGCGGCGTAGTCGGCCAGGGACGTGCGGTTGGTCGTGCCGACCTCCCGCAGCCGGGCGCCGGTGGCGGCCAACAGCTCCGGGATGCGGAACCCGTCGCCGATCTCCACCAGCTCGCCCCGGCTGAGCACGATCTCCCGGTCCCCGGCCAGCGCCAGCGCGCACAAAAGCAGGGCGGCCGCGTTGTTGTTGACCACGTGCACGCCGCCCGCGTCGGGCACCGCGTCGGCCAACGCGCCGAGCGCGCCCCGCCCTCGGCGGGCCCGCTGGCCGGTGGCCAGGTCGAACTCCACGTCAGTGGTGCCGCCCGCCGCCTGGATCGCCTCGAGCGCGGCGGCCGACAGCGGCGCGCGCCCCAGGTTGGTGTGCACCAGCACGCCGGTGGCGTTGAGCACCTGACGCGCGGTCGACGCGGTGGCCGGCAGCGTCGCGACCACGTGTTCGGCGATCCGCTCGACGGCCAGCTCACCGGCGCGCGCGCTGGCCTGCGCGGCGGTCACCGCGGCCTTCACCAGCGGCGCGCCGAGCCTGCGGGCGGCCTCGGTCAGCCGGGGGTCGGCCAGCAGGACGTCGGTACGCGGGATGCGCCGGCGCGGGTCAGCCATGCGCACACCCGCCCTGGCGGAGGCGAACGGGAATCGAACCCGCCAACGGCAGGACCTGCCGTTCACCGGTGTTGAAGACCGGGCCGGTCACCAGGCCGGAAGCGCCTCCTCGGGGCATGGGGTACATCGTGACAGGCCCGGCGCGAGAGGATCACCGACATGAGCGAGGAAGTCCGGCTGACCCAGTACGCGCACGGCGGCGGCTGTGCCTGCAAGATCCCGCCGGGGGAGCTGGAGCAGATCGTGCGCGGGCTGCGCCGCCCGCCGGCCGACGACCTGCTCGTCGGCCTGGACGACGGGGACGACGCGGCGGTGGTGCGCATCGACGGCGACCGCGCGATCGTGGCCACCACGGATTTCTTCCCGCCGGTCGTCGACGACGCCTACGACTGGGGACGCATCGCGGCGGCCAACGCGCTCTCGGACGTCTACGCCATGGGCGGGCGCCCGGTGGTCGCGCTGAACCTGCTCGGCTGGCCGAGGGAGGTACTGCCCTTCGAGCTGGCCGCCGAGGTGCTGCGCGGCGGCGCGGACGTGTGCGGCCAGGCCGGCTGCCACCTCGCCGGCGGGCACAGCGTGGATGACCCGGAGCCGAAGTACGGCCTCGCGGTCACCGGCCTCGCCCACCCGGATCGCCTGCTGCGCAACGACTCCGGGCGTGCCGGCCAGCCGCTGTCGCTGACCAAGCCGCTCGGCCTCGGTGTGCTCAACAACCGGCACAAGGCGACCGGCGAGCGGTTCGCGCACGCGATCGAGGTGATGACCACGCTCAACGCCGACGCCGCGACCGCCGCGCTGGCCGCCGGCATCACCTGCGCCACCGACGTGACCGGCTTCGGGCTGCTCGGCCACCTGCACAAGCTCGCCAGGGCCAGTGGGGTCACCGCCGTGCTCGACGCCGCCGCGGTGCCGTTCGTCGACGGCGCGCGGGCGGCGTTGCGCGCCGGCTACGTGCCGGGTGGCACGCGGCGCAACCTGGACTGGGTGCGCGACCACGCCGACCTCGACGCGATCGACGAGGACACCGCGCTGCTGCTCGCGGACGCGCAGACCTCCGGCGGCCTGCTGGTGGCCGGGGAGATTCCGGGCGCGCCGGTGGTCGGCGAACTCGTGTCACGAGTGGACGGACAGACGATCGTCGTGGCCTGACCGCATCAACGCGGTGCGGGAAACGGCGTATTTCACTCCGCCAGCCCTTGTAATATATTTACAATGCGTGCTGGATTCTTGTCAGTGAGTACCCAACCTCTCGGAGGGTCCCGTGCCGATCGCGACCGGCGAGACAACCACCGTGGTCCACCGGGCGCTGGACGGCAGACGGTACGAGCTGAGCGGCACGCTTGACCTCGGCCATCCCAGCACCTCCTCGGTGCGCGTCGCCGTGCGCGGCCGGACCCACGAGCTGGTCGCCGGCGTGAGCGGACTCGCCGAGGAGGTGGCCGGCGCGCTCGCGGTGTCCGGTTTCGACGAGGAACTGCGCTTCGCCGGCGGCACGCTGCTCATCGGGCGCACCAGCCGGGTCGAACCGGGATCGCGGATCACCGAGGACATCCTGCTCGCCGTGTGGCGCGGCCGGCGGCACTGCCTGATCAGCCACTTCTACGGCACGTCGACCGCGGCGGCGGTCGAGGCGCTGGACACGCTCGGCATCACCGAACACGACGACGGGATGGCCATCCGTCCGAAGGCCGACGCGGGCAGCGCCGTGCTCGCCCCGGCGTCGGTGGTCAAGGAGGTGCCGGCGCTCGGGCTGCTCGAGGTGACCGTGCCGACCGCGCCGCAGGCGACCCGCCTGCCCGACTGGAAGGGCGCGCGGACCCGGTCCGGTGAGCTGTTCACCGACCGACTGTCCAATGGGGACCCGTACTTCGTGCTCGCCGGCGCGGACACCTGGACCACCGTGCTCCCGCTCGCCGACACCGACCTCACCCGGGTGCCCGCGTTGGTCGACCAGCTCAGCACCCGCCTGCTCGACGACCGGTGAGCCAGCTGATGTTCCCGGTCAGCGTCGCGGCCTACGTCGTCCTGCTCGTACTGGTGATCGCCGTGGTGGAACGGGTGCGCGCCCCCCGCGCGCTGCCCGCCGCCCTGGCCGCCCACCGGGTCGTGCCGGCGCGCGCGATCCGCCCGGTCGCGCTCGCGGTGACCGTGCTGGAGGCCGGCCTCGCCGTGGCACTGCTCGCCGGACTCGTCCGCTCGGCCGGCCCGTCGCCGCTCGTGCTCGCCGGCGCGGCGGTGGTGTTCGCCGGCTACGGCGGCTACGCCTGGTACGTCACCGCGACCGGCCGAAGTGGACCGTGCGGCTGCGGCGGCGCGGACGTGCCGATGGGCCACTGGGTCACCGCCCGCGCGGCCGCACTCGCCGCCCTGGCGGCACTGCCCGCGTCCACCGCCGACACGATCATTCCACTGTCCCGAGTGGACCCCCCACTGATCGTGGTGCTGTTGGCCGCCAGCACGATCGGCCTCCTGCTCTGGCACCTACCCGCCGCCATGCGACTCCCGGAGGCAGCCACATGAGTTTCCAGAGTAGTGCGTTGATCGTTAGCTGGGTTGCCTTGCTGCTCCTGGCTTTCGTGGTGGCCGGCCTGGTCCGCCAGGTGCACGCGCTGCAGGCCGGCGCCGGGCTGCGCGCGGTCCCGGCCGGACCGCGCACCGGCGACCAGGCCGACCTAGGCCTGCTCGGCACGAAACCGCCCGCGGTCCTGCTGTTCCTGCGCTCGACCTGCCACACCTGTGTCGAGGCGTTGGCCGAGACCGTCGACGTGCTGGGGGACCGGCTGCCGGTGCTCGCGCTCTACGAAGGCGCGGCCGCCGAGGTGCCACCCGGGGTCACGGCGTTGCCCGACCAGAGCCACCAGTTCGCCACCTACGGCGCGCTCGCCACCCCGTTCGCGGTCCTGGTCGGTGCCGACGGCCGGATCACCGCCGCCGCCCCCGTCGGCTCCCGCACGGCCGTTCGACAGTTCCTCGCCCCGGTGATGGAGGTTCGGTGACCAGCGACCTGACAGTGGTGCCCCCGTTGCGCGGCGCCGACCCCGGGATGCCCGTCGAACCGAGGGCACGCACCAGAAAACCGCGCTGGGCAGGCTGGGCGCCGACCAGGCGCGCCGTGCTGCGCGCCGGCAGCGTGGTCGGCCTCACCGCGCTGGGCGGCGTGTTCCCCTCGGTGCGCCGCGCGGTCGCCGACGGCTACGACATCTACCCGAACTGCCCGTCCTACGCCGCCGACCACAACTGCTCACCTGGCTGCGGCCCGAGCACGATCTTCGCCGACGCCTGCCTGACCTCCGGCACCAACACCGGCTTCCACAAGGATGACCAGGTCACCTGGCGACTGCGGCCCAACGCGTGCCTGTCCGGCAGCTACGACGGCTGGATGTGGCGCTACGACCAGGCCTGCGGGGCGTGCAGCTGCCACATCGAACGCCGCTGCCACGACGGCTACCGCCGGACCGGCTCCGGCTGGGTCAACTCGATCTGCCGGTGGACCACCGAATGCGGCTGCCCGTCGAGCGCGAGCTGGCCGGCGGTGGCCAGCGGCGCGTCCGGCGCCACCGTGCGCACCATCCAGCATCTGCTCACCCACCACGGTTCCACCATCGAGGTGGACGGCGCCTACGGCCAGGCGACCACCCAGGCGGTGCGTGAGTTCCAGACCGCGCACGGGCTCTCGGTCACCGGTGGGGTCAACGCCGCGACCTGGCCGGCGCTGGTCGTCACCACCCGCCGCGGCGACAGCGGCACCCCCGTGCTGGCCACCCAGGTCGAGCTCAACCGCTACGGCTACCGGCTGGCCGAGGACGGCATCTTCGGCGACGGCACGCTGGCCGCGGCCACGGACTTCCAGCGCCAGAACCGGATCACCGCCGACGGCATCGTCGGCGCCACCACCTGGCGCACCCTCACCGGCGGGGCCACGTGACCCGGATCCTCAGCCATCCCCTGGCGGCGCTGGTGCTGGCGCCGGCCGCGGTCGCGCTGGCGCTGGCCGGGTGGGCGGTGGCCGGCTGGGCGGTGCTCGGCGGGCTGGCCGGCTACACCCTGTCCGGCTCCGTTTGAACGAGGAACAGCGCGTTCGCGCTGACCTCGCCAGGTTGGCGGGGACGGACCCGGCAGGGGGTCGCACTCCTGCTGTTCGACATCGGCCTGGTGCTGGGCGCGGTACTGAGCGCGCTCGTGCTGTGGGTGGTCTCCGGCCTGGCCGCGCCCGCGCCGGAGACGGCGCGGCACGCGGCCGTGGTCGCGCTGGCCGTCGCCGGCGTGCTGCGGGACGCGGGCGTGCTGCGGTTCCCGTTGCCGCAGAACGCCCGCCAGGTCCCGCAGGACGTGCTGACCACCAACGTGGCCAGGGGCTCGCTGCGGTTCGGCTTCGAGATGGGCACCGGGGTGCGCACCTACGTGTCGTCCACGGTCCCGTACGTGCTGGTGGCCGCCCTGGTGCTGACCGCGCCCGACCTCGCCACCGCGATCAGCACGGGCGCCGGCTTCGGCCTCGGCCGAGGGCTGACCCCGACCGCGCGCTATGCCAGCCGCGACGGCGAGTCCTGGGACGACACGCTGCACACGCACCTGACCGCCATCAAGCTCGTCGGCGGGTCGACGGTGACCATCACCCTGGCCATCCTCCTCTTCTGACCCCACACCACCGAGCCCTGAACCCGCGAGTCCAACGTTCCCGACCGTCGCCGTCGCGCGGGCGATCCGCTGTGCTGGCTACCAGGTCGAGTTGACCAGCCCGGTGCCGATCAGGACGTCGTCGAAGGTGTCGCCGTCGTTGTCGTCGGTGTAGGTCAGGGTGATGGCGCCGAACGGGTCGACCGCCAGCGCGGGCTGGGTCTGCCGCCCGGCGGTGACCGTGTTGGCGCGAATCCGGGCCTGGCGGCCGGTGGCCGTGCCGTCCGGGTTGAGCCCCTGGACGTGCACGTCCTCGCCCGCCGTCCAGTACGCGACCGCGTGCCGCTGGTCGCTCAGGCCGACCTGCGGGTCGGTGCCCGGCAGGAAGGCCTCCGCCGGGGCGGACCCGGTCGCGGTGAACGAGCGCACCGCGGTCTGGGCGGTGCCGAGGTGATCGGTCACCCAGCCGACCACGAAGTCGCCGTTGAAGTTCGCCGCGATCGTCACGTTCGACTGCTGCCCGCCGGTGGCCGCGTTGGCCAGCCGCTTGGCCAGCTTCACCGCGCCGCTGGGGGTGAAGCTCGCCAGGCCGACGTTGTAGTAGCCGTTGGCGTCGATGTCCTCGTCCCACACCACGATCGCGTTGCCCGGCGCGCCCATCGAGACGTCCGGGTGCCGGTTGGTGCCGCCGGCCGCGTGCACCCGGATCTCGTAGGTCTTCGCGGTGATCGACGCGAACCCGGACAGCCGGATCGTCGGCGCCGCACCGGTCTGCTCGTCCTCGAACACGACCGCGAACCCGGCACCGTCGGGGTCCACGGCGACCTCCGGGTTGACCTGCTGGCCGGCCGCGGTCCCGTTGGCCGTTGCCGAGCCGGTCTCCGTGCCGGCGGCGTCGAAGGTCTTCACCTTGATCTGGAAGACCCCGTTGCCGTCCTGGTCGTCGGCCCACACCACGACCACGCCGCCGCCGGACCGCAGCGCGACGTCGGGTTGCACGTGGCGCCAGTTCCCGGTGCCGCCCGGGGTGACCTTCTTCTCGAACAGCGAGCCGCCGTCGCGGTACAGGCGCAGGTACACCTCGCTGTGCAGGTTGTCGTCCGGGGCGGTGGCGTCCCGGTCGTCCTCCCACACGACGGCGGTGTAGCCGTCCCGGGAGGCGGCGACCGACGGGTTGTCCTGGTCGCCGGCGGTCGCGGTGTTGGCGGCGGCCCAGGTGAGCGTGCCGTCCGCGGTGGCGGCCGGGGCGTGCGCGACGAGCAGGCTCGCCGCCGCGAGCGCGGTCAGCAGTGTGCGTCTCATGGCGTCCCGTTCAGGGGTTCTGGAGACCGGGGGCGCCGGCCTGGATGAGGTAGCTCTTCGCGGTCTTGATCGGGTGGTCGCGCTCGCTGACCTTGTCGACCACCCGGAAGTCGACGGTCATCTGGGTCGGCCGGGTGACCGTGCGGACGTAGCCGCGCAGGTTCTTGTTGAACTTGACGTGCGGGTTCACGCTGGAGGTGCCGTCGTCGTTGGGGTTGCCGTCGCCGCCGGAGGTGATCGACGTGGTCACCAGCTCGGTGCCGATCACCTTGTCCTGGCTGGTGTAGTTGTTCATCAGGTTGGCCGCCCAGTGCCGGTGCACGTCCCCGGTCAGCACGACGGTGCTGGTGTTCCCGCTGGCCTGCCAGCTGTCCTGGATCCGCTTGCGGTTGGCGGTGTAGCCGTCCCAGGCGTCCATGCTCCTGGTGCCGCTGGCCGCGAGCCGCTGGGCGAAGAACACCTGCTGGCCGATCAGGTCCCAGGTGCCGAGGCGCTGGCCGAGACCGTCGAGCAGCCAGGACTCCTGCGTGCCGCCGGTGATCGTGCGGGCCGGGTCGTCGGCCTCCGGGCAGTCCTTGCTGCCGTCGCCGCAGGCCTGGTCCATCCGGTACTGGCGGGTGTCGAGCATGTGGAAGGTGGCCAGGCTGCCCCAGCGCAACCGCCGGTACAGCTGGAGGTTCTCGCCGGACGGCGCCTGCGCGGAGCGCAGCGGCATGTGCTCGTAGTAGGCCTGGTAGGCGGCGGCCCGCCGGGCGCGGAAGTCGCCGGGCGGGGTGTCGTTCTCCCGCACCAGGTTCGCGTAGTTGTTCTCGACCTCGTGGTCGTCCCAGATGACCAGCCAGGGCGCGACCTGGTGTGCCGCCTGCAGGTCGAGGTCGTTGCGGTACTGCGCGTGCCGTACCCGGTAGTCGGCCAGGCTGGTGATCTCCCTGGCCGGCAGGTGGGTGCGGACGTCGGCCGCGCCGCTCTCGTAGATGTAGTCGCCGAGGTGCAGGATCAGGTCCGGGTTCTCCTCGGCCATCCGCCGGTAGGCGGTGTAGTAGCCGGACGCGAAGTGCGCGCAGGAGGCGAACAGCATGGTGAGCGCCGGGCTGGTGCCGAGCGCCGGCGCGGTGCGGGTGCGGCCGACCTGGGAGATGTGGCCGTCGGTCCGGAAGCGGTACCAGTACACCCGGCCCGAGGGCAGCCCGGTGATCTCGACGTGCACGCTGTGCGCCGAGGCGCGGACCGCGGTGGTGGTGCCGGCGGCGACCACGGTGGCGAAGTACTCGTCGGTGGCGACCTGCCATTCGACGGCCACCGGGGCGTCCGGCATGCCGCCGAACCCGTCCAGTGCCAGCGGATTGGGTGCGAGTCGGGTCCAGAGCACGAACCCGTCGGCCGACGGTTCGCCGGAGGCGACCCCGAGGGCGAAGGGATAGGCCGACGCGGCGCCGCTGGCCGAGCGGAAGGTGATGAGTCCCGCCCCGGTTCCGGCGAGACCGCCCAGCAAGAACGTTCTTCTGCGCAGGGACATGTCAGTTGTTGTACGTCACCAGGTTGCGGATCAGCTATCCATCTGGTGAAAAACTGACAGATAGCCGACGAACAGCCGTAGCGGCGATGCGCCGTTGGAGGTAACGCCGGGGCGTGCTGGACCTGCTGTCGGAACCGCGCGCGGCCGGCACCACGGTCCTGGTGATCACCCACGACCGGGAGATCGCCGCGTCGCTGCCCCGTCAGGTCCGGCCGCGGGACGGTGCGGTGGTGTGACCAGGACCCGCCGGCGCGGCGTGGCGGGACAAACTCGCGGTTTTCCATGAATGCGACCGAATCCCACACGCGTTCATTTCCCAACAGAACAGCCAGCCAGGCCGGAATCCGCCGATTGACGGAGGCTGTTCGGGTAACATTGAGCGAATGTGGGACGGCGACCTGATCACGGTTCCCGGCTGGGACGAGTTGGCCGCGGCGTTCCTGTCGCAAGTGGCCAGGTGGGTGTTTGGCACCGGGGTCGTCAGCAACATCATCATCGTGCTGCTGAGTGTCATCATGATCAGCCGTGGAGGCCGCGAGCTGTACCGCAGTGTTCACGAAGCGCTCGGCAAGGCGCGGGGTCTGGCGGGTGTTGCGGCGAGGTTTGTGAGGCGGGTGACCGATACGGTCGGCACCACACTGCGGACCATGCCCCGAGTCATGGTGTTGTTCAATGTGAGCGTAACGGTATCGATCCTGTCGCTGAATGGGGTGTGGTTGATCGCCTCCTGGGGGATCAGCGCATCAATGACCAACCTGTGGAACGCCTACATCTGGTCGTCGTGGGAACTGCCGGGTGGCGTGCCGTGGCAATCGTTCACTGGCTTCTACACGCTCGTATGTGTCGCATTTCTGTTCGCGGCCTGGCTTTTCCCCAGTCGCGACAACAGGGACTCGCCCGCGATTCCGGTCGCGTTCGGGGCCGCGCTGGCCCCCGTGCTGCTGGCCGCGCCGTTGTTCGGCCTGCTGGTCCTGGGCACCCCGTTGAACTTGGCGTACTCGCTCCTGGTGTGGCTGCCACGCGGGTCAGCCGCATGGGAACAGTGGGACGGCCTGGGTGAGCTCTGGCTCTATATCGGCGCTGTCGTGGCCTACAGCGCGGCGACCGTCGCGGCCATGAAACTCGCCGCCCGTGGAGCAGGTCGTTGGCGGACGGCAAGCCGCTGAACCGTGGCCGGATCAGCGGACTCGACGAGTCGAGATGCGTCACGGCCGCGTGCGGTCGCGCAGGACGCGTTCGCCGGCGTCGACGTAGGTGGTGAACAGGGCGGTGACGTCGCGGAGGCGTTGGGTCGCGTCGGCGGTCTCCGTGAGCTGTTCGGCTGCCTGGAGGTTGCGGATGAACACGCGTGCCCGTTCGTGACTGGCGGCGAGGAGTTGTTCGAATCCGCCCGCGGCCTCCACGAGCAGGCGTCGACTGCCGGCCTGCGGGATGGTTCTGGCCAGTCCCCAGGAGACCAGTTCGCGGATCGCGGTGCTCACCGCGCCGGAGCTGAGCGACAGTTCGGCGCGGAGTCGGTCCGAGCTGGACGGGTCGCCGTGCAGCAGCAGGAATCCGTAGACCCGTCCGGTCGCGCGGGGGAGGCGCCAGGCGGCCAGCGTGTCGCCCATGTCGTTCACGAACTGCTGCTGGGCGGGCCCCATCATGACTCGGCCTGCCGGGGGGTTCGCCACTGATCGAGGAGGTGGCGCAGCGTGTGCGCGGTCGCGGTCGGCGCGTCCCAGGTGAGGAGGTGGCCGGCGTTCGGGATGACGTGCTCGGTGATGCCCTCCGCCGTCGCCCATCGGGGCATCGCGGTCGCGATGTTCCCGGTGCGGTCCTGTGCTCCCCGCACCAGGGCGAGTGGCACCGGGGTGCGGTAACCGGGATCCGGGTCGATGAACGAGACCGTGGCTCGCCAGACGTCCAGGAAGGCGCGTTTGGGCATGCGTGCGAAGGTCGCTTCCGTTCGGGCGATGGCGGGTGGGGAGACGGCCGACGCCCTGGCCATGAGGCCGGGGAGCACGCGTCGCGGGATCAACGCCAGCGCGGGTGCCGCGAGCCGCAGCGCGGAGCGCTCGAATCGGGACAGCGGCCCGGTGTTCCAGGTCGAGTCCAGCACGATCAGGCCGGTCGCTCGGCCGGGGTGCGCGCGGACGAACGCCTGCGCGAGGTTGCCGCCGAGCGAATGACCCACGAGCGCGACCTGGTCGACGCGGCACTCGTCCAGCAGCGCCGCGAGGTCGGCCAGCGCGTCGGGCGCGGTGAACCGCGTCCCTGGCGTGAGGGTCGACTCCCCATGGCCGCGTAGGTCCCAGGTGAGCACGCGGTAGCCGCTGTCGGCCAGCGCGTCGACCTGCGTGTCGAACATGGTGTGGTCCAGGCCCGCCCCGTGGATGAACACCACCGCGGGCCCGTCGGCGGCCGTGGTCGCGAACGCGATCTCGGCGGTCGGCCGCGCCAGCCTGCGATCTAGTTTCACCATTCTCTGAATATAGCGGGTGTCGTTGCTAGGCCGCCCGGTGGCGGCCGGCGGGGCGCAGGGGCGGGCGGCCGGGGCGGCGGCTGCCGAGCTTGGGGTCGGCCGGCGGCTCGGCGGGTGGCTGGTGGTCGTCGACGCGGTCGTCGCCGGTGTCGGCCGGGCGGGAGCCGTCGGGGCGGCGGTTGACCAGGATGAGCAGCAGCAGGCCGGCGACCAGCAGGCCGTGCCCGGCGACCCGGGTGACCGGGGCGGTGCCGGTGACCAGGTCGTGGGTGGAGTAGGCGAGCAGCACCAGCACGAAGCCGCCGAGGACCGGGATCAGGCCGGAGGTGGCGCGGGGGCGGAAGGCGGCCCAGAACAGTCCGATGCCCAGCGCGAGGTTCCAGGCGGTGCCCTCGTTGAACAGGTGGCTGGCCACCGGGACGGCGTCGTGCCGGGCGTGGGCGGCGGTCGCGCCGACGCCGAACAGTTGGGACAGCGCGAGGCTGATCTGCGCGACGCCGACACCGCCGAGGGCCAGGCGCGGCGACCAGCCGCGGGTGTCGACCAGTACGGGGGCGTCGTCGAGGATCGCCTGGCTCAGGTCGGGGACCGGCGCGGCCGCGCGGACCCGCAGGGAGCGGGACAGGTCGATCGCGCGGTCGTACCACTGCTGGCAGTCCGCGCAGTCGCGGAGGTGCTCGTCGGTCGAGGTCGCGGGCACCGGCTCGTCCTCGCCGTCGATCCGGGCCGACAGCGCTTCCCGGCAGTTAGCACACTCCATAGTTCATTCTGTCGTGGCGCGGAACGGGATAGTTCCCCGCCGTCCTCGTTCGGTTAGGCTGCGAATTTGTGACCCCGCGCGATGACGACGAGCTGACCGCGTTGGCCCTGTCGGCCGGCCGAGGTGACCGGTCCGCGGTGGAGCGGTTCGTCCGTGGCAGCCAACGCGACGTCTGGCGGCTGGTGGCCCACCTGGCCGGCGTCGCCCAGGCCGACGACCTCACGCAGGAGACCTACCTGCGGGCGTTACCCAGCCTGCCCCGGTTCGCCGGCCGGTCCTCGGCGCGGACCTGGCTGTTGTCCATCGCCCGCCGGGCCGTGGTGGACCACATCCGCACGGCCACCTCCCGGCCGCGCACCAATGGCGCGGTGGACTGGACCGAGGTGTCCGACCGGCAGCGCGCCGCCGCCCACGGTGACGCAGCGGGCTTCGAGGACCTGGTCGAGGTGCGCGTGCTGCTCGACGGCCTTGACCAGGACCGCCGGGAGGCCCTGGTGCTGACCCAGGTGCTCGGGCTGTCCTACGCCGAGGCCGCCGAGGTCTGCCACGTGCCGATCGGCACCATCCGCTCGCGGGTCGCCCGCGCCCGCGAGGACCTGCTGACCGCCGACGCCACCCGCCGCGAAGGCACCGCCTGACCCCGCTGACCACCGCAGCGAAGGGCTCCTTCGCTGCGCTGGACGCAGCGATGGGCTCCTTCGCTGCGCTGGACGCAGTGATGGGCTCCTTCGCTGCGCTGGTCACCGTTTGCTACCTAGGTAGGTTGATCATGAAGCGTCTTGTCGTTGTTGTCGCTACCGTGTTTCTGGCCATGGTCGGCATGGCGTCGGTTGCCGCCGCGCATACCGAGTTGACCGGCAGCGACCCCGCCGAGGGCGCGCGGGTCGCGACCGCGCCGAGCCAGCTCACGTTGACCTTCACCGAACCCGTCGACCCCACCAAGGCCACCGTCAGGGTCACCGCGAACGACGGCACCGCCTGGCAGGTCGGCACCATCACGGCCACCGACGCCACCCTGACCGTCCCGGTCACCCCCGCCGGTCCCGCCGGCCCGTACGCCATCGACTACCGGATCATCTCCGCCGACGGCGACCCGGTCACCGGCGCCGTGCGGTTCACCCTCACCGCACCGGTCCCGGCGGCGACCACGACCCCGCCGCCAACCACCACGGAGACCGAGTCCAGCGCCGCCGCTGCCCCCGAACAGGCCGCCGCCGACGCGGCCGAGCCGACCGAGGGCGGCGTGCCGGCCTGGGTGTGGCTGGCCATCGGGGTCGTCGTCCTCGCCGCGATCGCGACCGGGGTGGCGCGCAACCGAAACCGACGGAACACCACCACCTGAGTTCCCCCGCGATCTCGGGAACCAGACCCGGGTGTCAGCCGACTCCTTGTTGACGGTGACGTGTCCACCGGACGACAACAGGTTGGATGACTGCGGAGGTGTAGATGGTCTCCACGGAGTCGAGGGTCGAGGAAGACCGCCGCCGACCCGGGTTGCGCGCCGACCTGCGCGCGGCCGGCCCGGACGCGTTGGCCGCGCTGGTGATCACCGTGGCGATCTTCGTGTGGCTCTACCTGCGGGTGCGCGCGGGCACCTCGGCGACCGTCGCCGTCATGCCCTTTCTTGCGGACGCGAACGCCTACTGGATGTACTGGCTGTGCCAGGCGTTCGGCTGGTCGGCGCTGCTGTGGGCGTGGTTGACGACCATGCTCGGCCTGGTCCGTTCCTCGACGCGGCCGGGGTGGCTCCGGTTGTCCCCGGCGCGGATCGAGCGGTGGCATCGGACCACCAGCCTGACCACTATTGGTCTGATGTTTGCGCACGCGTTCCTGTTCTTCGCCGAGCTGGTGCGGGCCAACGACTACGACCTCGGCGTGCCGGGGCGGGTGGGCAGCGCGTTCGTCGAGACGTTCGTGCCCGGCGGGTACCCGTCCGGCACCGGCGTGGTGGCGATCCTGCTGGGACTCATCGCCTTCTACCTGGCCATCCCGCTCGGCCTCGCCTACTACCTGCGACACCGGACCGGCGCGCGGATCTGGCGTGCCCTGCACCGGTTCGTCATCGTGGTCTACGTGCTCAGTGTCTGGCACACCCTGTTGTACGGCACCAATGTCTGGTTCGACGGCTGGCCGCGCACCACGCTGTGGCTGCTGCAGCTCCCGGTCGCCGCTCTGCTGCTCGCCCGCCTGCTCGCACCCGCCCGGCCGGCCGAACGGTTCCGCCGCGCCGCGAGCCTGCTGGTGGCCGGGCGCCGGGTAATCGCGGTGCTCGCGGTCGCGGTTACCGCCGCGGCGGTCCTGGTGGTCGCGCTGTCCGGTGTGGACGGTGGCCGGACACCGGGAGCCGACGGCGCGCCGCTCAACGTGCACCAGTGGATGCTCTGGCTGGGCCTGGCGGTGTTGCTGGCCGCGGTGGCGGTCGCGCTGGCGGTGGTCCGCCGCGCCGGTCGCCGGTAGGTCATCAGTCCTCAGTGGACTGATGGAAGCCGTGCCGGTAGCGCTGCGGGCTGGTCTGCAGCTCCCTGGCGAAGTGCGCGCGCAGCGCGTTGGTCGAGCCGTACCCGCTGCGTTCGGCGACCAGCGGCACGGGCAGGTCGGTGGTCTCCAACAGCCGCCGGGCCAGCAGCAGTCGGTGGTGGTGCAGCCAGCGTTGCGGGCTGACGCCGAGCTGGTCGTGGAATCGGCGGGTCAGCGTGCGGGTGCTCAACGACGCGTGCCTGGCCATGTCGGCGAGGGTGAGCGGCAGCGCGGCGTTGGCCTGGATCCAGGTCAGCGTCGCAGACAGTGACCCAGACAGTGACCCGTGCTCGGCGACGGTGACCGGCGCGGGGTCGGTGATGAACTGCGCCTGGCTGCCCTCGCGGATGGGCGCCATCACCACCGCGCGCGCGGCCGTGGCGGCCACGGCCGCGCCGTGGTCGCGGGCGACCAGGTGCAGGCACAGGTCCAGCCCGGCGGCCACCCCGGCCGAGGTGAAGATCCGCCCGTCGCCGGTGAACAGCGCCTTGGCGTCCACGCGGACGTCCGGGTACCGGCCGGCCAGCTCCCGCGCCGCGGCCCAGTGGGTGGTGGCGCGCCTGCCGGCCAGCAACCCCGCCTCGGCGAGCACGAACGCCCCGGTGCAGATGGACACCACGCGCGCGCCCCGGTCCTCGGCCGCGCGCAGGGCGTCGAGCAGCTCGTCCGGCACGCGGTACGGGGCGGCCAGGCCGGGCACGAGCAGCGTGTCCGCGTCCGCCGCGGCGGTCAGGTCGTGGGGCACCTGGATGTCGAAGTAGCTGATGCCACCCGCCGTCGCGCCGACCGCCGGCCTCGGCCCGCACACCATGACCTCGTAGGGATAGCCGCCGTCGGCCAGCCGCGTGGTGCCGAAGACCTGGCACGGGATCGACAGGTCGAACCCGACGACCCCCGCCGGCGCGAGCACCGCGACCACGTGCCGCTCAGTCGGCATCGGCGTTCACCACCCGTCGATGGACACAGCTCCAGTGGCAGGGCAGCGCGGGACACACGCAGCGCGGCCGCAGCGCGATGCTCGGCCGCCCCTCGAAGTCCACTGTGGACTCGACGCCGAACACCTCGAGCAGCGCCCGCTCGGTCAGCACCTCCGCCGGTGCGCCGGCGCCGACCACGCGCCCGCCGTCGAGCATGACGACGGTGTCGGCGTAGGTGGCCGCGATGTCCAGGCCGTGCAGTGCCGCGATGACCGTGACTCCCAGGCCGCGCACCAGTTCCAGGAACTCCAGCTGGTGGCGGATGTCGAGGTGGTTGGTCGGCTCGTCGAGCACCAACAGCCGTGGTCGCTGGGCAAGGGCGCGCGCCAGCAGGACCCGTTGGCGTTCACCGCCGGACAGCTCGGCCAGCCGCCGGTTGGCGAACCGCCGCAGCTCGGTGCGGGTCAGCACGTCCTCGACGATGTCGTGGTCGGTCGCGGTCAGCCGGTCGAAGGCCGCCAGGTGCGGGGTTCGGCCCTGGGCAACGGTTTCGGCGACGGTGAACTCGAACCCGGAATGCTGCTCCTGCAACAGCACCCCGGTGTGCCGGGCGGCGTCGCGTGCGGACAGTCGCCAGATGTCCTTGCCGTCGAGCAGGATCCGGCCGTGGTCGGGACGCCGGGCGCGGAAGACGGTGCGCAGCAGACTGGACTTCCCGCTCCCGTTCGGCCCGACCACGACACCGAACTCACCCTCGCCAACACCAAGGGAAACCTCGTGCAGCACCCGCGTGCCGCCGAGGGACAGGCTCACCCGCTCGACCGTCAGCGTCATGACCCGGCCTCCAGGTGATGCCCGCGCCCGCGCATGACGAGCAGGAACAGTGGCACGCCGAGAAACGCGGTGACCACCCCGATCGGCAGCTCGGCCGGCGCGATCACCATCCTGGCCAGCACATCCGCCCAGGTGAGGAAGATCGCGCCCAACAGGACGGTCACCGGCAGCGCGCGGCGGTGGTCCGCGCCGACCACCATCCGCGCCAGATGCCCGATGATCAGCCCGACGAACCCGATGCCGCCGGAGACCGCGACCACCGTGCCGGTCAGCAGCGTGGTCAGCACCAGCAACTGCCAGCGCAGCCGGGCGGCGTGGATGCCGAGCGCGGCGCACGCGTCGTCGCCGAGCACCAGCACGTTCACCCGCCGCGCCAACACCAGGAGCACCAGGATCGCGGCGGCCACCACGACCGAGGGAATCGGCAGGGTGTGCCACTGGGTGCCGGACAGCCCGCCGAGCAGCCAGAAGATGATCTGCTGCTGGGCGGCGGAGTTGTTGGTCTGGGCCAACAGGAACGAGGTCACCCCGCTGAACAGGTGGGCGCAGGCGACCCCGACGAGCACCAGCCGTAGCGGATGCAGCCGGCCACGCTGGCGGGCGAGCACCAGCACCAGGGCCATCGCCCCGGCGGCGCCGAGGAAGGCCGCCGCGGGCACGGTGAACACCCCGAGCAGCGCGGTCGACGAGGTCAGCACCAGCACCGCGCCCACCGAGGCGCCCGAGGACAGGCCGAGCAGGTGCGGGTCGGCCACCGGGTTGCGCACCACGCTCTGCACCACCGCGCCCGCCAGCGCCAGCCCGGCGCCGACCACCACGGCCAACAGCACCCGGGGGAACCGGAACTGCCACACCACCAGGTCGGCGGTGGACTCGGTGCCGGTGCCGCCGGTCAGGCGGTTGGCCAGGATGTCGGTCACCTCGGCGACCGGCACGCCCACCGGCCCGATCCCGGTCGCCACCAGCACGGTCACCACCAGCCCACCGGCCAGCGCGCCGAGCACCGCGAGATAGCCGCGCGTGGGCCGCCGGACCGGTCGCTGGATGACGGTCACGTGTTCTCCGGCCACAGCTCCGCGGCGAACCGCTCGAGGCCGTCGACGTTGAGCGGGGTCGGCATGCCGACCAGGTACTGCGAGGTCGCCAGGATCCGGCCCCGCTCGACGGCGGTGGTCGAGGCCAGCAGCGGGTTGTTCCGGATGCTGTCGACCAGTTCCCGGCCGGTGGTCCTGGCGAAGCTGAAGTCGGTGACCACCCAGATCACCTCCGGGTCCAGCTCGGCCACCTTCTCCGGGGACACGTCCGCGTGCATGGCGGTGACGTCGGCGAAGATGTTGTCGCCGCCGGCCAGCTCGATGACGGCGTTGCTGATGGTGCCACCGCCGAGGGCCTTGACCGGCTGTCCGGCCACCGGGTTGTCGGCCAACGCCAGTACCCGCGGCCGGGGACCGTCGCCGGCCAGGTCGGCCACCGCCTCGGTCCGCGCCCGCAGCTCGGCGATGAGCGTGTCGGCCCGGTCGCTGACCCCGAAGACCGTGCCCAGCGTGGTGAGGAACTCGTAGGTCGCGGTCAGGTCGCTCATCACCGGCCCGGCCGGCAGGCAGGCCGCGATCCCGTTGGCGCCCATGGTCGCCAGGTCGGCGTCCCGCGGACTGCCCGGTGGGCCACCGAAACCGGGGAACCCGGTGATCACCGCGTCCGGCCGGGTGGCGGCGATCGTCTCGGTGACCGGGACGGTGTCGGCCGACAGCACCGGAACCTTCGCCAGGTCACCGCGTAGTGGCTCCGGCTCGGCGGTGAGCGGTCCGGTGAACCCGATGCCGACGAGCCGGTCGGTCAGGCCGAGGTGGGCCATCGCCTGGGCGGCCCAGCCGTCGATGGCGACCACCCGGCGCGGCGGCTCGGCGAAGGCGACGTCGTCGCCCTGGCAGTCCTGGACGGTGATCGCGGCGCCGCCGGTGGTCGCCGCCGGCGGCGGGGCGCCACAGCCGCTCACCCCGACCGCCAGGACGACGACCGCGAGCAGGCGACGCATCACCGGTCGTCCTTCGGCTCACGCCAGACGGTGCCGCGGCGCTCGTACTCCAGCACCTGCTCCACCGCGGTCGCCGCGGCGGCGCCGGCGAACCGCTCGACCAGCCACAGCGCCAGATCCAGCCCGGAGGTGACGCCGCCGGCCGAGACCAGGTCGCCGTCGTCGACGACTCTGGCGGCCACGTGCCGACCACCCCCCGACGCCAGTTCGGCGAGCGCGCGGTGGTGGGTGGTGCACGGCCGCCCGCGCAGCAGACCGGCCGCGGCCAGCAGCACCGCGCCGGTGCACACGGAGGCGAACACCAGACCCGGCCGGGCCGCGGCCCTGAGCGCGGCCGGCAGCTCACCGGCGCGCAGCTCCGCGCCCACCCCGGAGTCGGCGGTCGCGAAGCCGCCGCCGGGCACCAACAGCACGTCGGCCGCCGCCGGCGACCACGGGGCCGAGGTGCCCAGCCGCAGGCCGCCCCTGGTGGTCACCTCGGCGCGGTCGGCCAGCGCCACGAGGTTCACCGAGATGGTCGTGCCAAGGCGGCCGGCCACGGTCAGCACCTCGAAGGGGGCCACCGCGTCGAGGTCGTCGACACCGTCGAAGACCACCACATCCACTCGCGTCATGCTGTCGATCCTCACCACGGGAGGCCACCGGCGGGAGTGGCCGGCGGGCCAACCTCCACCCGGTTCTCGCCACGCTGGTTGGCGTGCCCGTCCGCACCAGAAGTCGTCGCGGGGATCGCCGAAGTTCCCACGGCTCACCAGGACCGGCGATGTTCACCACGGGATGGTCCGGGAGTCCGGCCAGAGGAAGACGCCGGTGGGGCCCTCGGCCGGGATCGTCGCGAGCAGGATCGGAACGATCGCACCGTCGGCCATGGTCACATCGGCGCGGTCTCGCGGGTCAGTGTGTTGACACGCGGCGACGAGCGGAGGTGACCGGTGAGCGACGAGGAGTTTCTCGCGGCGCGGTTCGAGGAGCACCGGCCGCGGCTGCGCGCGGTGGCGACCAGGGTCCTCGGCTCGGCGGCCGAGGGGGACGACGCGGTGCAGGAGGCGTGGTTGCGGCTCAGCCGCGCCGATCCCGCCGAGGTGGCCAACCTCGGCGGCTGGCTCACCACGGTGGTGGCGCGGGTGGCGCTGAACATGCTGCGCTCGCGCGGCCGGCTGGAACCCCGGACCGCCGTCGACCACACCGCCGAGGAGACCGACCCGGCCGGCCAGGCCGAACTGGCCGACTCGGTCGGCCTGGCACTGCTGGTCGTGCTGGACACGCTCAGTCCGGCCGAGCGGCTGGCGTTCGTGCTGCACGACCTGTTCGCGGTGCCGTTCGAGGAGATCGCGCCGATCGTGGACCGCACCGCGACCGCCACCCGCAAGCTCGCCAGCCGCGCCCGCCAGCGGGTGCGCGGCGCCACGCCGGGCGGCGCCGACCTGGCGCGCCGCCGCGAACTCGTCGCGGCCTTCCTGGCCGCCTCCCGCGACGGCGACTTCGACGCGCTGCTCGCCTTGCTGGACCCCGATGTCGTGCTGCGCCCGGACGCGGCGGCGGTGGCGTTCGGCGCCCGCTCGGCCGCCGGCGCGCGGGCGGTGGCCGGCAACTTCACCCGTCGCGCCAGGGCCGCCCACCTGGCCGTGGTCGACGGCGTGCCCGGGCTGGCGTGGATCAGGGACGGCGTGCCCCGCGTGGTGTTCGCCATGACCATCACCGCCGGGCGGGTCAGCGCGATTGACATGCTCGCCGACCCCGACCACCTCGCCCGGCTCGACCTCGAAACCCAGCACAGCCCTGAATGAGACTGCGCGACCCGGTCACCGCAGCCGGCCGTCGTGAATCCTCGCGACCTGGTCGACGGCGGTCAGGTGCGTGTGGTCGTGGGTGACCAGGACGGTGGCGGTGGCCCGCTGGTGGGTGAGGCGGGTGAGCACGTCGACGATGGCCGCCCCGCGATCGTGGTCCAGGGCGCTGGTCGGCTCGTCGACCAGCAGCACGGTCGGGTTGTTCATCAGCGCGCGGACGATGTTCACCCGCTGGCGCTCGCCGCCGGAGAGCTGGTGGGGACGCCGGCCCGCCCTGGTCGCCAGCCCGACGGAGTCGAGCAGCTCCACCGCCCGGCCCCTGGCCCGGCCGGGGGACCGGCCGTCGAGTTTGGCCATCACCTGGAGCTGTTCGGCGGCCGTGAGCGAGGGCAGCAGGTTGGGCTGCTGGAAGACGATGCCGATCCGGTCGCGGCGCAGGTCGGTGAGCTCGCTCCTGGTCAGGCCGGTGGTCGCGGTGCCGTCGATGGTGACGGTGCCGGTGTCCGGGGTGATCAGGGTCGCGGCCACCGCCAGCAGGCTGGACTTCCCGGAACCGGATGGGCCGACCACCGCGGTCAGGCTGCCCGCGGGGACCTCCAGGGTGACCCGGTCGATGGCGGTCAGCCGGGCGTCGCCGTCGGGGTAGGTCAGGGTGACGTCGGCCAGAGTCAGGCTCATCGGGCGCTCCCCAGGGCGGTCAGTGGGTCGACGGCGGTGATGCGGCGCACCGACAGGGCCGCCCCGAGCGCGCCGAGTGCGATCATCACCGCGGCCGGGCCGAGCACGGTCGCGGGCGTCAGCAGGAACGGCACCGCCGTGCCGGCGAGCACCGCGCCCAGCCCGGCGGCCAGCCCGGCGCCGATCAGGGTGCCGCCGGTGAGCAGGACGACGGCCTGGCCGATGGCGTCGCGCAACAGCGCGCCGGTGGTGGCGCCGAGTGCCTTGAGGACCGCGATGTCGCCGCTGCGCTGGATCGTCCACACGGTGAAGAAGGCGCCGATGACCAACGCGGAGATGGCGAACAGGAAGCCGCGCATCAGCTGTAGTGAGCCGTTCTCCGAACTGTAGGACCCGATCGCGGACAGCGAGTCCGCGGTCGGCACCGTCCGGGTACCGGCGGCCCGGTCGGCGGCTGACAGGTCGGTGCCGGCGGCGGCGCGCACGGCGATCACGGTCGCGGTCTGGCCCTCGGCCGGCGGCGCGGCGCGCTGCCAGACACCGAGGCTGGTCCAGACGACCGGGGTGTGGCTGAAGGAGGCGTCGCCGGCCACGGCGGCCACCGTCAGCCGCTGTCCGGCCAGCGTCACCTCGTCGCCCGGCCCGATGCCTAGGTCGGCGCCGGCCGTGGTGGACAGCACCACCGCGTCATCGGTCAGCCGGTCGCCCGCGGGCGCGAGCACGGACCCCGGCCGGACGCCGAAGGCCGACACCCCGAGGGTGCGGTCGCCGGCGGCGGCCCTGGTGGTGGTGATGCCGAGCGGCTCCGCGGCGGCGACCCCGGGTGCCTCGGCCAACCGCCGCCACTGCGCCGCGGTCACCGTGGAGTCGGTGTAGGACAGCTCCTGCCCGCCGCCGGGCGCGGCGAAGGCGATCCGGTCGGCCGGCAGGTCGGTGATCGCGGAGATGTTCTGCTGGCCGAGCCCGGCGGTCAGCCCGGACAGCAGGCCGACCAGCAGTGTGATCAACACGACGACGCCGCCCATCATGGCGAAGCGCCCCTTGGCGAACTTCAGGTCTCTCCAGGCGACGAACACGACCAGTCCTTTCCGGCGGGGCGATCGGTCTGCCACCACGATCGCCGCCTGCCCGTCCCCGGGCAGCCGGCCAAGGACCGAACCTCGCCGGCCGGAAGGCGGCACGCCGTCGCTACCTTTCGACAGAGGCGGCCAAGTGGCGGTCTCCGTAGCCTTGACAGCACCGTGAACACCGCAGCTCCCGTTCTGACCCCGACCAGCCGGACCCTGGCCTGGTGCCTGCACCTGCTGGTCGTCGGCCTGCTCGCGCTGGCCGCCGGGCGGGCCGTCATCGATGGCCAGCCGGCTGACGAGCCGGCCGCTTGGCTGGTCGTCGCCGCGGCGGTGGCCTGCGCGCTGGTGTACGCGGTCGGGCCGCTGTTGCCCGGTGTCCGCGGCTCCCGAGTGGCCGCCGCCTGGTGGCTGACCGCCGTCGGCGCGGGCTGGCTGGTGCTGATCACGCTGACCGCGGACGGGGTCTGGGTCGCCTTCCCGCTGTACTTCCTGCAACTGCACCTGCTGTCCCGCCGCGCCGGGCTGGTCGCCGTGGCGCTGACCGCGGCCGCCGCGATCGTGGCCTTCGCCGCCCACCACGGCTCGGCCAGCGTGGCCGTCGCGATCGGCCCGGCGCTCGGCGCGGCCGTCGCGGTGGCCGTGGTCTGGGGTTATCAGGCCCTGTACCGGGAAAGCGAGCGACGCCGGCGGCTGATCGAGGAGCTCACCGCCACCCGCGCCGACCTGGCCGACGCCCAGCACACCGCCGGCGTGCTCGCCGAACGCGAACGGCTGGCCCGCGAGATCCACGACACCCTCGCCCAGGGGCTGTCCAGCATCCAGCTGCTGCTGAGCGCGGCCGACCGGGCGTTGCCGGCGACCGCGATGCCCGCCGCCGGCTACGTGCACCAGGCCCGCCAGGCCGCGGCCGACAACCTCGCCGAGGCCCGCCGGTTCGTGGCCGCGCTCAGCCCGCCCGCCCTGGACGGCACCACGCTGGCCGGCGCGCTGGCGCGGCTGTGCGCCACCACCAGCACCCGGCATCCGATCACCGCGCGCTTCCACGTCACCGGCGACCCGGTACCGCTGCCGGCCGCGCACGAGGTGGTCCTGGTCCGCGTCGCCCAGGCGGCCCTGGCCAACACCGTCCGCCACGCGGCGGCCACCACCGCCGAGGTCACCCTCAGCTACCTCGGGGACCACGTCGCCGTCGACGTCATCGACGACGGCGTCGGCTTCGATCCCGACCGGTTGCCCGACCCCGACCCGGAACGCGGCGGCTTCGGCCTGGCCGCCATGCGCGCCCGCACGCACGCGCTCGGCGGCACCCTCACCATCGAGGCCGCCCCCGGCCACGGCACCGCCCTGGCCGCCCAACTGCCGCTGGCGGTGTCGCCCCGATGACCATCCGCCTGCTGCTGGCCGACGACCACCCGGTGGTGCGCGCCGGTCTGCGTGCCGTGCTGGAATCCGAACCCGGGCTGGTCGTGGTCGCCGAGGCGGCCACCGCCGATGCCGCGGTCGCCCGCGCCGCCGAGGGCGACATCGACGTCGTGCTGATGGACCTGCGGTTCGGCGCCGGCATGACCGGCGCCCAGGCCACCGCCGCGATCACCGCCCGCCCCGGCGGGCCGCGCGTGCTGGTGGTGACCACCTACGACACCGACGCCGACACGCTGCCCGCGATCGCCGCGGGCGCCACCGGCTACCTGCTCAAGGACGCGCCGCCCGAGGACCTGGCCGCCGCGGTGCGTACCGCCGCCGCCGGGCACACCACCCTGGCGCCGACGGTCGCCGACCGGCTGCTGAACCGGCTGCGCACCCCGGACACCACCGTGACCCGACGCGAGATCGAAGTGCTCACCCTGGTCGCCGACGGCCTGTCCAATCGGGCGATCGCCCGCCGGTTGCACCTCACCGAAGGCACCGTCAAATCCCACCTGGCGCGGATTTACACCAAACTGGATGTCGACTCCCGCACCGCCGCGGTCGCCGCGGCAACCGACCTCGGACTTATCCGTCGTTGACCGGTGGCCTATCGTCGCCGAGTGACCGGTGGCGACTGGGGAGTTGCGTGACATGAGCTGGTTCAAAGCGAAGCGGAAATCCGCGCCCGGCCCGGCGGCCGACGAGCCGACTTTCGTGTCCAAGGAAACTCACCCCAACGGGGCCGTGTACGAAACGTACCTGGCGCAGGACGCGGTGGCCGCGAAGGCGTTCCTGCTGGCCAAGAAGGTCGACCAAGATCTTTATTACATCGTGGTCGAAACGCCGCAGGGAAACTGGGGGACCGACGTCGAAGGGCTCTACCTGGAGAATCTCCTGCCGTGGCAGCTCAACACCAGCGACGCGGATTGTGTCGGCAACATCAATTCGGTGACCAACACCTTCGGTCTGCTGATGGCGGCGAGCGAGAAAATCGACAACTTCGTCGCCGAGATCAGGTGCGGGCGGTGCGCCCACCGGTGGCATGACGGGCTGCGCTACCAGAACCGGACGCTGGTGCGGTGCCCACACTGCAAGACCGGCAACAACGTGGACTCCTCCGGGGTCGTGGTCAGCCACCAGCCGGACCGGCAGACGACGGTGATCATGAGCTCGCACACCGTCTCGGACGCCAGCTGGGTCGAGGCGGGCGACGACGGTGAGCGGGACGCGGTGCTGGCCGGGGTCGACCAGGCGGTCACCGTGGCCAGCACGGCGGTGACCGGCTCACCGCCGGGGCATCCGCACCGCCCCGGCCGGCTGTTCCACCTGGGCAGCGCGCTGGAGGAACGGTTCGACCGCGCGGGCGACGGCGCCGACCTGGACGCGGCGATCACCGCGTTCGTCGAGTCCGCGAACGCCACCCGGCCGGCCGACGCCGAACGGGTGGTGCGGCTGGCCGCGGTCGGCCGCACGCTCACCGCCAGGTTCGAGCTCGCCGGCCGGCCCGCCGACC
>NZ_BAAGXS010000108.1:0-30926 GCF_054779715.1 Actinophytocola sediminis | reverse complement strand
GCGCCGCCAGGGTGCTGGCCGCGCGGACCAGGGGCGCGCGTGTCGCGCGGGCCGTGGTCGGCGGCGGTGAGCTCGCGCTGGAGCGGATCGGGCAGTCACTCGCGGCCGCCGCGGCCGAGCGGGACAGCGTGCAGGCCGCCAGGCACGAGCGCGAGCGGGTGCTGATCGAGGTGCGCAACCGGGTCCGCGAGCTGTCCACCGAGCTGGAGAAGCTCACCGACGCGGTGCACCGCGACGAGGTGCTGCGCGCCGAGCAGCGGCTGCGGCTCGAGCAGCTGGAGACCAGGATCGCCGAGAGCTTCGGCATCGGCCTGGACGACCTGGTGGCCGAGTACGGGCCGACCATGCCGGTGCCGCCGAGCCAGGCCGAGGTGGCCGAGTACGAGGAGGCCAAGGAGCGCGGCGAGGCGGTGTCCGCGCCGCAGCCGATTCCCTACGACCGGGACACCCAGGCGCGGCGGGCCAAGCGCGCCGAACGGGACCTCACGCTGCTCGGCAAGGTCAACCCGCTGGCGCTGGAGGAGTTCGCGGCGCTCGAGGAGCGCTACAAGTTCCTGTCCACCCAGCTCGAGGACCTCAAGGCCACCCGGCGCGACCTGCTGACCGTGGTCAAGGAGGTCGACGACAAGATCCTCGAGGTGTTCACCTCGGCCTACGAGGACGTGGCCCGCGAGTTCGAGATCGTGTTCGGCACGCTGTTCCCCGGCGGTGAGGGCAGGCTGATCCTGACCGAGCCCGAGGACATGCTGACCACCGGCGTCGACGTCGAGGCCCGGCCGCCCGGCAAGAAGATCAAGCGCCTGTCGCTGCTGTCCGGCGGGGAGAAGTCGCTGGTGGCGGTGGCCATGCTGGTGGCGATCTTCCGGGCGCGGCCATCGCCGTTCTACGTGATGGACGAGGTGGAGGCGGCGCTGGACGACGTGAACATGCGTCGGCTGATCGGCCTGCTGCGCGAGCTGCGCGCCACCTCGCAGCTGATCATCATCACCCACCAGAAGCCGACCATGGACATCGCCGACGCGCTCTACGGCGTCAGCATGCGCGGCGACGGCATCACCCAGGTGATCTCCCAGCGCCTGCACGGCAAGGCCGAGCCAAAGGAAACAGCCAAGGAGCCGGCACCGGCTCCCGAACCCGTTCCGGAGCCGGTCGCGACTGTGGCTGATTAATCCGTTCGCGCCAGGGCCCGCGGGCGTTCAGAATCCCGCCATGTACCACGTACGAACCGCCTCGCCAGCCGATCTGCCGGGTGTGATCGAGTTGATCGCCCGCCTGCAGCTCGACTCGGCACACAACATCGCCTTCCACGGGGAGTCACCGGCGGAGGTGGCCGACGAGCTGGCCAACCTCGGCGGTGACTGGGCCGACCTGGCCGTGGTCGCCGCCGACGAGAACGGCAGGTTGCGGGGCGTGCTCAGCGTCGAGGTGGTCCACGACGGGACCAGGGTGTTCCTGCACGGGCCCTACGTCGACGTGCCGGCCAAGCACCCGGCCGCCGGCCAGCTGTGGCAGCGGACCGCCGACGACCTGTTCGCCGCCGCCAGCGCGCTGCCCGCGATGACCGCCGTGACCACGGTCGACCTGTTGGGCCACCGGGACAACCGGCTGCTCGCCGACTTCGCCGTCCGCCACGACATCCCGGCCGGCAAGACCGTCCGGGTGTTCACCCTGGCCGGCGCCGGCCTGCGGTCGCTGGTCGGCGGCGCGGCCGACGCCCCGCCCCGCAAACAGGACCGGGTCGTCGTGCTGCCGGCGGACCCCGCCGTGCACACGGCGGTGGCCGGCCTGCACGACCGGCTCTTCCCGAACGCCCCGACGCCCGGCACCGGGCTGGTGTCCGGCGCCGCCGGGCACACCGTCGTGGTGCTGCTCGGCGAGGGGTTGCTCGGCTACGCGGCCGGCTACCTCCAGGCCGAGGAGTACTACGTGGACGCCGTCGGGGTCGACCAGGAGATGCGCGGCATCGGCATCGGCCGGTTACTGGTCCGCCGCCTGCTCACCGAGTTAGCCGCCAAGGCGGCCCGCGAGCGCGCGTCGGCCACCATCGACCTCGGCAACGACGCCTCGGAACGCCTGTTCACCGCGCTGGGCTTCGGCTGCCGCACCGAGCTGGTCAACTACCGGCGCGCCGACTTCGGCGTGGCCGGCCACGGCTAAGCCTCAGACTGCCTCCCGGTCCGCACTCCGATGGCGCAGTGCCAGCAGGCCGCCGACGAGCAACGTCACCGCCACGCCGAGCGGGGTGTACCACCAGCTCACCAGCGTGCGCACGCCGTCGGCCGGCGCCGCCGAGGAGAAGTCGACGGTGACCGAGGTCCACTCGCCGTAGCCGTTGGCCACCGGGTCCGCCTCGGCCGACGGGCCGACGAACTTGACCCCGAGGATGACGAACGTCATCACCACCACGGTGGTCACGAACGCGATGATCCCGTCGGCCTGGGTGGCCCGGCGCACCATCAGCCCGAGCAGGAACGCGCCCAGCAGCGCGCCGTAGGTGTAGCCGGTGATCCCCAGCGCCTGCACCACGATCGGGTCGGCGGTGGTCTGGTTGGCGGTGGCGAACAGGCCGGCGCAGATGATCAGCAGCCCGGCCCACACGACCGTCCAGATCCGCCCGAGCCGCAGCCTGCTGGCCTCGGTCAGCGGCCGGCGGGCGAACCGTTCGTACACGTCGGTCACCGTCGCCGAGGCCAGCGCGCCAAGCGACGAGGACAGCGCGGCCGCCAGGATGCCGGCGATCACGAACCCGGACAGGCCGGATGGCAGCTCGGTGACGATGAACGACGCGAACAGCTCGTCGCGGTTGGCCAGGCCGAGGCCGCCGTCGGCCACCGGGTCGGTTGGCACCGCCGCCGCGTAGAACGCCCACATCATCACGCCGATGACCAGGAAGAACGCGAACTGCAGAAAGACGACGAAACCGCTGGCGATCAGCGCCTTGCGCGCCGCCCTGGTGTCCTTGGTCGACAGCAGCCGCTGCACGATCAGCTGGTCGACCCCGTGGGAGGCCATCGCCAGCAGCGCGCCGCCGAAGAACGCCGCGATGAACGGGTAGCTGCCGGTGAGCACGTTGGAGGAGAAGTCGAACAGCTGGAACTTGTTGGCGTCCATGGCATCGCCGAACCAGCCCGCGGGCAGCGCGCCGGCCAGCGCGATCACCACGATCACGCCGCCGAGGACGTACCAGACCATCTGGATCGCGTCGACCCACACGACCGCGCGCACTCCGCCGACGAAGGTGTAGCAGACCATCGCGATGCCGAGCACGGTGACGATCGCCCAGTACGAGGCGTCCACGCCGTAGGAGGCGAGCACCACCTTGATCGGGATCGCGGTGGCGAACAGTCGGATGCCGTCGGCGAGCAGCCGGGTGAACTGGAAGGTCACCGACGCCGTCGCGCGCATCCCGTCGCCGTAGCGTTGGCCGAGGAAGGCGTAGGCGGTGACCAGCTCGCCGGCCACATACCGGGGCAGCAGCACGAACGAGACGATGATCCGGCCGACGATGTAGCCCAGCGCCAGCGTCAGGTAGGTCATCCCGCCCGCCTGCGCGGGCGCGATGTAGGCCACCACCGGGACCGACAGCACGGTCAGCGTCGAGGTCTCCGCGGACACCACCGACACGCACACGACCCACCACGGGATCTTGCGCTCGGAGACGAAGTAGTCGGTCGCGGAGCGCTGCCGGCCGCCGATCAGCACGCCGATCAGCGGCATCCCGACCAGGAACAGCACGATGATCGCGACATCGAGCGCGCGCACGGCCTACCTCCCGCTGATCGCCGGTTGGCTCACCCGCAGCCGGGTAAGGTCGGTGGCCACCGGCTCGGGCAGCCGCAGCGGCAGCCGGCCGGGGGTGATCGAGCCGAGCACCCGGGGGCCGGCCGCGCCGGTCGCGTGCGGCTGGTTGCCCGGCACGCCGTGCCAGGTCAGGAAGCCGAGCAGGGCGGCGAGGTAGGCCTCCTTGGCCGAGGTCGGCAGGCCGAGGTCGTCGCTGGTCGCCAGCGTGATGTCGCCGAGGCGGCGGCGCAGCGCGGCCATCAGCGTCGGGTTGCGCACCCCGCCGCCGGCGGCGACCACCCTGGTCACACCGTGGGCCAGGCACGCGTCGGCGACCGTCGCCGCGGTCAGCTCGACCAGGGTGGCCAGCAGGTTCGGCCCGCTGATGTGCCGGTCGAGCGTGGCCAGCGCCGTCCGCAGGTAGTCGAGGTGGAAGTGCTCCTTGCCGGTCGACTTCGGTGGCGCCACGAGGTAGTAGGGGTCGGCGAGCAGCACCTCGAACAGTTCGGTGTCGACCTTGCCCTGCTGCGCGAGGTCGCCGTCCACGTCGAGTTGCCACACCCCGTTGGAGATCAGCCGCGCCGCGACGTCCAGCAGCGCGTTGCCCGGCCCGGTGTCGAACGCGACCGGCCGGCCGCTTGGCGGTACGACGGTGATGTTGGCGATCCCGCCGATGTTCAGTCCCGCGGTGACCGCGTCGGCGTCGCGCAGCCACAGTTGGTCGAGCACGCCGGCCAGCGGCGCGCCGTGGCCGCCGGCGGCGACGTCGCGCACTCGCAGGTCGGCGACCACCGGCAGTCCGGTCCGCTCGGCGATCCACGCCGGCTGGCCGAGCTGCAGCGTGCCGAGCACCCGCTCGCGACCGTCACCGTTGCGCTCGCTGCTGTCGGCGACCCAGTGGTAGAGGGTCTGGCCGAGGGAGGCGACCAGGTCGGCCCGGCCGGCGGCGATGGTGTCCAGCGCGCCGGCCGCCGCGTCCGCGAACGCCTGGCCGACCTCGGTGTCCAGCCGGCACAGCTGCTCGGCGGTGCAGCCGTTGGGCGGCAGCGCGGCGAGCAACCGGCCGCGTAACCCGTCGGGGAAGGGCACTTCGGTGTGCCCGCGGGGCGTGAGGTCGATGATCCCGTCGGTCAAGTCCAGCTCGGCAACCGCCACGTCGATGCCGTCCATCGACGTTCCGGACAGCAGTCCGATCACCCGGCACGTAGTCACTCGTTTTGGGTATGCCACCAGGTCCCGGGTGTGCAAGATGGATCGTTAGTTCTTGACCAAATCGATGTCAGATTGGTTGGGCATTACCACCAGAAGGTATAGACCAAGGCGCTATGGTGTGTCACCCTGCGCCGGGGAGCGGGTTCGAGCAGTGGTTTGGGACGCGATGTTGAGGAGCGGAGCATGACCAAGATTTCGAGTGAGTGGAGCAGGAGGAACTTCCTGCGCGGGGCACTCGCGACCGGCACGCTGGTGCTGCCGGCGTCGAGTGTGCTGATCGGCTGTGCGACCTCGGGTGGTGGTCAGGAACAGACGGAGGGCGAGACCACCGACGACAACCCGCTCGGCGTGCCGACCGACGCTCCGCTCGAGATCTACATCTTCAACGGTGGCTTCGGCGACAAGTACGCGACCGACATCCACGAGCCGATGTACAAGAAGCGGTACCCGAAGGCCGAGATCCAGCACAAGGCCGAAGTGGACATCGCGGGCGCGCTCCAGTCCCGCTTCGTCGCCGGCAACCCGCCCGACTTCGTCAACAACACCGGCGACGGCGTGATCCCGCTCGGCCAGCTCGTGGACGACAAGCAGCTCTACGACCTCACCGACCTGTTGGACGCGCCGAGCTGGGACGACCCGAAGGTCAAGGTTCGCGACACCCTGGTGCCCGGCACGGTCGAGAAGGGCACCTACGGCGAGACCTTCTACGTGCTGAACATGGCCATGACGATCTACGGCCTCTGGTACAACAAGGCGTTGTTCGACAAGAACAGCTGGGCCGCGCCGACCACCTGGGCCGAGATGACCGAGCTGTGCAAGGAGATCAAGGCAGCCGGCATCGCCCCGTGGACCTACCCCGGGGTGCACGCCAGGTACATGACCTGGCCGCTGCTCACCATGGCCGCCAAGCTCGGCGGCGAGCAGGTGCTGGTCGACATCGACAACCTCAAGGAAGGCGCCTGGAAGAGCGAGGCGCTCAAGGAGTCGGCCGCCGCGCTCGCCGCGTTGAAGACCAGCGGCTACATCCTCGACGGCACCGAGGGCATGGACCACATCCAGGCCCAGGGCGCGTGGAGCGAGGGCAAGGCCGCGTTCGTGCCGAGCGGCTCGTGGCTGGAGAGCGAGCAGTCCGACGTGACCCCGGAGGGCTTCGAGTTCGCCTACCTGCCAGAGCCCGCCCTGTCCGCGGACGGCGCGCTGCCCAAGGAGACGCTGCGGGCCACGCCCGGCGAGCCCTACATCGTGCCCGCGGCCGCGAAGAACCCCCGCGGTGGCCTGGAGTACATGCGGATCATGCTCTCCAAGGAGGGCGCGCAGGGCTTCACCAGGGAGCTGTCCAGCCTCACCGTGGTGAAGGGCGCCGCCGAGGGCCTGGACCTGTCCAACGGTCTGGTCTCCGCCCAGGAGGCGCTGGGCAAGGCCGGCGACAACGTGATCAACTGGAGCTACCAGGACTGGTACGCGACCATGTGGAACCCGGGCATCAACGCGCACATGGGTGACCTGCTCGCCGGTCGCACCAAGGTGGACGAGTTCCTCGACGCCTGCGAGGGCGAGGCCAAGAAGGTGCGCGAGGACGACTCGATCACCAAGTACGAGCGCTGACCGGAGTCTTCGTTGTCGACCGACGTGTCCATTCGCAACTCCGTGCCACGGCGGCCGACGTCGAAGGCCGGTCCCGCACTGCAGCACGGGAAGGGCCGCTTCGTCGCGACCTTCCTCGTGCTGCCGGTCGGGTTGTACGCCCTGTTCGTGATCTCCCCCTACGCACAGGCGATCTACATCTCGATGACCGACTGGACCGGCCTCACCGCCAGCCAGACCTTCATCGGCCTGGACAACTACGTGCGCCTCATGGGCGACGACCAGTTCCTGATCGCGTTGCGTAACAACGGGATCCTGCTGGTCGTCGTCCCGGCCGCGACTGTCCTGCTCGGACTGTTCTTCGCCTCGATGCTCAATGTGGGGCGGCGCGGCAGGTCCGGCATCGAGGGCGTGCGCGGCTCCGGGGTGTACAAGATCGTCTACTTCTTCCCGATGGTGCTCTCGGTGGCCATCGTCGGCGTGCTGTTCAAGTACGTCTTCGCGCCGACCGAGGCCGGCGGCATCCTCAACGGCCTGCTGCGGGCCGTCGGGCTGGAGTCCTGGGCGCTGCCGTGGCTCGGTGAGCCGGGGTTCGCGTTCTGGATCGTCGTGCTGGTGATGATCTGGTCGTTCGTCGGGTTCTATGTCGTGCTGTTCTCCGCGGCGATGCAGTCCATCCCCAAGGAGATCTACGAGGCGGCGCTGCTGGACGGGGCCAGCCGCTACCAGACGTTCGTGCGGGTCACGATGCCGCTGGTGTGGGACACCGTCCAGGTCGCCTGGGTGTACATGGCGATCCAGGCGATGGACGCGTTCGCCCTGGTGCACATCATGCTCGGCATCAGCGGCGGCCCGTCCCGCGCCGGCGACGTGCTCGGCCTCGCGCTGTATCGCAGTGCCTTCAACGATTACCGGTTCGGCTACGCCTCGGCGATCGGGGTGGTGCTGCTGTTGCTGACCCTGGTCGTCTCGGTGGTGTTCCTGCGCGCCGCACGGCGGGAGCGGGTGGAGTTCTCATGACCGTCGTCTCGTCCCCGCCCTCGGCGCCACCGGCACCGAAACCCCGCGGCCGCGGGCCCGGCGTCGGTGCGGGGGAGAGCGCGGTGAACCTGCTCACCGGGACCTTCCTGCTGTTCTGGGCGCTGATCACCACCCTGCCGCTGGTGTGGGCGATCGTGTCCTCGTTCAAGACGAACTCGGAGTTCCTCTCCGAGCCCTTCGGCCTGCCGGGCGCGGCGCAGTTCGACAACTTCGTGCGCGCGTGGACGGTCGCGAACATCGGGCAGTACTTCGCCAACAGCGTGATCGTGGTGCTGATCTCGGTGCCGCTGACCATGTTGCTCGGCGCGATGGCCGCCTATGTGCTGGCGCGCTACGACTTCCCCGGCAACCGGATCGTCTACTACGGCTTCGTCGGCGGGATGATCTTCCCGGTGTTCCTCGCGCTGGTGCCGCTGTTCTTCGTGGTGCGCAACCTCGGCTACATCCCGGGGATCGGCCAGTTCCTCGGGTTGAACAGCCACCTGTCGCTCGCGCTGGTGTACATGGCGTTCTCCCTGCCGTTCACGGTGTTCTTCCTGACCGCGTTCTTCCGCACCCAGCCGACCTCGATCGCCGAGGCGGCCATCGTCGACGGCTGTTCGCACTTCGGGCTGTTCTTCCGGGTGATGCTGCCGATGGCCAAGCCGGGCCTGATCAGCATCGGCCTGTTCAACGTGCTCGGCCACTGGAACCAGTACGTGCTGCCGGTGGTGCTGATGAACGACCCGGAGCGCAAGGTGCTCGCGCAGGGCCTGGCGGCGCTGGCGATCAGCCAGGGCTACCGCGGCGACTGGACGGCGCTGTTCGCCGGCCTGGTGATCGCGCTGCTGCCGGTGCTGATCGTCTACCTGCTGTTCCAGCGCCAGGTGCAGGCCGGATTGACCGCGGGCGTGCTGAAATAGGTGTTGACCTCCAGTTAACTGGAGGTCATAGCTTCGGTGGCATGCACGCGATCCGGCAACACACGTTCGGCGAACCCAGCACGATGCGACTCGAGTCGGTCGCCGACCCGGTGCCGGCCGACGGGCAGGTACTGATCCGGGTCGGCGCGGCCGGGGTGCACCTGCTGGACCTCGCGATCCGGTCCGGGCAGGGTGGCGGGCCCTTCCCGCCGCCGTCCCTGCCGATGACGCCCGGCCGGGAGGTCGCCGGGGTGGTCGACCGGGTCGGTCCCGGCGCGTCGCCGTCGTGGCTTGGCAAACGCGTCGTCGCGCACCTCGGCGTGGCCAGTGGGGGATACGCGGAGCTGGCCGTTGCCGACGTCGGCTCGCTGCACGAGGTGCCGGCCGAGATCTCCGACGAGCGGGCGGTGGCCACGATCGGCACCGGGCGCACGGCCATGGCCATCCTCGACGACGCCCGCATCACCCAGGACGACCTGGTGCTGGTGCCCGCCGCGGCCGGGGGCATCGGCGCGTTCGTGGTGCAGGCCGCGCGCAACGCGGGCGCCACGGTGATCGGCCTGGCGTCCACGGCCAAGCTCGACGTGGTCCGTGGCCTGGGCGCCGACCTGGTGTACGACTACACCCACGACGACTGGCCAGACCAGGTCCGGCAGGTGCTCGGCGAGGACCAGGTGACCGTGGTGCTCGACGGTGTGGGCGGCAAGCCGGGCCGGCACGCGCTCGAGCTGCTCGGCCCTGGCGGCCGGCTGGTGATGTTCGGCTGGTCGGACGGTCCGCTGGAGCTGTCTGCGGCGGACTTCTACGGGCGCGGGCTGACCGTGTCGGTGCCGATCGGGCAGCGGATCGTCGGGGTGCCCGGCCGGTTGCGGGCGTTGGAGGAGCGCGCGCTGGCCGAGGTGGCGGCCGGCCGCGTCCAGCCGCTGACCAACCGGCCGATCCCGCTGGCCGAGGCGGCCAGGGCGCACACCGAACTGGCCGCCCGGCAGACGGTGGGCAAGGTCGTGCTGGTCACACGGTGATGACGACCTTCGCGCGGGCGTGCTCGTGCTCCAGGTAGTGGATGGCCGCCGGCGCCTTGTCAAGCGGGTAGGTGCGGTCGACGACCGGGGTGAGCGAGCCAGCCTCGGCCAGCTCGCGTAACGCGGTCAGGATCTCGTGGTCGGGTTCGGTGCTGAGCAGCAGCACCCGGCGCTGGCGGGCGACGCGGGACATCACCGTCCCCTGGAGCACCAGCGCCATCGGGCCGAGCAGGCTGCCGCCGTCGTAGACGCCGCCGCCGGACAGCACCAGCCTGCCCTCCGGCGTCACCACCCGGCGCAGCGCGGCCAGCGAGTGGTTGCCGACGAGGTCGAACACGACGTCGTAGCGCCGTTCGCCGCGGGTGAAGTTCTCTTTCGTGTAGTCGATGACGTGGTCGGCGCCCAGCGAGGTGACCAGCTCGACGTTGCGCGTGCGGCAGACCCCGGTGACCTCCGCGCCGAGCGTCCTGGCCAGCTGGATGGCGAAGGTGCCGACACCGCCGGACGCGCCGTTCACCAGCACCCGCTGCCCGGCCCGCACCTGGCCGAGGTCGCGTAGACCCTTGAGCGCGGTGTTGCCGGCCAGGGGCAGCGCGGCCGCCTGCTCGAAGGTCAGGTTGGCCGGCTTGCGCTCGACACCGCGCTCGGGCACGCTCGCGTACTCGGCGAACGCGCCGTCGGCGCTGCCGAGGTCGCCGTACACCTCGTCGCCTGGCCGCACCCGCCGCACGTCCTTGCCGACCGTCTCGACGACGCCGGCGAAGTCCCGGCCGCGCACCCGGGCCCTTGGTCTGCCGAACCCGAGCGACAGCCGCGCAAGGTACGGGTCGCCCCGCATGACGTGCCAGTCGTAGGCGTTGACCGCGGCGGCGCGGACCCGGACGAGCACCTCGTCGTCGGCGGGTACCGGCCGGTCGATGTCACGCAGCTCCAGCACATCGGCCGAGCCGTACCGTTCCTGCACAATTGCCTTCATCGCCAGCTCCAGGGGCTCGCCGTGGTATTTCCGTCACGGTATGGGAATGCGTGTTCACTGACATCCGGGAATGTCCCTAGGTGGCCCACGGCTCCCGCGTTCTGCCCGGTGATGCGAGGATGACGCCGTGTCGAGCACCGTGATCGTGATCATCGTCGTTGTCGCTGTTCTGCTGCTGGTCGCGCTCGTTGTCGGCGTGCAGCTGCGCCGCAGGCGGCGGATCAGCCTGACCGAGCGGGAGAAGCCGGCCGAGCCGGAGAAGCGAACGGGCTATCAGGCCGGTGGCGGGATCAACCTCGCGCCCGGCGGCGAGAAGGCCGGTGAGAAGACCGGCGAGAAGACAGCGGAGAAACCGGCCGGGGAACCGCCGGCGGAACCGGTCGAGAAACCGGCGGAAATACCGGTCGAGGAAGCCGAGCCGGAAGCGGCGCCCGAGCCCGAACTCGACACCGAGCAGGCGCCGGTGCGCGAGCCGGTCGAGGAGATCGCGCCGACCAGTGGGCGGCTCGAGCGGCTGCGTGGCCGGCTGTCGCGCACCCGGTCCACCTTCGGCGCGGGCCTGCTCGGCCTGCTCGGCGCCGGTGACCTGGACGAGGACTCCTGGACCGAGGTCGAGGACACCCTGCTGCTGGCCGACCTCGGCGCCGCCACCACCCAGGACGTGGTCGACCGCCTGCGCGCCGAGCTCGTCTCCCGGGGGGTGCGCACCGCCGACGAGGCCAGGGCGCTGCTGCACGACGTCCTGGTCGACGCCCTGCGTCCGGACATGGACCGGGCCGTGCGCGCCCTCCCGCACGAGGTCGACGGCATCAAGCTGCCGGCCGTCGTGCTGGTCACCGGGGTCAACGGCACCGGCAAGACCACCACCACCGGCAAGCTGGCCAGGGTGCTGGTCGCCGACGGCCGCACGGTCGTGCTCGGCGCGGCCGACACCTTCCGCGCCGCGGCCACCGAGCAGCTCACCACCTGGGCGTCGCGGGTCGGCGCCGAGGTCGTGCGCGGCAAGGAGGGCGGCGACCCGGCCGCGGTCGCCTTCGACTCGGTCAAGCGCGGCATCGAGTCCGGCGTGGACGCCGTGCTGGTCGACACCGCGGGCAGGCTGCACACCAAGACCGGCCTGATGGACGAGCTCGGCAAGGTCAAGCGGGTGGTGGAGAAGCAGACCAAGGTCGACGAGGTGCTCCTCGTGCTCGACGCCACCACCGGCCAGAACGGCCTCACCCAGGCACGGGTGTTCGCCGAGGTCGTGGACGTCACCGGCATCGTGCTGACCAAGCTCGACGGCACCGCGAAGGGCGGCATCGTCTTCCAGGTGCAGCGCGAGCTCGGGGTTCCGGTCAAACTCGTCGGCCTCGGCGAGGGCGCCGACGACCTGGCGCCGTTCGAGCCGGTCGCCTTTGTGGACGCACTGCTGGGGAAGGGCTGACCGATGGAGTTCCAGGACGTGGTGCGCACCCGTCGGATGGTGCGCAGGTACCAGGACCGGCCGGTGCCGGCGGACGTGCGGGACCGCATCCTGCGCAACGCCACCCGCGGCCCGTCCGCCGGGTTCTCCCAGGGCCAGGCGTTCCTGGTGCTGGAAGGCGATGACCTGGCCAGGTTCTGGGCACTGCGCCCCAAGGGCAACGACGTGAGCACCGCGCCGCTGCTGATCGTGCCGATGTCGTGCAAGCGGGTGTACCTCGACCGGTACGCGCAGCCGGACAAGGGCTGGACCGACCGCGACGAGGCGCGCTGGCCGGTGCCGTTCTGGCACGTCGACACCGGTATGGCCACGCTGTTGATCCTGCAGACCGCCGTCGACGCCGGGCTCGGCGCGCTGTACTTCGGCATCGTGCCCGAGGACGTCGCGCCGTTCCGTGCGCTGTACGGAGTGCCGGACGACCACGAGCCGATCGGCGCGGTCGCCATCGGTTACCCCGACGAACCGGAGCAGTCCGGTTCGCCCAGGAGCCGGGCGCGTCGCCCGATCGACGACGTGGTGCACCACGGCCGGTGGTGATGGTCGGGCGTTCACTCCTCGGGGTCGGCCAGGCACAATGAGTGGATGCGTGGCGACGAGCTTGTTCCGTTGGGGCACACCGGGCTGACGGTCAGCCGGCTGGGGCTGGGGTTGGCGTCGATCGGTGGGCTGTTCACGCCCGTGCCCGAGAGCCAGGCGATCGCCACCATCGACCACGCGTGGGATCTCGGTGTCCGGTTGTACGACACCGCGCCGGTGTACGGATACGGACGCTCCGAGGTGTACGCCGGGCGGTCGCTGGCCGCGCGCCACCGTGCCGAGTTCGTGCTGTGCACCAAAGTGGGCCGGTTGATCGAATCCGACGGTCCGGACACGCAGGCGATCTGGGCTGATCCACCAGCCGGAGTCGGACCACGTCTCGACTACTCCTATCCTGCCGTCCGGCGGTCCGTCGAGGAGAGCCTCGATCGGCTCGGCATGGACCGCGTCGACGTGCTCCACGTGCATGACCCGGAGCAGGACTTTCCCACCGCGGTCACCGAGGCCTATCGCGCGGTGGCGGACCTGAGGGCCGAGGGCACGATCGGGGCGGTGTCGATCGGGGTGAACCACGCCGACGTCGCCGCCCGGTTCCTCCGCGAGTCCGCCGCACCCGGGCCGGACTGCGTGTTGCTCGCCGGCCGATACTCACTGCTCGACCAGTCCGGCCTGGACGAGCTGCTCCCGCTGTGCCAGCGGCGTGGGGTGTCGGTCATCGCGGCCGGCGTGTACCAGGGCGGCGTACTGACCGCGCGGCCCGCGACCGACGCGCGCGTCCCGGTCTGGCGCGAACTCTGTGCTCGCCATGATGTTCCACTGCTGGCCGTGGCCGTGCAGTTTCCGTTCGCCCACCCGGCCATCGACTCCGCGGTGGTCGGTGCCCGCGATCCACAGGAGATCGCCGACAGCATGGCGTGGCTGCCCCACCCGGTGCCGCCTGCCCTGTGGCACGACGCGAAGCGAGCCGGCCTCATCCCCGAGCAGGCACCAGTTCCCACGGCGTAACCACCTTCGGTGTCCACAATGGACAGCGTGCTTGCTGGGGTCCCGTGTGGTTGGTTCATGGGATGTCCTCTTGAAAGTTGCGTACACGTGTGGCTACAGTGAGTGTCGTCCGATGGTGCGGGGACATGCCCACGTCGAGCGGATCCCTTGGGGGGACAACGGAATGACAGCCCATGCCGCATCCGGGCCCAAGCCTGCGTTCAGTGAGGACTCACCTGGTCAGCATCCGAGTCTGGACCGTTGGCTGACGGTCAAGGTCCCGATCGACACGTTGTCCGCGGCGGACTCGCCGCGCCTGGCGGGCGAGGTCGAGGAGCACGCGCAGGTGCTGGCCGAGTCCGGCGACGAGCTACCGCCGATCGTGGTGCACCGGCGCTCTTTGCGGGTGATCGACGGGATGCACCGGCTACGGGCAGCGCGGATACGCGGTGAGACCGAGATCGACGTGTGCCTGTTCGACGGCGACGACAAGGACATTTTCCTGCTCGCGGTTCAGCTCAACGTCACTCATGGTCTGCCACTCTCACTGGCCGACCGCACCCATGCCGCGGCGAGGATTCTCGACTCACATCCACGCTGGTCCGATCGGGTGATCGCCGAGCTGGTCAGGCTTTCGCCGAACACCGTCGGCGCGATCCGCAGGTGTTCGACTGTTCATGATGCGCAGTCGAACACGCGCACCGGCCGTGACGGACGGGTGCGTCCGGTGAACGGCGAGGCGGGGCGTCTCCTGGCGAGTGAACTGATCACGAGCAACCCGGACGCGTCGCTGCGGGAGGTGGCCAGCGCCGCTGGTGTCGCACCCTCCACGGCCTGGCGGGTCCGCGCGAAGATGCGAACGACCAAGCCGCTCGCGGCGTCGATACCCAACCGGCCGGTACAGCGGGATCGCACGGCCATCCTGCGGAGCCTGAAACTGGATCCGTCATTGCGCTTCACCGAGTCCGGCAGGACGTTGCTGCGCTGGCTGAGCACACCCGCGGTGGAACTGATCGACTGGTCGACGGTCGTCGGGGGCCTGCCGCAGCACTGCTGTCGCAAGGTCGCCGACCTGGCAAGGCAGAACGCGGCCGCCTGGCTGGAGATGGCGGAGCGACTCGAGCGCCAGGATGCCAGCTGACCTTGTGCCTGCCCCGACTCCGGGGCAGGCACAAGGTGGCTCAGCCGATCGGCTGGTTCATGTCGGTCTCGATCTCGGCCTGGGTCAACGGGCGGTTGTAAACCCTTACCTCATCCAGGATTCCGTGCAGCAACTGGTCGGCATCGGGCCGGCCACCGAGCCACACGGACCCGCCGGAGGGCTGGGATCCACTGGCCACCGCCTCGGTGCCCATCAGGATCCCGTTCACGTAGAGCCGCATCTGCTCGCCGTCGACGACCAGCGCGATGTGTGCCCACAGGTCCACCGACAGGAAGTTCTCGGTGGTGATGACGCTGCCCTGCCCGCTGACGGTCACCGCCGCGCCCGCGCCGTTGTCCGGCGTGCTCACCGAGAGCCGGTAGTTGTCTCCGGATGGCCGCTCGATCGCCACCGCGGTCTGCCACACATCACGGAAACTGCTGGGCAGTGTCCATGCCTCCACAGTGAACTGTCGGGTGTCGAATGCCGGACTCGGCTGTGTCCTTGCCACGTCCTCCACGCCGTCGAACCACACGCCGCGTCCGTACTTGCCGCCGGTCACCCGATACCCGCTGGACAGCACGGCCTTGTGGCCCTGCCCGCTGCGGTCTCGGACGATGGATCCCTTCTGCTCCTCGAATCCGTACGCGGCGACCAACCCGGGAGCCGAGGTGCCCGAGGTGGTTGGCGAGACGTCCGTCCGGGAATCCGTTGTGGAGTAGGAGATCCGGTTCAGCGTGCCGTCACCGAGTGAGAGGTGGTACAGGTGTCCGTCCGGTCCGTTGAGCAGCTGTACCGGCATGTTGAGGCCGGTGAGCACCGGCTCGATCTGTGCCGGGGCCTTTCCGTTGGTGTTGGCCGGCGTTGCCCAGACGCAGCCTCGAATCACGTCGGCGAAGAACAACTTCCCGTGATACGCCTCGGGATACGGGCTGCCGTTCTCGAACGCGAGACCGGACACCGCGGAGTTGCCTGGCTGACAGCCGTCCCCCTCCACGACATCGCTGTAGTGGTGGTAGGCGAGGTGCGGCGGCGTCTGCCCGCCCTGGTCGTACAACGAGTTGCACGTACCGAGGTCGACATCCCGGACGCTGGGCAGGATCTGGTCGCCGTCGTAGCACGGCCAGCCGAAGTTCTCGACGACCTCGTCAGTGACGTCCGGAATCCGGTTGATCTCCTCCCAGATCTGCCAGCCAACGTCTCCGACCCACATCTCGTTGCTGTCCGGACGCATCGTGAGTCGATACGGGTTGCGCAGGCCGTAGGCGACAATGCGGCGCTCGTTGGCGTCGGCGCTGTCGGCGAACGGGTTGTCGGCCAACCCCTCGCCGGTATCGGGGTCGATCCGGATGATCGTTCCGTTCAGCACGCGCGGCTGGCCGGCGGGCCGGCGAGGCGACTGGGACCGTAGCGCACCACCCTGCGCGGTGGCGGGTTCCTGGACACCTGGCGGATCCGCGCACGGGTTGCCGCGCTGTCCGTAGTCGACGAAGTCGTAGCCGGCGCCTTCGCCCGCGCTGGCGTAGAGCGCACCGTCCTTGCCGAACATCAGCGTGCCGGCCGAGTGACTGGTGAACTGCTGACACCAACTGGTGAGCAGGTTCTTCCCGTCGACAGCGGTGTCACCATCGGCCGTGTACCGGGCCAACCGGTTCTGCACCGGGCAACCGAGTGTCATGTCCGGGCACGCGTCGTTCCAGTGCGGCGCGGTCTCGCCCGGCGGAGCGTCGTAGGTGTAGAGCACGTAGACGTAGGGTCGCGTTGGGAACTGCGGATCGAGCGCGAGCCCGAGCAGGCCCCGGTCCTGCAGGCTGAAGACCTGGTCGCGGATGTCCAGGAACGTGGCCGGAGTGGTGTCGCCGGGACCGTCGAACACCTTGATCAGGCCACGCTGTTCGGCCACGAAGATCCGGCCGTCCGGCGAGAACGCGGCGGCGGTCGGTCCGGCGAGCCCCGTGAGTACCGGTGTGTCAACGAACCCGCCCTCGGGGGCGTTCACCTTGTCGGCGCCCGAGGCGGCCGCCCCGGGCGCGGACAGGGCGAACGCGATGACCCCGGACATGGACGCGATCAGCATTCTTGTTAATTTCACTACCATTCTCCTCAGTGTTGGGAACGGTCACAGACCAGGCCGATGCTGCCCTTTTTTCGAATGAAGCCGTGTCCGGCGCCGACGAACTCCATCCGGGGGCGTCCCAGCGCGCGTTCGTCCAGCAGGCGCCAGGTCGAGTTCGTCGCCAGCCAGGGTTTCACCTGGTCAGTCATCTGGTCCGGGTCGGTCGCCATGAACAACATGTCGGCGGGTAGGGCGTTGATCAGATCGAGATCCTGGCCGTAGTAGAGCATTTCGATGAGCAGTACCGCGGCCGTCGGCGGCAGCGTCGAGCGAGTCAGGTCGGCGAGACTGTCCGGTCGAATCGAAACCTCCCGGCCGGCCAGGGCGGTGGTCAACCGGGAGCGGAAAACCGCATTCGGCTCGGTGGCCACGATCTGGTGCCCCTTGTCGGCCAGGCGAGTGGTCAACGCCCCCTCGCAGGCGCCGATCTCGATGAGCACGTGGCCTGGCGGGCACCAGTCGCCTATCCAGCTCGTCGTTGCACGCAACCGTTCCGCCTCGTATTCGGAGGTGTCGAAGTCCCATGGGTCGACGGCGACCGCGGCGCTGTCCTCGGCCGAACTGGCAAGGCCGAACAACCGGTTCGCGGCGAGCCGATCAACGCGCAGGAACCGTTCCACGACCGCGACCGCGTGTGTCTGCACCTGACGCGCTCCCGCATTATCCCTCAGCAGGTCGGCGCAGTACCGGTTGACGAAATCGATCTTCGTGGTCACCTGCGTTCGACTCATCGCGACCGTGCGGTCCGGTACCATTTCCAGGAACCTGTTCTGGCCGACGGAATGCCACGCCCGCGTCGGGCATATCTCAGCCAGTAGCCAGCCGACCTTCGCGTGTGTGGGTCGGCTGTCCGCGGGCGAGTGCGTCCAGATCTCGGTGTCGCCGGTCCGTTCGCACACCGCGGACAACCATTCTCGCAGGTCACGATCGTCGGACTGGGTGTTCGCCTGCTGCGGCGCCAACTGGTCGAGCCGGTCGGCAAGCGGCGAATCGGCCGAAAGCGACAATGTTTCACGTCGCGATACAATAATGATTTCGACATTTTCTGGCCGCTCGATGACTGACAGCATCTCCAGAACGGCGTCCTCGGCATGCCAGACAATCACAATTGCATTCACAGGTGATCAGGTTGCCGGTGTCCGTGAACGATGTCCAGCTTTGCGCTGGTCACCCGATTAGACTACACCGTTCAGATTCCGCAACCAGTAGCTTCGGTGAGGAGGGTCCTGGAGGGAAAGGGTTTCTACGATCATGTCGAGTACGGTTCAGTCGATATCGAGAGTCGTGGTGCTGAGTTACTATCACCCCTGGGTCGGCGGTGGCGCGGCCCGGCCGCGGCAATTAGCGCTGGCCGACCTCGCCAAGCAACGAACCGTGGATTTCATCTGTTCGACCGACACCGGCATGGACGACGCACGCGCGCTCATCGCGGCCGATCCGAATCCCCGATTGCGCATCTATCTGCTCGACCCGGACCAGGGCGTCCTGCGCCGGATCGCCCCCGATCCCGCTGACGACGAGATCCTCGCGCTCACGGACGTACTGCCACAGGGGCCAGGCGACGAGTACGTCCGCGTGCACGCGCCGGGAACCGCCCTGCTGCCGCTGTTCCAGGACGCCGCCCGGCGTGGTGTGCTGTCGGTGTACGACCAGATGGATCACTGGGAGGGCTTCCCGAAGCAACCGTGGGGCGACTCGTCACTGGAACGGTTCTTCGTCGCCGCCGCCGACCTGGTCGTGACCATCACCCAGTCGCTTGCCGACGAGTTCGGCGACGTGACGTCCATGCACGTCGTCCCGAACGCGGTCAACGACGAGCTGCAGCGGGTGCTCGCCGCCGCGCCGCCGCCGGCGAATCCCCGGCCGAAGGTGCTGTACACGGGAGCGATGTGGCCTGACTGGTTCGACTGGCGGGCCGCCGCGCACTGCGCGGAGGCCGTCCCCGAGGCCGACTTCGTGTTCCTCGGCAAGGTGACCGCCACCAGCGACGAGGACGACGGCAGGCCGGTTCTCGACTATGCCTCCGCGCTGGCGGCACTGCCCAACGTCACGATGATCGACGAGGTCCCGCACCACGAGATCGTCGACTACCTGACATCGTGCGACGTCGGCCTGATTCCGTTCGTGGTCAACGAGGTCACCGATCCGTGCTCGCCGCTGAAGGTCTTCGAGTACCTGGCAGCCGGGATGCCGGTCGTGTCGACGCCACTCGCGGGCGTACGTGGCTACCCGGGGATGTGGTACTACACCGACGTCGACGAACTGCGGCAAGCGACGCTCGACGCCATCGCCGACGCGAAGGACCCGGTGCGTCGAGCGGAACGGGTCGCCTTTGGCGCGAGCAACACGTGGTCGGCACGGATCGACGACATGGACCGGATCCTCACGGGGTACCTGGGTGGGCAGCCATGACGCATCGCGCTGTGCTCGACGCGGCGATGACCTGGATCGAGGCGGCCCACGACGTCACCGGCAGGCAGGGCATCTCCGCCGGCTACGACCTAACCAAGGGCTGGCTGCCCGCGTATCCGGAGACCAGCGGCTACTCGATCCCGACCCTGCTGCGTGCGGCGGACGCGTTGCAGCGGCCGGAGTTGGCGGTCCGGGCACACGAGGTGGCCGCCTGGCTGTTGGGCATCCAGTTGCCGGACGGGTCCTTTCCCGGCGGTGTCGGCGTCGATGGTGACCCGGTCGTGTTCGACGTTGGACAGATCATGCAGGGCCTGCTCGACCTGTGGCTGGCAACCCGGGACGGAGACGTCCTGGACGCGCTCGGCTGGGCGGCGGACTGGCTCGCGTCGGTTCAGGACGTCGACGGCGCCTGGCGCTCGCACGCCTACCTCGGCTACGCCAACACCTATTCGTCTCGCGTCACCTGGTCGGTCGCCCGGCTGTGGCAGGTGACCGGTGATCCTGCCCAGCTCGCCTGTGTCGAACGCTCCCTGCGCTGGATGCTCAGCCAGGTCCAGCCGAGTGGCTGGATCGATCGGATGATGTTCAACACCGAAGAGACACCGTATACCCACACAATCGCCTACACACTGCGCGGAATGCTTCGCTGTGGTCGCATCGTCGGCGGCGAGCTCGGTCAGCGGTGCGTCGATGTCGCGACTCGTGCCGCCGTGCGACTGGCCGAGCTCCGTACCGCGCTGTACCCGTTGCTGCCGGGCGAGATCGGCCCCGGTTTCCGGCCGATGGCCGACTATGCCTGCCTCACCGGCGACGCGCAGATGGTGACGGTATGGCTCGACGTGGCGGACAGCCATCCAGAGCTGGGCGACCGGGCGGAGGACACGTTGCGCCGGCTGGCGACCATGCAGGTACGTCAGCCCGTCGAACCAGCTGTCGTGGGTGCGCTGCCCGGCTCGTGGCCGCTGAGCGGCGGATACCAGACACTCTTCTTTCCCAACTGGGCCAGCAAGTTTCTCGCCGACGCGGTGCTCAACACGGAATCGGAACGTGTCGGGCCACGGGCCACGACCTGACGTCCGCGTGGTCACTCCAGACTCCCTGTTTTCAGAAGGTGAAGCGCCGACCTATGTCCACAGAGCGACAGATAGCCGTTGTGCTCGGCACCCGTCCGGAGATCATCAAGCTGGCGCCGGTCATCGACCGGTTGGGTCGTGACGTGCGGATGGTCCACACCGGCCAGCACTTCAGCGAGGTGATGTCAGACCAGCTGTGCATCGACTTCGCGCTGCCCGCGGCCGCGGTCAACCTCGGGCTCGGTGGTGGCGACCGGGGGTCCCAGCTGGGGTCGATGGTCACCGCGCTCAGTGAGACGTTCACCACGGATCGCCCGGCCGCGGTCGTGGTGCAGGGCGACACCACGTCGGCCCTGGCCGGCGCGTTGGCGGCCAACGCCAACAACATCCCACTGTGTCACGTCGAAGCTGGCCTGCGCAGCTTCGACCGGGCGATGCCTGAAGAGCACAACCGCGTTCTCGTCGACCATGTCGCGGATCTGTGTTTCGCCCCGACCCGGGTCAACAGCGCCAACCTGGCGGCGGAGAACGTCCCACCCGAACGGGTCCAGGTGACCGGGAACACGATCGTCGACGCGCTCCAGCGCATGCTGCCGTCCACTTCGGTCACCGACGCGGCGCTGCGTGCGTTCCACCTCGAACGCGACCGCTTCGTACTGACCACTTTGCACCGGCCGGAGAACGTCGACCGACCAGAGACGCTGGAGTTGCTGCTGAAGCAGCTCAGTTCCCTGAGCCTGCCCGTGTTGCTGCCGATGCATCCCCGCACCGAGCGGCGGATCACCGAGTTCGGCCTGTCGGAGTTGCTTGACGGGCTGCTGGTCACCAGTCCCTTGCGGTACCAGGACTTTCTGGCCGTGTCGAGCGCGGCGGCCGTGCTGGTATCCGACTCTGGTGGCCTGCAAGAGGAAGCGAGTGTCCTCAAGCGACCGATCGTGGTTCTCCGGCGCAGTACCGAACGTCCTGAGGTCGAAGGAACGTTCGGCGTCAGGGTCGAGCCCGGCCCGGAGTCGGAACTGGTTCTGCGTGAGTGGACGACCTCGGTCGACGCCCGGCTCCGGCGACTGGGGGAGATCCCGTCGCCGTTCGGCGACGGCGCGGCCGGACCACGAATCGCCGCCGCGATCCGTGAGATGCTCACGTCGGCTGGGTAGCTCTACCATGTAGACCATGGTCGACACCCAGGTACTCGGCGGAACCGTCGAACGTAGCGAGGAGATTCTCACTCCGGCGGCGCTGGAGTTCGTCGCCGAACTGCACGCGCGGTTCGCCGACCGGCGCGATGAACTGCTCGCCGCCCGCACGACCCGGCGGGCCGAGGCGGCGCGGACCGGCCGGCTGGACTTCCTGCCGGAGACCGCCGGGGTGCGCGCGGCGCAGTGGCGGGTGGGCGAGGCACCGGTGGACCTGGCCGACCGGCGGGTGGAGATCACCGGGCCGACCGAGCGCAAGATGGCGATCAACGCGCTCAACTCCGGCGCCCGTGTCTGGCTCGCGGACCTGGAGGACGCCAACACCCCGCACTGGTCCAACGTGGTGTCCGGTCAGGTCAACCTGTTCGACGCGGTGCGCGGCACGATCAGCTTCACCTCGCCGGAGGGCAGGAGCTACGCGCTCAAGGACGGCGTGCGGCCGGCGGTGATCGTCATGCGGCCCCGCGGCTGGCACCTCGACGAGCGGCACCTGAGCTTCGACGGCAGGCGCGGCGTCGGCGCGCTGGTCGACTTCGGACTGTACTTCTTCCACAACGCCAGGGCGTTGCTCGAGCGCGGCAGCGGACCGTACTTCTACCTCCCGAAGCTGGAGAGCCACCTCGAGGCGCGGCTGTGGAACGACGTGTTCACCCTTGCCCAGGAGCGCCTCGGCGTCCCGCACGGCACGGTCCGCGCGACCGTGCTGATCGAGACCATCCCGGCGGCCTTCGAGATGGACGAGATCCTCTACGAGCTGCGCGAGCACGCCTCCGGGCTGAACGCCGGCCGCTGGGACTACCTGTTCAGCCTGATCAAGTACTTCCGTGACGCGGGCGCGGACTTCGTGCTGCCCGACCGCAACGACGTGACCATGACCGCGCCGTTCATGCGTGCCTACACCGAGCTGCTGGTGCGCACCTGCCACCGGCGCGGGGCGTTCGCGATGGGCGGGATGGCCGCGTTCATTCCCAACCGGCGCGACCCCGAGGTCACCGCGAAGGCGCTCGCGAAGGTGCACGAGGACAAGCGGCGCGAGGCGGCCGACGGGTTCGACGGCTCCTGGGTGGCCCACCCCGACCTGGTCGACATCTGCGCCGAGGAGTTCGGCGAGGTGCTCGGCGACCGGCCGAACCAGCTCGACCGACTGCGTGCGGAGGTGTCGGTGACCTCGGCGCAACTGCTCGACGTCGCCGCGACACCCGGCCGGGCGACCGAGGCCGGACTGCGGGCGGCGGTCGATGTCGGGGTGCGGTACCTGGCGTCCTGGCTGTCGGGCAACGGCGCGGCGGCGATCCACAACCTGATGGAGGACGCGGCCACCGCGGAGATCTCCCGCTCGCAGGTGTGGCAGTGGGTGCGCAACGGGGTCGTGCTGGACACCGGCACGAAGGTCACCACCGAGCTGGTCCGGTCGGTGCTCGACCAGACCCACACCGCGCTGGGCGGCGAGCTGCCGGCCGAGTTCCTCGACCAGGCGGTGGAACTGTTCGAGCAGGTGGCGCTGGCCGACGAGTTCCCCGACTTCCTCACCCTGCCGGCCTACGAGCGGATCTGAGCCGTGCGGACCTCGCTGGACGGTCCGGCGGTGGCCGGCATCGCCCGTGGGTTGGCGGCGGTGGACACCGCGCGGGCGGCCCGCTACCCCGGCGACCGGGGCGGCCGGCAGCCGGTGCACACCTGCTACGTGCCGGCCGACCGGGTGGTCGGGGACCTGGCGGCGTCCTGGGGCGCGGCCGCGCTGGCCGCGCTCGACGAGCACGCGCCGAGCGCGGCGGCGTTCGGCACGCTGTTCGACCTGCCGGCCGAGCTGGCCGAGGCGGTGCACGCCAAGGTGGTCGCGAAACTGCGCCGGGAGCCGGTCGAGGACCTGCGCGTCGACTTCGAGGACGGCTACGGCTGGCGGCCGGACGCCGACGAGGACGCCGACGCGGTCCGCTGCGCCGGCCTGGTCGCCGGCTGGCGAAGTCCGCCGCCGTGGGTGGGCATCCGGTTCAAGTCCTTCGACACCCCGGAGTCCTTCGCCCGCGGGGTACGCACGCTGGACCTGTTCGTCACCGAGCTGGGCGCGGTGCCGGTGCTGACCTTCCCCAAGGTGACCGACGTGGCGCAGGTGTCGGCGTTGGTGGACCTGTTGGCGTTGCTGGAGTCCCACCTCGGTCTCGGCGACGGCGCGCTGCGGTTCGAGATCCAGATCGAGACCACGCAGTCCATTGTGGACAGCGAGGGCCGGTTCGCGGTGCCGAGGTTCGTCGAGGCCGGGCGGGGCCGGGTGAGCGGGCTGCATTTCGGCACCTACGACTACACCGCCGCGTGCGGGCTGTCGGCCGCCGAACAGCACCTCGCGCACGCCGCGTGCGACTTCGCCAGGAACGCGATGCAGGTCGGCGCGGCCGGCACCGGGGTGCGGCTGTCCGACGGCTCGACCAACGTGCTGCCCGTCGGCGATTCCGAAGCGGTGTCGGCGGCCTGGCGCACTCACTACGACCTGGTGCTGCGGTCGCTCGCGCACGGGTTCTACCAGGGCTGGGACCTGCACCCGGCCCAGCTGGTGACCCGGTACGCGGCGAACTTCGTCTACTGGCTGCGTAATGCTCCCGCCGACGCGCGGCGGCTGCGGGCCTATGTGGACAGCGCGGCCACCGGCGTGCTCGACGAACCGGCCACCGCCCAGGCGATGGCGATGTCGTTGCGCCGCGCGGTCGACTGCGGCGCGCTGACCTCGGCGGAGGTCGAGACCCTGTGCGGCCTGTCCGAGGCGGAGCTGGCCGCCCTGGTCCGCCGGGAACCGCGATGACCGTCTTCGATCTGGCGTTCCACGCGCCCGCGTTGATCGCGTCCGGTGGGCAGACCTCGGGGTGGGTCGGTGTCCTGGACGGGGTGATCGCCGAGATCTCGTCGTCGCCGCTGGCCGCCGACCAGGTCGTCGAGCTGGCCGCCGACGAGGTGCTGCTGCCCGGTCTGGTCGACACCCACGTGCACGTCAACGACCCCGGCCGCACCGAGTGGGAGGGCTTCGAGTCCGCCACAGCCGCGGCTGCGGCCGGCGGGGTCACCACGCTGATCGACATGCCGCTCAACAGCATCCCGCCGACCACCGACCTGGCCGCGCTCGCGGTCAAACGCGCGACCGCCCGCGACCGCGTGCACGTCGACGTCGGCTTCTGGGCGGGCGCGGTGCCCGGCAACCTCGCCAGCCTGGTCGCCATGCACGAGGCGGGCGTGTTCGGCTTCAAGTGCTTCCTGTCCCCGTCCGGGGTCGACGAGTTCGGCCACCTGGACGCCACCGAGCTGGCCGCCGCGCTGCGCCTGCTGCACGGCATCGGCGCGCTGATGATCGTGCACGCCGAGGACCCGGCCGAGGTCTCCCCGGCGACCGGCGACCGCTACGCCGACTTCCTCGCCTCCCGCCCGCGTGCCGCCGAGAACTCCGCGATCGAGCTGCTGATCTCGTTGGCCCGCGCGGCGGACGCGCGCGTGCACGTCCTTCATCTGTCCTCATCGGACGCCCTGCCGGCGATCGCCGCCGCCCGCCGCGACGGTGTCGCGATCACCGCCGAGACCTGCCCGCACTACCTGACCCTGCGCGCCGAGGACATCCCGGACGGCGCGACCCGGTTCAAGTGCTGCCCGCCGATCCGCGAGTCGGCCAACCAGGACCTGTTGTGGCAGGGCCTCGCCGACGGCGTGCTCGACTGCGTGGTCAGCGACCACTCACCGGCGACCGTGGCGCTCAAACAACCGGCCTCCGGCGACTTCGGCACCGCGTGGGGCGGCATCGCCGGCCTGCAGCTCGGCCTGCCGGCGATGTGGACCGAGGCCAGGTCCCGGGGCGTGCCGCTGGCTACGGTCGTCGACTGGATGTCCCGGCGCCCGGCCGAGCTGGTCGGCCTGCGCCGCAAGGGCCGGATCGCGGTCGGCCAGGACGCGGACCTGTGCGTGTTCGCGCCGGCACGCTCCTTCACCGTCGACGCCAGCGAACTGCGGCACCGCAACCCGGTGACCGCTTATCACGGACGCACGCTGACCGGCGTCGTCGAATCGACCTGGTTGCGCGGCAGGCGGATCACCGACCGCCCGCGCGGCAGGCTACTGGTGCGGGGGTTGGCATGACGGACTGGACCGGGCTGCCCGACCTGGCATCCCGCCGGCTGGGCGGCAGTGTCGTCTGGGCCAACGACGAGGCCTTCGCCGAGCGGGAGAACCTGATCCTGGCGGCCGAGCCGGTGTTCTCCCCGGCCACCTTCGGCCACCGGGGGCAGGTCTACGACGGCTGGGAGACCAGGCGCCGCCGCGCGCCGGGCTCGGACCAGGCGCTGGTCCGGCTGGGCCTGCCCGGGGTGATCCGCGGCCTGGTGGTGGACACCGCGTTCTTCACCGGCAACTACCCGCCCGCCTGCTCGGTCGACGGCTGCGCGGTCGAGGGCTACCCGAGCCCGGCGGAGCTGGCGACCGCGGACTGGCACCCGCTGGTGGCCACCGCGCCGCTGGCCGGCGACACCAGGAACCGGTTCGACGTCACCGAGCCGCACCGGTTCACCCACGTCCGCCTGACCATCCACCCCGACGGCGGTGTGGCCCGGCTGCGGGTGCTCGGCGAACCGGTGGCCGATCCTCGGGTGACCGATCTCGGCGCGCTCGACCTGGCCGCGCTGGAGAACGGCGCCGCGATCGCCGGCTGTAGCAACATGTTCTACTCGTCGCCGGCCAACCTGATCTCGCCCGGGTTCGCGCAGGTGATGGGGGAGGGGTGGGAGACCGCCCGCCGCCGGGACGAGGGCAACGACTGGGTGTCGGTCCGGCTCGCCGGCGCCGGCATCCCCCGGCTGGCCGAGCTGGACACCAGTCACTTCAAGGGAAACGCCCCCGGCTGGGCCTCGCTCACCGCCGACGGCCGGGTGCTCCTCGACCGGGTGCGGCTGCAACCCGACACCCGCCACCGGTTCGCGCTTTCGTCTGCGGACGCGGCGACCGAGGTGCGCCTGGACGTGTACCCGGACGGCGGCATGGCCCGGCTGCGCCTGTTGGGCGCGCTGAGCACGTCCGGCCGGGCGTCGTTCGTCCTGCGCTGGTTCAACCTGCTGCCCGACACCCAGGCCGCCGAGGTGCTCACCGCCGCCGGACTGTCCGAACAGGACATTCAGGCGACGGTCCGCGCCCGCCCGGTCGACACGCTGCCCGCCCTCGGGGTCTGAGTGGGTCGCGATCTGCCCACCCGGCCCGGCGCGGCTACCGTTCGAGGAGTGATCAGACGCATTCGCCGCTACTGGCGAGTCGGGCGCATCGACGCCGAACTTGTCCGGCGCAGCGGCGAGTTACCGCCGACGCGCTTCGACGCCCTGTGCCGGCGGGCCGGTATGGCGGCCGACCACAGCAGGCTGTGGTTCGCCATCGCCGCGGTCCTCATCGCCCGCAAGGGCGCCACCAGACGGGCCGGCCTGCGCGGGGTCGCCGCCATCGCCGGAGCCAGCATGTCCGCGAGCCTGGTCGGCAAGCGCCTGTTCCCCCGGCGGCGGCCGGCCGCCGAACTGCTCCCCGAACCCCGCCGCATGGTCCGCAGGCCGACGTCCTCGTCCTTCCCCTCCGGCCACGCCGCGTCCGCCTTCGCGTTCGCCTCCGCGGTGGCCATGGAGCACCGGGGCGCGGGCGCGGCCGTGCTGCCGCTGGCCGCGCTGGTCGGCTACTCCCGGGTGCACACCGGTGTGCACTGGCCGAGCGACGTGGCCGCCGGGGCGGCCATCGGGCTCGGCGCCGCGCGCGCCACCCGGCACTGGTGGCCGCACGGCGCCGGCCTGCCCCAACAGCGCGAGCCGCTCGTCGACGCGCCGGAGCTGGGTGCCGGCGAGGGGTTGCTGGTGCTGGTGAACCCGACCTCCGGCGCGGAGGGCGCCGACCCCGGCGAGGAGGTCCGGGCCATGTGGCCCAAGGCCGAGCTGATCCGGATCGAGCCGGACACCGACGCGATCGCCGAGTTCGCCGCCCGGCTCGCCGGCGGTGACGTGTGCGCGGTCGGCGCCGCCGGCGGCGACGGCACGGTCACCACGGTGGCCGGCTTCGCCGTCCGGTACCGGCTGCCGCTGGTGGTGGTGCCCGCCGGCACGCTGGACCACTTCGCCCGCGACCTCGGTGTCGACGGCCCGATGGACACCGCGGACGCCGCTCAGGTCGGCGCCGCGGTCCGGGTCGACGTGGCCACCGTGTCGGTCGAGCACCGGGGCGGGGACACCACGCGGCTGCAGTTCATCAACACCGCGAGCCTCGGCGGCTACCCGGAGATGGTGCGGTTGCGGGAGAAGCTGGAGGCCAAGTGGCCGAAGTGGTTCGCCGCCGCGCTGGCCATGAGCCGGGCGCTGCGCCGGGCCCAGCCGATGCCGGTGCTGCTCAACGGCCGCCGCCGGCTGGTCTGGATGTTGTTCGTCGGCAACGGCTCCTACGAGCCGAAGGGCTTCGGCGCCGCCCGCCGCGCGAGCCTGGCCTCCGGCAAGCTCGACATCCGCTACCTGCGCGCCGACCTGCCCTACTCCCGCGTCCGCTTCGCGCTCGCCGCGCTGACCGGCACCCTGCGCACCAGCCATGTCTACCGCCACTTCGAGGCCGCCGGGGTCGAGGTCCGGCTGCTCGGCGGTCCGCGCCGGATCGCCACCGACGGCGAGGTCGGCCCGCTCGGCCGCCGGTTCACCTTCCGCGTCGACGCGGGCGCGCTGGCCGTCTACCGGCTGCCGCCGGCCTGACCGAGCGCGGCGTCGTCCGGGGTCGGAAACCTGCTCGTAACACGAACAACCCGACAGTTCACCGTGGTGAAACGTGCGACGCGATCCTGCGAAACGTGACTTCTCGATGCTCCTCCGCAAGGTCGACGGCCATCAGGGGGAAGAACCAGAGGAGGAGAAGCGTGGAAGGGAATACGGCCTGGGTGCTCACCAGTGCCGCCCTGGTGCTGTTGATGACGCCGGGTCTGGCGTTCTTCTACGGCGGCATGGTGCGTACCAAGAGCGTGCTCAACATGCTGATGATGTGCTTCGGTGCGATGGCCGTCGTCGGTGTGCTGTGGGTGGTCTTCGGCTACTCGCTGGCCTTCGGTGACGACGTCACCGGTGGTCTGTTCGGTGATGTGTCCCAGCACCTCGGGCTGAGCGGTCTGCTCGGCGCCCCGGAGGACGGCTCGACGCTCGCGTTCGTGGTCTTCCAGGCGATGTTCGCGATCATCACGGTCGCCCTGATCGCCGGCGCGGTCGCCGACCGCGTCCGGTTCGGCGCCTGGCTGCTGTTCGCCGGCCTGTGGGTGACGCTGGTCTACTTCCCGGTCGCGCACTGGGTGTTCGACTTCAGCAACGAGGAGTCCGGGCACGTCGGCGGCTGGATCGCCAACAACCTCGGCGCGCTGGACTTCGCCGGCGGCACGGCGGTGCACATCAACGCGGGTGCCGCGGCACTCGCCCTGGCGATCGTGGTCGGCAAGCGGCGCGGCTGGCCCAAGGAGCCGATGAAGCCGCACAACCTGCCGTTCGTCATGCTCGGCGCCGGCCTGCTGTGGTTCGGCTGGTTCGGCTTCAACGCGGGTTCCGCGCTGGCCGCCAACGGCCTGGCCGGGGTCGCGTTCGTCAACACCCTGGCCGCCACCTCGGCCGCGATCCTCGGCTGGCTGCTGGTCGAGCGGCTGCGCGACGGGCGGGCCACCAGCCTCGGGGCCGCCTCCGGCGTGGTCGCCGGACTGGTCGCGATCACCCCGGCGTGTGCGTTCGTCGACACCTGGGGCGCGCTGTCGATCGGCGCCATCGCCGGCGCGGTGTGTGCGCTGGCGGTCGGCCTCAAGTACCGGTTCGGCTACGACGACTCGCTCGACGTGGTCGGCGTGCACCTGGTCGGCGGTCTGATCGGCACCCTGCTGATCGGCTTGTTCGGCACGGTCAACGCGAACCCGGACAGCGTCGACGGTCTGTTCTACGGTGGCGGGGTGGACCAGCTTGGCAAGCAGGTCGTCGGCGCGGTCGCGGTGATGGCCTACTCGCTGGTCCTCACGTTCATCATCGGGTACCTGATCAAGTTCACCATGGGTCTGCGGGTCCCGGACGAGGCCGAGGTCAACGGCATCGACGAGGCCGAACACGCGGAGACCGCCTACGAGCTGTCCGGCGTGCGCAGTGGGTCATCGGCGATCGGCAGGGCAGCGGACACCCTCGCCGGCAAGGTCCCCGCCAACGCGAGTAAGGAAGGCGTCACGCCATGAAGCTGGTCACGGCGATCATCAAGCCGTTCACGCTCGACGACGTGAAGTCGGCGCTGGAACAGGTCGGCGTGCTCGGGATGACGGTCAGTGAGGTCCAGGGCTACGGCCGGCAGAAGGGGCACACCGAGGTCTACCGGGGAGCGGAGTACTCGGTGGACTTCGTGCCCAAGGTGCGGATCGAGGTCCTGGTCGACGACGCGTTGGGAGACAAGGTGGTCGAGGCCGTGGTCGAGGCCGCCCGCACGGGCAAGATCGGTGACGGCAAGGTCTGGGTCACGCCGGTGGACACCGTGGTCAGGGTGCGCACCGGGGAGCGCGGCACCGACGCGCTCTGATGACGCTCGGGTCCACTGCGACGGATCTGGTACAGGCCCGCGATCGCCTTCTCGGCGGTCGCGGGCCCAACCAGGTCGGCCGGCTCGCCCCGGACGCGCTGCGCGAGGCACTGGCCGACCTGCACGAGTTCTGGCTGACGGTGCACGCCGCGCACGCCGGGATCCGCTCGGACAGCGAGGGCGTGGCACTGGTCGCGGTCGGCGGGCTCGGCCGGCGTGAGCTGGCGCCCTACTCCGACCTCGACCTGGTGCTGGTACACAGCGGCGGCCGGGACGTCGAGCCGATCGCCGAGCGGCTCTGGTACCCGCTGTGGAACTCCGGCATCGGCCTTGACCACTCGGTCCGCACCGTCGGCGAGGCCATCGAGGTCGCCGGCAAGGACCTGCGGACCGCGCTCGGCCTGCTCGACGCCCGGCACCTGGCCGGTGACCCCCGGCTCAGCCGGGAACTCGCCGACCAGGCACGGGACTCGTGGCGGGCGGGCGTGCGCAAACGCTTCGACGAGCTGATCGACTCCGCCCGGGATCGGTGGCGGCGCACCGGCGAGGTCGCCCACTGGGTCGAGCCCGACCTCAAACACGGCCGAGGCGGCCTGCGCGACCTGGCCATCCTCGACGCGCTGGCGCTGGCCCAGCTCATCGACCGGCCGGCGGGCGAGGTCGCCAAGGCCCGCAGGCTGCTGCTCGACACCCGCACCGAGCTGCGCCGGATCGCCGGCCGCCCCCGCGACGTGCTGATGCCCCAGGACGGCGACGAGATCGGCGCGCTGCTCGGCATCGGCGACCGGTTCACCCTGGCCAGAGCCCTGTCCGGGGCCGGGCGCGCGGTCGCCTACGCCGTGGACGTCGCCCTGCGCGCCGGCCAGCAGGGCCGCCGCAAGGTGCTCGGTGTGCTGCGCCGCCCGCCGGCGCGCCGGCCGCTGGCCGAG
>NZ_BAAGXS010000107.1:0-39145 GCF_054779715.1 Actinophytocola sediminis | reverse complement strand
GGCCGGCTCGCCGGCCGACCCGCTCCCCGACGGCCCGGCCGGCTCGGCGCCGGCCGGGGGCGTCGGCCGGCCGGCGGCGGCGGTGAACGCCCCCGGGCTGCTGAACGAGTCGGCCGGTGGCCCGCCGCTGCGGACCACGGTCGGTCCGCAGCCGGTCACGCCGACCGCGCCGAAGGCGATGGGCGACCGCACCGAGCGGTACTACGCGCTGGTCGTCATCGACCCCGCGGCGGCGTACGCGCTGTGCACCGGTGACCTGGCGGAAGCCGGCCTGGAGGGCATCGCGGAGCGTTACCGGGGCATCGCCAGGATCGAGGTCCTGGAGATCGTCATCGACCGCAACCACGCCACCACCACGAACACGGTGCGCGTGCACTACGCGGACGGCCGGACTGTGCTGGAAGAACGCCAGTTGACCTTCACCTGGGGCAGCGATCCCCGGATCAGCGACGAAATCGTCCCCAGCTGATAGTCCGATCGGGTGACATATCCGGTCAGTGATCACCCCGATCGGGTGATCCACTTCAATTCGCTAGCGTCCACCCGCCCCACGGGAGTACCAGTGGTGCGGTCCTGACGCTACGCACGGAGGCCGTCACAAAGTGAATCGTCTGACGACCGGGCGGCGGCATGTCCGCGCCGGGTCGGTTCACGTCACCGAACTGATCAACAGACAGGTGCCCCGCACCGGCCAACCCGCGCCAGCCAGCACGACATCGACCATCACCCTCGACGACCTGGACACGCAGGTCATCGACCAGTTCGAGCCGACGACCTCGCACCGCGCGGGACCCTCCCGAGGCGCCCAGCTCGCCAAGCTGACCAGCCTCGCCGCGGCCACGGTGGTGCTCTGCGTCGCGGTCGCCACGGCCACCATGATCAGCCACGACCGCGCCGGCAGGTCGGTGGCCAACCGGCCGGCGCTGCGCATCACCGGCGACCAGGCGCTGCTGCCCGACCAGCTCGAACGCACCCTCCCGCCGGCCGGGGCGCCGGTGCCGCCGAAGCTCGACGCGCCGGCGCCGTCCCCGACCCCCACCGGGTCGAGCAGCACCCAGGCCGCCGCGCCGACCGTACGGCCGTCCACCGCTTCGGACCGGGCGGCCGTCGCCAGCCCGGCCGAGCCGGACCCGCCGCCGCCCACCGCCTCGATGTCGGACGTCGCGCTTGTCGAGTCGTTCTACGACCTGCTCCCGAGCGATCCGGACAGCGCGTTCGACCTGCTCGCGCCGGACCTGCTGAGCAGCACCCTCGGTGAGTTCCTCGACTCCTGGTCGACCGTCCGCGCCATCGACGTCCTCGAGGTGCGCGAGCACCCGGAGGGCATCGTCGCGGTGGTCCGCCTCGGGCTGGCCGACGGCGGCGCGATGCGGGTCGAACAGTTGCTCACCGTGGCCGACTCGCCGCACCGGATCACCGGCGCTCAACTACTGTCGGCCCAGCGCAACTGATCGAGTAACGTTTGTGGACACCGTGCACGGTGTGGTCCGCATTCGTGTGCACAGAGTGAACGCCTAGCCTGGTGCGGAGTCGGCGTACGTGGGCCCTGCTGTCTGGACTGGCGATCATTCCGCCCGCGCCAGCCCGGGAGGTTGTCTGTGCCCTGCGGTCCAGGTATTCCCACACTCTCGGAGTCGGCATGACCACCGAACGCCTGCAGGCAGGGAGGGCTCGTCGCGATGACCGATGAGGGTCGCCTGGTAGCCGGGCGCTACCGCCTCGTCCACCGCATCGGAACGGGTGCGATGGGCGTTGTGTGGCAGGCGCACGACGAGCGGTTGAACCGAACGGTCGCGGTCAAGAGACTTCTGCTGCAACCAGGTCTACCACCTGACGAGGCGCAGGAGGCCGTCGCGAGATGTATGCGCGAGGGCCGGATCGCCGCCAAGCTCCAGCACCCCAACGCCATCGCGGTCTTCGACGTGGTGGACGAGGACGGCGTGCCGTGCCTGGTGATGGAGTACCTGCCGTCCAAGAGCCTGGCCATGGTGATGGCCGAGCGCGGACCGCTCTCGCCGCGTGAGGTGGCCTGGATCGGCGCGCAGTCGGCCGCCGCGCTGGCCGCCGCGCACCTGGCCGGCATCGTGCACCGGGACGTCAAGCCGGGCAACATCCTGATCGCCGACGACGGCACGGTGAAGATCACCGACTTCGGCATCTCCCGGGCCACCGACGACGTGACGGTCACCAAGACCGGCATGATCGCCGGCACGCCCGCCTACCTCGCGCCCGAGTCGGCGGTCGGTCAGGAGCCGTCCCCGGCGTCGGACGTTTTCTCCCTCGGCTCGACGCTCTACGCCGCGATCGAGGGCGAGCCGCCGTTCGGCCTGACCGACAACACGCTGCAGCTGCTGCACGCGGTGGCCGCCGGCCGGATCAACCCGCCGCAGCGGTCCGGGCCGCTGACCGGGGTGCTGAACTGGCTGCTCGCCGCCGAGCCGGAGCAGCGGCCCTCCACCGCGCGCACCAGGGACATGCTCTCGGCGGTGGCCGCCGGCGAGGCGCCGTCGCTGCCGAGGACCTCACCCGCGACCGACTCGGCGACCAGAATGGTCATGCCGAACAGCGGCTACGGCGACTATGACGACTACGGCCGCGACGAGACGACCCAACTGGTCGGCATGGGCGAGCGGACCCGCTCGGTGCCCCGTCCGCGACCGACCGCGCCGCCGCCGTCGAGCCGCTCCCGGATGCCGCTGGTGTTCGCCGGGGTACTGCTGGTCGCGTTGGTCGCGACCGCCGCCTGGCTGCTGACGATGCGTGAGGATCCCCCGCCGAGCAACGACCCCGGTCAGCTGAGCGAGACGACCTCCGAGGCCGCGCCGACGACCACCACGACCACGACCACGACGACCCCGCCGCCGGTGGTGGAGGAGCCTCCCGAGGAGGAGGAGACCACGACCACCACGACGACCACGACCACCACCACGACGACCACGACGACCACCACGACGACGACCCCGCCGCCGACGACCACCACGACGACCACGTCCGAAGAGCCGGACGACCCGCCGATCGGGGGGGATGGCTGACCGTGGAGATCTGGTACGTGCTGGGAGTTTGTCGGTGACCGGTGAGGGAAGCCTGGTCGCCGGGCGCTATCGGTTGGGTCAGCGGCTGGGGTCCGGGGCGATGGGCATCGTGTGGCAGGCACACGACGAACGCCTGCACCGGACGGTCGCGGTAAAGCAGATGCTGTTGCAGCCGGGGCTGTCCGAGGCGCAGGCCGAGGAGTCGCGGCGAAGATGCATGCGTGAGGGTCGCATCGCCGCGCGGCTGGCGCACCCCAACGCGATCACCGTCTACGACGTCGCCGAACACGACGACGACCCGTGGCTGATCATGGAGTACCTGGCGTCCAAGAGCCTGGCCACGGTGCTCTCCGAGCGGGGCACGCTGCCCCCGGCCGAGGCCGCGGCGATCGGCGCGCAGATCGCCTCCGCGCTGGTCGCGGCGCACGCGGCCGGCATCGTGCACCGGGACATCAAGCCAGCCAACATCCTCATCGCCGACGACGGCACGGTCAAGATCACCGACTTCGGCATCTCCAGGGCCACCGGCGACGTGACGGTCACCGCGACCGGGATGCTCGCCGGCACGCCGGCCTACCTCGCGCCGGAGGTGGCCAAGGGCGAGAACCCGACGCCGGCCGCCGACGTGTTCAGCCTCGGTTCCACGCTGTACACGGCCGTGGAGGGGCATTCGCCCTTCGGATTAAGCGAGAACACCCTCGCGTTGCTCTACGCGGTCGCCGCCGGCAAGATCACCCCGCCGAGGCAGGCCGGCGCGCTGACCGCCCTGCTGATGCAGTTACTGCGGGTGGACCCGGTGGAACGGCCGTCGCTGATCACCGCGCGCGACGGGCTCACCGCGGTCGCCGAGGGCCGCCCGATGCCCAACCCGCCGAACTCCGCCGGCGCCACCACGGTCGCCACGCAGACCGATCGCATCGCCGGCAACCGGATGCCGCCGCCGGTCCCGCTCGGGCCGCCGACCCCGCCGCGAGCACAGCCAGGAGCACAGTGGCCGCCGCCGCCAAGCAGCGGCACCCGGCTGGACGCGAACCCGTTCGCCGAGCCGGCGCCGAGCGGCCCCGGCCCGGTCGTGTACCGCGAGCAGGTGCCGTCCGGCCCGATGCGCGCGCCCCGCCGACCGCCGACCGACCAGCGCAGGATCCGCTCGATCGTGCTGACCCTGCTGGCGATCGTGGCCGCCGCGCTCGTCGGCATCCTGGTGGCGAGCCTGTTCACCAACGACGGCAAGGCCGCCGGCAACGAGCAGCCGACGATCAGTGAGCAGCCCGAGCAGGGCACGGCCGACGAGAAGCCGCCGGCCGAGGAGACTTCCGAGGAGTCCGAGCCGGAGCCGACGACCGAGGAAAGCCAGGAGCCGACCGGCGACGACTACATCCAGGCCGTCCGGGACTACTACGCCCTGTTACCGGACGATACCGAGGCCGCCTGGGCGAGGATGACCTCCAAGGCACAGGACAAGTCGCCCGGCGGCCTGCGCGGTTATCAGGCTTTCTGGAAAACCATCGAATCGGTCTCCGTCGGGGAGACCTTCGCGAACGGCGACCGGGTGTCTGCCACCCTGGTCTACCAGCGCAGACGAGGCGGCTCGTCGACCGAGGCGTACTCGTTCGCGCTCATCGAGCGGGACGGCGAGTTGTTGATCAACAACTTCGTCCGCACCGGCCGCGGCTGACGCTCAGACCAGCCGCCGGTCCGACGCCCAACGGGACAGCTCGTACCGGTTGGACAACTGGGTCTTGCGCAGCACGCTGGACACGTGGGTCTCCACGGTCTTCACCGAGATGAACAGCTCCGCGGCGATCTCCTTGTAGGCATATCCCCTGGCCAGCAGCCGGAGCACATCGCGCTCCCTCGGCGTGAGCAGGTCGAGCTCCGGGTCGGAGATCGGCGCCGCGCCCGGCCGGTCGGCGAACGCGTCCAGCACGAACCCGGCCAGTCGCGGGGAGAACACCGCGTCGCCCTCGGACACCCGGACCACCGCCCGGACCAGCTCGTGGCTGGAGATCGTCTTGGTGACATAGCCCCTGGCACCCGCCCGGATCACCGCTATCACGTCCTCGGCGGCGTCGGAGACCGACAGCGCGAGGAACACCGTCTCCGGGTTGTCCGGCCGGGCCCGGCGCAGCACCTCGGCCCCGCCACCATCGGGCATGTGCACGTCCAGCAGCACCACGTCGGGCTTGTGGTGCCCGATGCCGACCACCGCCTCGCCGACCGTGCCGGCCTCGCCGACCACCTCGACGTCGTCGGTGATCGAGTCCAGCTCGGCACGGACCCCGGCCCGGAACAGGCCGTGGTCGTCCACCAGGAAAACCCGCACCGAACGCTGCTCGCTGGTCACGACATCTCTCCTCAGCTCGGCTCGTCTAGGCCGACTTGGCACCCACGGTAGCGCGCGGCATGTGCAACTGGACCTCGGTGCCCTCGCCGGGGGCCGTGCGCAGCCGCAGCTCGCCGCCGTTGCGCTCCATCCTGCCCCGGATCGAGGCGGCGAGGCCATGGCGGTCGGTGGGCACCGTCTTCGGGTCGAAGCCCTTGCCCCGGTCCCGCACGAAGATCGTCACCTGCTCCGGCTCGACCTCGGCGTACACGCTGACCTCCGAGACCCCGGCGTGCTTGGCCGCGTTCACCACCGCCTCCCGCGCGGCGAACACCAGGCCGGTCAGCCGCTCGTCGAGCTCGCAGTCGCCGACCACGACCTGCTGCACCTGGATCGCGAACGTGTCCTCCACCTCACCGCAGGCCTGCGCGACGGCCTCGGCGAACTTCATCACGTCCGACGAGTCGCCCCCGCCGTAGCCGGACGGCCCGTACAGCCAGCCGCGCAGCTGCCGCTCCTGGCCCCTGGCCAGCCGCAGCACCTCGCGCGGGGCCTCGGACTGCTTCTGGATCAGCGCCAGCGTCTGCAGCACCGAGTCGTGCAGGTGGGCGGCGATCTCCGCGCGCTCCTCGGAGCGGATGCGCTCCCGGCGCTCCTCGCCGAGGTCGCGCACCAGCCGCAGCCAGAACGGCACGGTCAGCACGGCCACCCCGATCAGCGCGGCCAGCACCGAGAGCAGCGCGAACTGCATCTGGTCGATGTTGACGTTGCGCACCAGGAACAGCGTGATCCCGGTGATCACCAGCGCGGCCCCGGACAGCACCCGCACCAGCGCGCTGCGCCCGCCGTCGCCGAGCACCAGCGAGGACATCCCGAACCGCGCCCGCCGCCTGGTCGACTCGTCGGCCTCCCGCCAGACCAGCGCGATACCGACCAGCGTGACGCCGACGCCGCCGGCGACCCAGCCGTTGAGCGTGCCCGACAGCGTGCCAAGGCCAAGGGCCAGGCCGAAGCCGAGCGCGAGCAGCCCTCGGGCCTGCTGGCGCTCCTTGCGGGTGACCTCCTTGACCCGCTCCTCCCGCTTGTTCTGCGGGATGAACATCCACAGCAGGCCGTAGGCGAGCACTCCGGCCCCGCCGAGCGCGGCCAGCAGCGCGAACGCCAGCCGCACCCACAGCACCTTCATGTCCAGGTGGTCGGCGAGACCCCCGGCGACCCCGGCGACCGCGCGACCGGACCGCCGACGGCGCATCTTCACCACGCCGTCGACCAGTTCCGGCGCCTTCGCCGGCGTGCGCTCGATGTCCGTGCTCACCACCACCTGCTGTACGACCACCCCATCATGGTCACACGTCCAGGATGCCGGTTCATCGGGGAAATACCCGGAACACGGCACCGCGCCCGTCTCCGGGTCAAACTCAGGGGTCGTCCCGGATGTGCCGGGCCCGACCAGCGGGGATGCTCGATACCGTGAGTGGGACAACGGGATCGAACCGCGCCGGCCTGGCCGGCGTCGAGGACTTGGCACAGGACTTCTGGGCGACGCGGCCGAGACGGCCGCGGCGTGGCCGAAAGATCGCCGGCGTGGCCGCCGGGATCGCCAACCGTTACCGCATCGACCCGACGCTGGTCCGCATCGGCCTGGTCGTGGCCGCCGTCTACGGCGGTGCCGGCCTCGTGCTGTACCTGCTCGGCTGGCTGTTCCTGCCGGAGCAGGACGACGAGGTGTCGCCGTTCGAGTCGCTGATCGGTCGCGGCCGGTCCTCGACCTCGGCGATGTTCACGGTGCTGCTGTGCCTGGCGTTCATCCCGACGTTCAGCTGGTTCTTCAACGGGTTCGCCCCTGGCTACCTCAGCCTGCTGATCGCCGGCGGGGCGCTCTACCTGCTGCACAACAACCGGGGCCAGCTCAACCGGGAGCAGGCCGCGGCGCCGGCCCAGCCGGACCTGCCGACGCCCCCCATGCCGCCCGTGCCCCCGATGCCGCCGACCCCGCCGGCCGCCCCGTGGTCGGCGACGGTGACCCAGCCGACGACCACACCCCTTGCGACGCCGGCCTCGGCCCCGACGGGTGCGACGATGCCGCTGCCCGCCGAGAGCGAGCCGCCGGCCGCCGAGCCGGCGCCGGAGCCCGAGGTGCGCACCACGCCGCCGGCGTGGGACCCGCTCGGCGCCGCGCCGTTCGCGTGGGACCTGCCGGACCCGAACCCCGAACTCGACCAACAGGAGCCGGAGCCGCCACCGGAGCGGCACCGCAAGTCGCGCATCGGCCTGGTGACCGTCGGTCTCGCGCTGATCGCCGTCGCCGGCATGTCGATCGCCGACAACAGCTGGCTCAACGCCCAGCACATCGTCGGCGTGGCGATGGCCATCCTGGGCCTGGGCATGGTGGCCGGCTCGTTCGTCCGCGGCGGTCGCGGACTGATCGGCCTTGCCGTGCCGCTGTCGGTGATCGGCATCGGGCTGACCACCATCTCCCCGCAGGGCTGGAACGGCGTCGGCGAGGTCAAGGCCAGCCCGACCACGATCAACCAGGTGCAGCCGGAGTACCGGCGGTCGGTCGGCTCGGTCGACCTCGACCTGACCGGCCTGCCGGCCACCGGCGAGGTCGACACCGAGATCGACCTCGGACTCGGGGACGTCAGCGTGGTGCTGCCCGAGAACGCCGACGTGTGGCTGAACTGCCACACCGCCCTCGGCTCGACCGAATGCCTCGGTGAGCGGCGCGACGACATCAACGCCGAGCGCCTGCCGGAGATCGTCGACTTCGGCGAGGATGGCAAGGGCGGCCTGCGTATCCACCTGAACGTCGATGTCGGCACCGGAAGCCTGGAGGTCAGCCGTGGCTGAGCGAACCGAGTCGGAGCGGACCGAGAGCCCCAGTCGCTGGCCGGACCTGTTCACCCTGCTGGTCGGCCTGGCGACGATGTTCGCGGCGGCCTACGTGCTCACCGACGGCCAGATCTGGGTGCCGACCACCGACCCGAGGTGGCTGCTGGCCGGCGGCGCCGGGCTGGTCGGCCTCGGACTGCTCGTCTCGTCCGTGCGCGGCGGGCGCCGAAAGCGCTGAGGCACTCCGAACTCCCACCACCGCGGGTGGTCTCCGATCCCGGAGGCCACCCGCTGCCTCATTCCAGGCTCATTCCCACTCGATGGTGCCCGGCGGCTTCGACGTCACGTCCAGCACGACCCGGTTCACGTCCGGGACCTCGTTGGTGATCCTGGTGGAGATCCGCTCGAGCACGTCGTAGGGCAGCCGGGTCCAGTCCGCGGTCATGGCGTCCTCGCTGGACACCGGGCGCAGCACCACCGGATGGCCGTAGGTGCGGAAGTCGCCCTGCACGCCGACGCTGTGCACGTCGGCCAGCAGCACCACCGGGCACTGCCAGATGTCGCGGTCCAGACCGGCGGCGGTCAGCTCCTCGCGGGCGATCGCGTCGGCCGCGCGCAGCAGCTCCAGGCGCGCGGCGGTGACCTCGCCGATGATCCGGATGCCGAGGCCGGGGCCGGGGAAGGGCTGGCGGTGCACGATCGTCTCCGGCAGGCCGAGCTCGAGGCCGACCCGGCGGACCTCGTCCTTGAACAGCTCACGCAGCGGCTCGACCAGCTCGAAGGCCAGGTCGTCCGGCAGGCCGCCGACGTTGTGGTGGCTCTTGATGTTCGCCGCGCCGGTGCCGCCGCCGGACTCGACCACGTCCGGGTAGAGCGTGCCCTGCACCAGGAACCGGTAGTCGCCCTCGGCGGTGAGCTCGCGCTCGGCCTGCTCGAACACCCGGATGAACTCCCGGCCGATGATCTTGCGTTTCTGCTCGGGGTCGGTGACCCCGGCGAGCGCGCCGAGGAACCGGTCGGCGGCGTCCACGGTCACCAGCTTGACCCCGGTCGCGGCCACGAAGTCGCGCTCGACCTGCCCGCGCTCGCCGGCCCTCAGCAGCCCGTGGTCGACGAACACGCAGGTCAGCCGGTCGCCGATGGCGCGCTGGACCAGCGCGGCGGCCACCGCGGAGTCGACTCCGCCGGACAGCCCGCAGATCGCCCGCCCGTCGCCGACCTGCGCGGCGATCCTGGCGACCTGCTCGTCCACGATCGACGCGATCGTCCACGACGGCCGCAGGCCCGCGATGTCGTGCAGGAACCGGCGCAGCACCTCCTGGCCGTGCGGGGAGTGCGCGACCTCCGGGTGGTACTGCACGCCGGCGAAGCGCCGCGAACGGTCCTCGAACGCGGCCACCGGGGCGCCCTCGGAGCTGGCGGTGACGGTGAAGCCGTCGGGCGCCTTGGTGACGCTGTCGCCGTGGCTCATCCACACCGGGTGGCGGTGCGGCAGGTCGGCGTGCAGCGTGCCGCCGTCGGCGGCCAGCTCGGTGCGGCCGAACTCGCGGGCGCCGGTGTGCTCGACCGTGCCGCCGAGCGCCTTGGCCATCGCCTGGAAGCCGTAGCAGATGCCGAACACCGGCACCCCGGCGTCGAACAGGGCCGGGTCGACCTCGGGCGCGCCGTCGGCGTAGACGCTCGACGGGCCGCCGGAGAGCACGATCGCCGCCGGGTTCCGCGCCAGCAGCGACGCGACGTCCTCGGTGTGCGGCACGACCTCGGAGTAGACCTGGACCTCGCGGACCCGCCTGGCGATGAGCTGGGCGTACTGCGCTCCGTAGTCGACGACGATGACCGGGCGGTGGAGATTATGCGTCACCGCCGAAGCATGTCACGCGGTCGAAGGAACTACGGTGGGGGCATGAACGCGACAGAGCCGCACCTGCCGACCCCCCGGCCAGCGTGGATCGCCGGTCATGCCGAGCAGAGCGACCGGACGCTCGCCGTGCACCACCCGTATGACGGCGACGAGATCGCCACGGTGTGCGTGCCCTCCCCGGCACAGGTCGAGCGCGCGATCAACGCCGCGGTGACGGTGGCCAAGGAGTTCCGCACCACGCCGGCCCACATCCGCGCCGCCGCGCTGGAGCACGTGTCCCGCGAGCTGCGGGCGCGGTCCGACGAGGTCGCCGAGATGATCACCGCCGAGAACGGCAAGCCGCTCAAGTGGGCCAACGTCGAGGTCAACCGGGCCGTGTCGACCTTCCGGCTGGCGGCGGAGGAGGCCCGCCGGTTCTCCGGTGAGCTGCAGCGGTTGGACACCGATCCCACCGCGGAGGGCAGGCTCGCGGTGATCCGCCGGGTGCCGCGCGGGCCGGTGCTGGGCATCGCGCCGTTCAACTTCCCGCTGAACCTGGTCGCGCACAAGATCGCGCCGGCGCTCGCGGTCGGCGCGCCGATCATCGTGAAGCCGGCGCCGAGGACCCCGCTGTCCGCGCTGCTGCTCGGTGAGCTGCTCGCCGAGACCGAGCTGCCCGACGGCGCGTTCTCGGTGCTGACGCTGGGCAACGAGGAGACCATGGCGCTGGTCAAGGACCCCCGGCTGCCGGTGGTGTCGTTCACCGGCTCCGGCCCGGTCGGCTGGTCGCTGATGGACGCCGCGCCGCGCAAGCAGGTCGTGCTGGAGCTCGGCGGCAACGGCGCGGCCGTGGTCTGCGCCGACTGGCCGGACCTGGACTTCGCCGCGCAGCGGATCGCGACTTTCGGCAACTACCAGGCCGGGCAGTCGTGCATCGCGGTGCAGCGGGTGCTGGTCGACCGGAAGGTCGCCGACAAGTTCGTGCCGATGCTGCTGGACGCGGTGTCCCGGCTGCGCACCGGCGACCCGCACGACCCGGATGTCGAGGTCGGCCCGATGGTCGACGAGGCCGCCGCGCAGCGGGTCCAGTCCTGGGTCGAGGAGGCCGTCTCCGGCGGCGCGAAGCTGCTGGCCGGCGGGAAGCGCGACGGCGCGAGCCTGGAGCCGACCGTACTCGCCGAGGTCCCGCGCGAGGCGAAGGCCTGGTCGGAGGAGGTGTTCGGGCCGCTGCTCGCGGTTTCCGTCACCGACGGCCTGGACGACGCGTTCGCGCAGGTCAACGACTCCTACTACGGGTTGCAGACCGGGGTGTTCACCCGCGACGTGCAGGTGGCGTTCCGGGCGCGGGCGGAGCTGGACGTCGGCGGCGTGATCGTCGGCGACGTGCCGTCCTTCCGCGCCGACCAGATGCCCTACGGCGGGGTGAAGGGCTCCGGCGTTGGCCGCGAGGGTGTGCGCAGCGCCATGAACGACCTCACCGAGGAACGCATCATGGTCCTCACCGGCCTCGAGCTGTAGCTCCCGGACCGCAGCGAAGGGTCCCTTCGCTGCGGTTGCTCAGGCCGGGCCGACGGACTGGGGGAAGGCGAACAGGGCTTCCGGGTCGTAGGTGCCGGCCACCTGTCGCAGGCGGGGGAGGTTGGCGCCGTAGTAGGCGCTGGCCCAGTTCGGCAGGCCGGGGTCGATGTAGTTGACGTAGGCGTGCGCGCCGGTCAGCGCGCCGAGGCCGTCGCGGACCGCGGCGACCCGCTCGGTGGCCAGCGCCGGGCCCTCGGCGGTGTTGGCGTAGATCTGCGCACTGGCCAGCGCGCTCCGGTGCGGGAACGCGGTCTCGTCCGGCGCCAGCGCGGACACCGCGCCGCCGAGGGAGTCGAACAGCAGGTCAAGCCCGGACACCTCGGTGAGCAGCGGGACGACCTTGGCCGGGTCCGCCGGGCCGGCGAGGATCCGCGACGAGGCGACGAACGACTCCCGGCCCAGCTGCCCGCCCTCGGCCTCTGGATGGCACTGGGCCGGCTCCTTCGTCGAGCACCCGGCGAAGTACCGCATCGCGTCGAGGTAGCCCTTGGTGGTGACCGAACGGGTGGTCGTCGGCAGCCCGAGCCGGTCGAGCTGCCGACGGCAGCCCGCCTCGTCGCCGACGAAGCAGCCGCCGACCCGGACGCCGGGCGAGGACCCGGCGGAGAGCACGCAGTTGGACCACAGCTCGTCGGGCAGGTCCGCGATCCAGTCCTGCCACGCGCCGAGCACGTCGACCGCGCCGGCGGTGAAGCGCAGCGAGAACACCGTCAGCTCCGGCGCTGGCTCGGTGGCGAAGGTGAACGAGGTGACGATGCCGAAGTTGCCGCCGCCCCCGCCGCGCAGCGCCCAGAACAGGTCCGGCTCCGCGCTCGCGGACACCGTGCGCAGCTCGCCGTCCGAGGTGACGATCTGCGCGGACACCAGCCGGTCGCAGGTCAGGCCGAACTTGCGGCTGAGCACGCCGATGCCGCCGCCGAGGGTCAGCCCGGCGACGCCGACGGTCGGGCAGGACCCGGCCGGCAGGCACCGGCCCTCGGCGGCCAACCCGGTGTAGACGTCGATCAGCCGGGTGCCCGCGCCGATCACCGCCGTGCCGTCCGGCCGGACCTCGACCCCCGACATCGGGTTGAGGTCGACCACGAGCGCGCCGTCGGCGTTGCTGTAGCCGGCGTAGCTGTGCCCGCCGGAGCGGGCGGCGATCGGCAGCCGGGCGTTCGCGGCGACCTCGACGCAGGCCTGCACGTCCGCCGGCCGGGCGCAGCCGGCGACCGCTGCCGGGCGGCGGCCGTCGAACATCGGGTTGTACACCCGGCGGGCCGCGGCGTAGCCGGGATCGCCCGGCAGCTGGAGCCGGCCGGCCAGGCGACCGCGCAGCGCCGGCCAGTCCGGTGGGGCCGGGGCGGTCGAGGTGGTGGGTGGCGGCGTGGTCGGCCGGGGAGTCGCGGTCGGTCTCGGCGTGCCGGCGGTGCCGGTGCAGGCGGTGGCCGCGCCGGCGGTCAGTGCGGCGGCGGCGCCGAGGAACGTTCTGCGACTGAGCACACCTAGGGAGACGTCCCGGCCGTGATCAGGTTGTCGCGCCGGGCGCCCAGCCCGTCGCCCGGCGCAGGGCCTCGGTGACCAGCGGCGCGATCGTCGCCGGTGATCTTGGCTCGGTGAGCACGGCCGCGAGGTGCCCGTCCGGGCGGACGATCGCGAGCGAGCGCGGCCGCAGCCCCAACGCGGTGACCAGCACGTCGTCGGGGAACTCGTCGAGGGGCACCGGCTGGCCGGTGAGCGCCTTCTCCCACTTGTCGGCCGGCCGCCACGGGCACCAGTTGGTGAGCACCGCGAACCGGGGCCCGATCAGCTCCCGCAGCCGCATGCCCCACCAGTCCAGCCGCGCGTCCGGACACAGCGTGCCGGGGGCGGGCGTGTTGGGCAGCGGGTAGCGACGGGTGGTGGTGAGCGGGGAGTCGGCGTAGCGGTGGGGCTCGGCGAGCCGGCCGGAGTCGATCTCGGCCCGCGCGGTCTCGTCGGTGACCGCGCGGGTCAGCACGTCCACCCGGCGGGCCAGGTCGGCCTCGGTGTTCGGCACGAGGAAGCGCATGGTCTCGCCGGTGACCCGCAGGTTCTCCTCGGCCGCCGCGCCGCGCTCGGCGTCGTAGGAGGCCAGCAGTTCCGGGCCGCCCTGCCCCGACCGGTCGAGCGCGATCTTCCACGCCGCGTTGTCGGCGTCGCAGATGCCGGAGTTGAGCCCGCGCGCGCCGAAGGGGCTCATCACGTGCGCCGCGTCGCCGGCCAGCAGCACCCGCCCGACCGCCATCCTGGGCGCCCGCCGCTGGTGGAACCGGTAGACCGACAGCCAGATGATCTCGTAGGCGGCGTCGCCGACCACGGCCCTGATCCGCTCGTCGAGCCCGCCGCCCGCCTGCTCGCGGGCCAGGTCGAAGTCCGCCGGCACCTGCCAGTCGATCCGCCACACGCCGTCTGGTTGGGGGTGCAGCAGCACCTGGCGGCCGGGATTCCACTCCGGGTCGAAGAAGAACCGGCGCTCGGGCACGGTGAACCCGAGGTCCGCGCGGATGTCGGCGATCAGGAACTTGTCCGAGTAGGACTCGCCGGGGAACGGCAGCCCCAACGACTCGCGCACCGCGGAACGCTGCCCGTCGGCGGCCACCAGGTGCGTGCCGCGCACCGTCGAGTCCGACGTGGTCACGGTGACGCCGTCGTCGTCCTGCTCGACGCCGACCACCCGCTGCCCCCGCCGAACCTCGACCAGCGGCTCGGCCGCGATCCGGTCGTCCAGCAGAAGCTCCACAATGGACTGTGGGGTGTTCACGAACGGCGGGAACGCGCTGTCGCCGACTTCGGGGAAGGTGATCTCCAGTACCTGGTGGTCCCGGTAGTAGGTGCGCCCGCGCGTCCAGGTCACCCCGGCCTCGGCGACCGCGGCGCCGACCCCGGCGCGCTCCAGGATGTCCAGCACGTCGCGCTGCACGCAGATCGACCGGCTGCCGACGGCGACCCGCGCCGGCTGCTCCTCGAGCAGCACACTGGGCACCCCGCAGCGCGCGAGCAGCAACGCCGCCACCATGCCGACCGGCCCCGCACCGGCCACCACCACCGGCTCCGACCCCACTGTCATGACGCCAAGCCTGCCAGGAATCAGGACTGCAGCTCCGCCCAGACCTCCTGGTCCCGCTCGGGGGTCCAGATCCGGGGCCAGTCGATGCCGTCCAGTTCGTCCCAGTAGCGCGCCACGTTGAACGGCAGGCAGTGCTCGAAGATCGGCCAGCCGCCGAACTCCGGGGCCAGCGCGGCGTGCGCGGCGTCGAACGCCTCGTGCAGGGTGCCGGCGCGGGCGCGCACCTCGCCGACAGTGCGGCACAGCTCGTCCAGGAAGTGCCGGCTCTGCGCGATCGCCGCCGCCACCGCCTCCTCGCCGTGCACCACCGGACCCCGCCCGCCGACCAGCGTCCTGGCCGGGAACTCCGCCACGGTGTCCAATGTGGACGTCGCCCAGTCCCGGTGGAACGCGTCGCCGGTGTAGAGCGCGGCCTGCGCCTCGACCAGGTCGCCGGCGAACAGGATCCGCTCGGTCGGCAACCACGCCACGATGTCCCCGGCGGTGTGCCCGCGCCCGCAGTGGCGCAACACCAGCTCCCGCTCCCCGCCGAGCGGGATCGTCAGCCGCTCGGAGAAGGTCAGCGTCGGCCAGGTCAGGTCCGGGATGGACGCGGGCTCCTCGAACAGCCGGGGCATCCGCGCCAGCTCCGACTCCCAGTCCGCCCGCCCGCGCTCGGCGATCAGCGCCCTGGTCCGCTCGTGGGTGACGATCTCCGAAGCCTCGAACGCGCTCGCGCCGAGCACCCGCACCGCGTGGTAGTGGCTGAGCACCAGGTAGCGCACCGGCTTGTCGGTCCGCTCGCGCAGCCGGTCGAGCCAGCGCCGGGCCGCGACCGGGGTGGCCCTGGCCTCGAAGCAGACCAGGAAGTCCTCGCCCTCCACGGCCGCCACGTTGGGGTCGCCGGCCGCGGTGAACGCGTACACCCCCTCGGCCAGCTCGGTGAACGTCTCCGACTTCGCCTCGAGGTCCGCACTGGACGCAAACGCCTTAGCCACGCACCCACCCTGCCACGGACAACGCCGCCGGCGCGCCCGTCGGCACCGCGGGGGTGTTCGGCGCGACCGGGTCGACCCGCCGGTAGGACTCGCCGGGCGCGGGCCGCCGGTCGGCCTCGCCGTTGTTCGGCCACAGCGAGAACACCCGCTCGGCCTGCGCGGCGATGGTCAGCGACGGGTTCACGCCGAGGTTCGCCGAGATCGCCGAACCGTCCACCACCGACAGCCCCGGGTAGTGGTGCACCCGGTGGTAGGGGTCGATCACCCCGTCCTGTGCCGACGTGCCGATCGCGCAGCCGCCGAGGAAGTGCGCGGTCAGCGGGATGTTGAACACCTCGCCCCAGGTGCCGCCGGCGGTGCCGCCGATGTGCTTGGCCGCCAGTTGGTTGGCGTCGTAGCCGGCCTGGATGAACGTCGGGTTCGGCTCGCCGTGGCCCTGGCGGGAGGTGTAGCGGCGGCGGCCGAACAGGCCGCGGCGGGTGTAGGTGGTGATCGAGTTGTCCAGGCTCTGCATCACCAGCAGGATCACCGTCCGCTCGCTCCACCGGTGCACCCGCAGCAGGCCGGCGGTGGTCACCGGGTGGCGGACGGCGAACCGCAGCACCTGCAGCCAGCGCGGGGTGGCCGCCGCGCCGTCGGTCGCGATCGTCTGCAGCAGCCCCATCGCGTTGCTGCCCCGGCCGTAGCGCACCGGCTCGATGTGGGTGGTCTCGTCCGGGTGGATCGACGAGGTGATCGCCACGCCGCGGGAGAAGTCCCGGTCCCGGTCGACCGCCGGCCGCGCGGCGCCGATGATCGCCTCCGAGTTCGTCCTGGTCAGCTCGCCGAGGCGGGGCGAGAGCCGGGGCAGGACACCGTGGTCGCGCATGGTGTGCAGCAGCCGCTGGGTGCCCCAGGTGCCGGCGGCGAGCACCACCTGGGTGGCCGAGATCCGGGCGCGGGCCTGGCGGCCGGTGCGCCGCAGGTCGACGTCGAAGCCGCCGCCCGCGCGGGGTCGCACGGCGGTCACCGTGGTCAGCGGCAGGACCTTCGCGCCCGCCTGCTCCGCCAGGTACAGGTAGTTCTTCACCAGGGTGTTCTTGGCGCCGACGCGGCAGCCGGTCATGCACGAGCCGCACTCGGTGCACCCGGTGCGCGCCGGGCCCGCGCCGCCGAAGTACGGGTCGGGCACCGTGCTGCCCGGCCGGCCGAAGTACACCCCGACCGGGGTCGGGCGGTAGGTGTCGGCCACGCCGAGGTCGGTGGCCACGGCGCGCATCACCTCGTCGGCCGGGGTGGTGGTCGGGTTGGTGACCACGCCGAGCATCCGGGACGCCTGGTCGTAGTGCGGCGCCAGCTCGGCTTCCCAGTCGGTGATGTCGGCCCACTGCCGGTCGGCGTAGAAGGGCCGCGGCGGCCGGTAGAGCGTGTTCGCGTAGACCAGCGAGCCGCCGCCGACCCCGGCGCCCGCCAGGATCATCACGTCCTTGAGCAGGTGGATGCGCTGGATGCCGTAGCAGCCGAGCGCGGGCGCCCACAGGTACCGGCGCAGGTCCCAGGAGGTCTTCGCGAACTCGTCGTCGGCGAACCGCCTGCCCGCCTCGACCACCGCGACCCGGTAGCCCTTCTCCGTCAGCCGCAGCGCCGCGACGCTGCCGCCGAAGCCGGAGCCGACAACCACCACGTCGTAGTCCATACGCACTGAGGCTAGCCACCGGTGGCCGCGTTATCTACTGGTCAGTACGTAACTTCCCGAAATGCACCAGATCCCGCCGGAGCCCGCCGCGCAGCTGGGCCCCGCGCAGCACGCCCTCCCTGGTGAACCCGGCCTTGGCCAGCGCCTTCTGCTCGGCGATGTTGTCCACGTCGGTGCTGGCCTCGACCCGGTCGACCTCGGTCGTGGCGAACAGGTGCTCGGCGAGCAGCCGCTGGGCCGTCGAGCCGACCCCGCGGCCGCGATCCCCCGGCAGCAGGGCGATGCCGATGTTCCAGGCCGAGCAGCCGAGCGTGCCGCCGTAGTCGACCGCGTGCCAGCTGACCCCGCCGAGCAGCACGCGGGTCCTGGCGTCCAGCACGCTGAGCAGCGTGCTGCGCGGTGGCCCGATGACCTGCGGCCGGTCGTCCCGGTCGACCTCGAAGTCGCCGACGGCGTCGGCGTAGAACGCCTCGCGTTCGCCGGCCGCCGGCACCGCGAGGGCCACCCCGTCCCGCGAGGTGAGCACCGCGCGCGGGCCGCCAGGTGGGGGCGGTGGGGTCACGTCGGCGCGCAGCAGGCTGAACAGGACCATGTCCTGGCGCTGGCCGGCGCGCAGCTGGGCGCCGCGCATGATGCCCTCGGCGCGGAAGCCGCCCCTGGTCAGCACCCGTTGCGCCGGCACGTTCGTCACGTCGGTACTCGCCTCGACCCGGTCCAGGTCGGTGACGGTGAACAGGTACTCGGCGAGCAGCCGCAGCGCCCGCGCGCCGACACCGCGACCGCGGGCGGCCGGCAGCAGGCCCATGCCGATGTTCCACGCGCCGCACGCCCTGGTCCGGCCGTGCCCGACCGCGTGCCAGTTCACCTGCCCGACCAGCTCACCGTCGGTCAGGTCGACGACCGCCAGCCGGTGCACCTCGACGTTGTGCTCCCGGGGCCGGTCGTCATCGTCGACATCGAAGGCGCCGTCGTCCTTGGCGTCCAGCCACTCCCGGTCCCCGTCGAGCACCTCGGTCAGCGCGACGGCCTCCCCAGAAGCGACAACTTCCCGCCTGCTGGTGGTGCTCATGCGCGGACCGTGAGACCGACCTTCTGGAACTCCTTCACGTCGGAGTACCCGGTCTTGGCCATGGACCGGCGCAGCGCGCCGAACAGGTTGATCAGCCCGTCGGCGTCGGAGGACGGGCCGAACAGCAGCGTGCGCAGGTCGACCAGCTCGTCCTGGGCGGCGACCGGCGCGACCTTGCTGCGCGGCAGCGACGGGTGCGCGGCGGCCGCGGTCCAGTACAGGCCGTTGCCCGGCGCCTCGCTCGCGAACGCCAGCGGCGCGCCGAGCATCACCGCGTCCGCGCCGCAGGCGATCGACTTCGCGATGTCGCCGGAGACGTGCACGCCGCCGTCGGCGATCACGTGCACGTAGCGGCCGCCGGTCTCGTCGAGGTAGTCGCGGCGGGCGGCGGCCGCGTCGACGATCGCGGTGGCCATCGGCACGCCGATGCCGAGCACGTGCTCGGTGGTGGTGACCTCGCCGGAGCCGTAGCCGACGATCACCCCCGCCGCGCCGGTGCGCATCAGGTGCATGGCGGTGCGGTAGTCGTGCACCCCGCCGGCGATCACCGGCACGTCCAGGTCGGCGATGAAACTCTTGAGGTTCAACGGCTCGCCGCCGCGCGCCACGTGCTCGGCGGAGACGATCGTGCCCTGCACGACCAGGATCTCCACCCCGGCGGCGAGCAGCTCCGGGGTGAGCTCGGCGGCGCGCTGCGGGCTGACCCGCGCGGCCGCGGTGACCCCGGACGCGGTGACCTTCTTGATCGCCTCGGCGATCAGCTCGGTGCGGATCGGCGCCGCGTGCAGCTCCTGCAGGACCCTGGTCAGCGCGGTCAGGTCGGTGTCGTCGACCGCCGCCTGAACCCTGGCCAGCGCGTCCTCCACGTTCGCGTGCCGCGCCCACAGGCCCTCGGCGTTGAGCACGCCGAGCCCACCGAGCCCGCCGATCTCCACCGCGGTCGCCGGCGAGACCACCGCGTCGGTCGGGTGGGTGATCAGCGGGATGTCGAACCGGTAGGCGTCGATCTGCCACCCGGTCGACACGTCCTTGGACGAGCGGGTGCGCCGGGACGGCACGATCTCCACGTCCGCCAGCCCGAAGGCGCGCCGGGCCGTCCGGCCCATGCCGATCTCGACAAGATCCCGCACTGTCTGTACCTCCGGCACGCGCGTCAGCGCGTGGTGTAGTTGGGCGCCTCGACGGTCATGGTCACGTCGTGCGGGTGGCTCTCCTTGAGCCCCGCCGCGGTGATCCGGACCAGCTGCGCGTTCTGCAGGTCGGTGATCGTGGCCGAGCCGGTGTAGCCCATGCCGGAACGCAGGCCGCCGACGAGCTGGTGCACCACCTGCGACAGTGGCCCCCGGAACGGAATCCGGCCCTCGACGCCCTCTGGCACCAGCTTGTCCTCGCTGAGCACGTCGTCCTGGAAGTAGCGGTCCTTGGAGTAGGACCGCGCCTCGCCCCGTGACTGCATGGCCGCCAGCGAGCCCATGCCCCGGTAGGTCTTGAACTGCTTGCCGTTGACCAGGATCACGTCGCCCGGCGCCTCGGCGGTGCCCGCGAGCAGGCTGCCGAGCATGACCGCGGACGCGCCGGCCGCGATGGCCTTGGCGATGTCCCCGGAGTACTGGATGCCGCCGTCGCCGATGACCGGCACGCCGGCCGGGCGGCACGCGAGATCGGCCTGGTAGATCGCGGTGATCTGCGGCACGCCGACCCCGGCCACCACCCGGGTGGTGCAGATGGACCCCGGGCCGACCCCGACCTTCACCCCGTCGGCACCCGCCTCGACCATCGCCTGCGCGCCCGCCCGGGTGGCGACGTTGCCGCCGACGACGTCGACCACGTCGCCGAGCTCCTTCTTCAGGCCGGAGACCATCTCGAGCACGGCGCGGGAGTGGCCGTGGGCGGTGTCCACCATGAGCACGTCGACGCCCGCGTCCACCAGGGTCATCGCGCGCTTGTGCGCGTCCTCGCCGACGCCGACCGCCGCGCCGCAGATCAGCCTGCCGTCCGGGTCCTTGGTGGCGTTGGGGAACTGCTCGGTCTTGACGAAGTCCTTGACGGTGATCAGCCCGCGCAGCTTGCCGGCGCCGTCGATGATCGGCAGCTTCTCGACCTTGTGCCGGCGCAGCAGGCCGAGCGCCGCGTCGGCCGACACCCCGACCTGCGCGGTGACCAGCGGGCCGGTGGTCATCACCTCGCTGACCGGCTTGGTGTGGTCGACCTCGAAACGCATGTCGCGGTTGGTGATGATGCCGACGAGCGTGCCCTCGGCGTCGGTGACCGGGACCCCGGAGATCCGGTAGCGCGCGCACAGGGCGTCGACCTCGGCCAGGGTGGCGGTCGGCAGGCAGGTGATCGGGTCGGTGACCATGCCGGCCTCGGAGCGCTTGACCGTCTCGGCCTGGCGGGCGTGCTCCTCGATGGACAGGTTGCGTTGCAGGATCCCGATGCCGCCCTGGCGCGCCATCGCGATGGCCATCCTGGCCTCGGTGACCGTGTCCATGGCCGCGGACACCAGCGGGACGCCCAACGTGACATTGCGGGTGAGCCGCGTACTGGTGTCGACCGCGCTCGGCAGGACGTCGGACTGCGACGGCTGGAGCAGCACGTCGTCAAAGGTCAGTCCGAGCATGGCGAACTTGGCCGGGATCCCCTCAGCGGTGGTCATCGTGGCCCTTCTTCGTGCGGATTTCCGCAGGCGGCGGCGCGTTGACCCATGGTATCTGGACCGTAGGGCCGCTCCGCCCGGTACCGTGCGTGGTCGTGAGGGACGACGCACTACCGCCTGACCCGTTCGCCGGCGACCCGAACGATCCCGCGCGGGCACTGGACGACGACGCCTCCCCGGCGGAGGAGGAGCCCGTCTCCGCGCAGGAGCGGGCCGAGCTGTTGGCCGATCTCCGGGATCTGGCCGTGTACCAGGCGCTGCTCGAGCAACGGGAGGTCCGGGGCGTGGTGGTCGACTGCGCCGAATGCCAGGAGCCGCACTACCACGACTGGGCGCTGCTGCGGGCCTCGCTCGAGCAGCTGCTCGACGACGGCCGGATGCGCCCGCACGAGCCGGCGTTCGACCCCAACCCGGCGGCCTACGTGTCGTGGGAGTACTGCCGGGGGTTCACCGACGGCGTGACCGCCACCGCCAAGCCGGCGTTCACCAAGCAGAACAACTAGGCGCCCTCGGTGACCGGGTCGTAGACGTGCCAGCCGTCGTCGCCCGAGCAGCGGCGCGCGGTCAGCCGGCCGAGCGACTCCTCGACCAGCGCCAGCGCCGCCTCCTCGACCAGCAGGGCCCGGCCGGCGCACTCGGCGCACCTCGGCGCCTGGCTGTACACGTGACCAGGGGTCATTCTTCCGGTGCCAGGTCGGGGTTGAGGTTGGGCTCGAGGTTGACCGTGTTCTCCCCGGCCGGCTCCCCACCGGTCTGCTGAGTCGTCTCGCTGCGCGAGGTCTCGGTCGGCGTGGTGGTGGTGTCCGACGGCGGCGTGGTGGTCGTCGGCGGCTGCGGCTGGGTGGTGTCGGTCGGCGGGGTGGACGGCGACGTCGGGTCGACGCCCGGGCCGGGATCGGTGCCGCTGCCGGTGCCTGAGCCGGGATCGGGGGCCGTGGTCGGGTTGGGCACCGGCGGATGGGACGCCTCGCCGGAGGGGTTGCCCGGCAGTTGGGCGACCAGCGACGCGTGCTGTTTCTCCAGGTCCTTCTGGCCGTCCTCGGTGGACACCGTCGGCAGCACGGCGTGCGCGTCCTCGAGCTTGGACTTCGCCTCGGCCACCCGGCCCTCGGTCAGCGCGGTCTGGGCCTCACGCAGATCGGCGCGCACTGCCTCGGCGGCCTCGACCGAGCGGGTGTGGTCGGAGTAGAGCACCTTGGCCAGCGCCCACAGGGTGTCGCCCGGCTGGGCGTCCCTGGCGGCCAGGCCGACGCCGGCGAAGGCGATGGCCAGCACGGCGGCCGCCGCGGCCAACGGGACCAGCAGCCTCGGTCTGCGCTTGCGGCGCATCCTGGCGGCGTGCACGGTCACCGTGGCCAGCTTCTGGTCGACGATCTCGCCGATGGGCTCGGTCTCGACGTCGCGGCGCCAGGACAGCAGCAGTTCGCTCAGCTGGTCGCCAGCGGGCCCGTCCTGGTCGTCCAGGTTCATGCCGGCGAGCAGGTCGAGGTACTCGTCGTCGGCATGGACCATCGAAAGATCGAAATCGAGGTCCGCGGCGGCGCCGAAAGGACGGCCCTCGTCCGGCGTGCCGGGATCGTCGCGATCGCTCATTCAGACCACCTCCTCCGCGGACAACGTCTTACGCAGCCGGGTGAGCGCGCGGTGCTGCGCCACCCGGACCGCTCCCGGCGTCGAGCCGACCGCTTCCGCGGTCTCCTCCGCCGAGAGGCCGACCACGACCCGCAGCAGGACGATGTCCCGCTGCTTGTCCGGCAGCACGTCGAGCAGGTTCTTCATTCGTCGGCTCAGGTCCTGTTGCATGGCGCGCTGTTCGGGCCCGGCGTCGGTCTCCGGTTCATCTGGAACGTCGGCCACCGGCTCGGATCGGTTACGTCCGGCGGCCCGATGGGCGTCCGCGACCTTGTGCGCCGCGATGCCATACACGAAGGCCAGGAAGGGTCGCCCCTGGTCGCGGTAGCTGGGCAGGGCCGTTAGCACCGCGAGACACACCTCCTGTGCGACGTCGTCTGCCGAAGCGAACGAACGCTCCTGCCTCCCTACACGCGCACGGCAGTACCGCACGACTAGGGGCCGGATGGACGCGAGCACCCGGTCGATGGCACGTGGGTCACCGTCGACGGCAGCCCCAACAGAAGCGTCCAGTCCGTCCCCCAATGTGGTCATCGCAGCGAGCAGCCTCAGTGTTACGTGCAGGTACAGTCAGTCGAACGTCACACCCGTTGGGGTATATCCCGTCCCGCCAGCCGGGTCTCACCACCGTACCGCGCACGGCAAAGAGGTCCGATCCGCGCGGGAAGCCGCGCGGCGCCTGCCCGTGGGCGCGCCGCGCTCAGTTGTCGTGCTCCTGCCGGCGGGCGTTACCGGCGCGGGCGGATGACCTGCGAACTTGCCCTGAACGCGCTGAACGACGCCTGCCCCGCATGGCGTGCGGGTGGCGTCGTCCGATTCGCCAAGTGTGAATCTGTTTAGGAAACGAGACCGCGTCGGAAGCCGTGTGCCACGGCCTGCGCGCGGTCACGGACACCGAGCTTGCGGAACAGCCGGCGGGCGTGCGTCTTCACCGTGTCCTCCGACAGGTAGAGCTCGCGGCCGATCTGGCCGTTGCTCTTGCCCATCGCCATGCCGCGGAGCACCTGGAGCTCGCGGTCGGTGAGCTGGACACCGGGATCGGACGGCTGGCGCGGGGCTGGCACCGAGGTGCTCGCCAGCGTGTGCGCGAGCGCGGCCACCAGTTCGGGACGCGAGGCGTCCCAGCGCAGGTAGCCCCGAGCGCCACCGGCGATGGCGGCGGCGATGCTGCCGGCGTCGTCGGGAGCACCGAACACGATCACGTTGGCTTGCGGGTTCGCCGATACCAGGCGTCTGGTCGCCTCGACCCCGGTCGGCACCGCACGCTGGGTGCCAACGAGGACGACGTCGACCGGGGCCCGGGAGAATCTGGCGAGCAGCTCGTCACCGTGTGCTACGCAGTCGATGCGACTAACCCCTGGAACCGCGGACATGACACGGGTCAAGCCTTCCCGCACGCCGCGGCGGTCGTCGCAAATCAAGACCGTCGTCACGGGGACTCCTTCCTGCAGCCGAGTGACGTACTCCTCCCTATCGGACGCTTCGGGGCGAACCTTGACACGATCTGATGGTAATTCTTCCGACCAGTTCGCCCAGATGTCCGTACCCACCCCGTCACCCGGTTGGGCCAGCGAGCTTGGGCACCCAGGGAGAGCGCCCGGCAAGCCGGCGGCCGACCGGATCGGCCCGACGTAACACGCTGTGTAAGGCTAGCGCGGCACACCGACAGAATTGGTCCGCTTGGGTGGGTGCCAACTCCGCAAGAATCATCGCTGCCGGCCACTGAAGTGTGACCAAACCCAGGTCGGTGGCGTCGTCGAAGGCGGCGGAGACGATCGTGCCGGCCCGCGCCCGCCGCCCGTCCGCCGCCAGCGCGGCCCCCATGACCAGCGCGGACTTGACCCGATGGCGGGCAGAGCCGGACTCCTCGGCGTGTCGCGCCGCTGACTCGGCGTGTCGCGCCGCCGCCGCCGGCCGGCCCGCGCTCAGCTCGATCTCGGCCGACACCCAGCCCGTACGCACCACCGCCCGCCAGCCGGCACCCGCCGGGACCTCGGCGACCAGCCGCCGGGCCTCGTCGAGCCGACCGAGGCCGACCGCGTCCGCGGCGAGCCCGACGAGCAGGTCGGCGACCGCCTCGGCAACTGCCGGTGGGCTTTCCGCCGGTCGACCGGCCAGGTACTGCCCCGAACGGCTCAGCCCGGCCAACCCGGCGGCGTCGTGGCGCCGGGCGTCGGCGTGGCCGCCGAGCTGGCGGCGATGGGAGGCCAGGGTGGCGGCGGCGAACGCGGCCAATAAAGGGTCGGGGCCGAGGACGAGCTCGTCGAGCAGACAGGCGGCCCTGGCGTACCAGCCCTGGGCGCCCAGGACGACGGCCGCGAGCCAGCGTTGCCTGGCGTCGGCCGGGGTCGCGAGGACGATGTGGTCGGGGCGGGTCCCGAACGCCGCGTCGGCCAGGTCGACTGAGGAGGTCACCCGGCGACGCTAACGAGCGCCTCGATCCGGCGCACCGCGCCACTCAGCTCCTCGAGCCGCTCCACCCGGCCGGGCAGCTCCTCGGTGAACCAGCCGGGTCCGCAGGCCAGCAGCCGGACCCGCTGCCTGGTGCGCGGCACCCGGCCGAACACCTCCGGTCCACCGCGGCGGGGCCGCTGTGCCCAGACCGCGACCGCGCAGGGCCCGGTGCGGCGCACGGCCGCGGCCAGCGCGGTGGCCGGCAGGTCGGCGCCGAGCATCTGGGTGCCGATGCCGGCCTGGGCCAGTGCCGCGCGCAGGACGTAGACGCCAAGGCCGGGGCGCTCGTCGGGGGCCCCGCACAGCAGGACCGGGCGTGGGTTGCGCGGCGCGGTCACCAGCGGCGTCGCACCGACCATGGCGGCCAGCACGCACTCGTCGACCATGCGCTCGACCTCGTTGCCCGCACCGGCGTGCGCGCCTCGGCCGGCGATCGCGGCGAGCGCGGGGGCGAGCACCCCGTCCCAGCCGGCGACCACGCCGAGATCGTGCACGCTGTCCACGATCAGCCGCTGGGCCGCGACGGCGTCCATCGCCATGGCGGCGCGGCTGATCCCGTGCATCGAGGCCGACCGGGTGTGCGTGTCGCGCGCCAGTGCCGGCTCGCGCGTGGCGATGAGCCGGACCCTCGGCTCGCCCGGCTCGGGGTGGACCCGGTCGGAGCGCATGGCGTAGCCGGCGGCCTCGGCCGGGGTGGCGCCGCGCAGCAGGGCCTGCTGCATCAGTTCGAGCCGGGCGACGTCGGTCGGGGCGTAGCGGCGGTGCCGGCCGGTGGTGTGCTCTCGCGGGCCGATGCCGTAGCGGCGGTCCCAGGTACGCAGCGTGGCGGGGGCGATGCCCAGCCGGCGCGCGACGGCGGCCACCGCGAGGGTCGGCTCCGCCGTGCCCGGTCCGGCGGACTCACCGGCGGGCTGCCCGTCGCCTGCCGGTCCGAGCAGCGTGATCCCGCCATGCGCGGGGTAACGATGATCGCCCACGGACGCCTCCTCACGTCGCCACCCTCCCATCGTCGGGTGATCCAGAGCGTCCGGCAAGAGGATCAACGAACACGCTGCGTCGACCTGTTTCACCGATCGGTTGAAATGCCTGGCCAAAGAGTCGATCACCCTTGAACAAGCATTGGCGCGGTTCTAGCGTTGGTTCCGCTGCACCGAATGGAGTAGTCGATACGTCCATATTCCGGCGAGGGAGGCGGTCACCATGGCAGACACTCGGAGGCTCCCCGGGCCCAACGCAGACGTCTGGGACTGGCAGCTCGAGGGTTCCTGCCGCGGCATGGACAGTGCGTTCTTCTTTCATCCCGACGGTGAACGAGGCCCGGCGAGGGCCCGCCGCGAGGCCCGAGCGAAGGCGATCTGTCAGTCGTGCCCGGTGCTGACGTTGTGCCGAAAGCACGCGCTGGCCGTCCACGAGCCGTACGGCATCTGGGGTGGCCTGTCCGAGGGTGAGCGGGAGGCCATCATCAAGCTGGAGAAGCGCACGCTCGCGGTCGCGACCTGACCCGAAGCCCACCGAACGCCGCGGCCGGACGCCAGGGCCGCGGCGTTCGTCGTCGCCAGACCCCTAATACATAACGAAACGCCGCGCCCGGCGGACCGGGCGCGGCGTGCTCGTCTCTGTGGAACGTCGGGTCAGAAACCCGGGCCGTGACCGTGACCATGGCCGTGGCCCTGGCCGCCGGCGTCCGGCTCCTCTTCCTTCTTCTCCACGACCGCCGCCTCGGTGGTGAGCACCATCCGCGCGATGGACGCCGCGTTGGTGACCGCCGAGCGGGTGACCTTGACCGGGTCGATGACGCCGTCGGCGATCAGGTCGCCGTAGGTCAGCTTCGCCGCGTTGAAGCCGTGGCCCCAAGGCTGGTCAACGACCTTGGACACGACGACTGGACCTTCGACGCCCGCGTTGTTCGCGATCCAGATCAGCGGCGCCTTCAGCGCCTCCTTGACCAGCCGGACACCCGTTGCCTGGTCGCCGGACAGCGACGCGGCCAGCTCCTCCAGCTCGGCGCCGACGTGGACCAGGGCGGAGCCGCCACCGGGGATGACGCCCTCCTCGACCGCGGCCCTGGTCGCCGCCACCGCGTCCTCGATGCGGTGCTTGCGCTCGGACAGCTCGGTCTCGGTCGCCGCGCCGACCCGGATCACCGCGACGCCGCCGGCCAACTTGGCCAGGCGCTCGGAGAGCTTCTCCCGGTCCCAGTCGGAGTCGGTCGCCTCGATCTCCTTGCGGATCTGCTCGACACGGGCATCCACGTCGGCCTTGACGCCGCCGCCCTCGATGATCGTGGTCTCGTCCTTGGTGACCACGATGCGCCGGGCGGTGCCCAGCACGTCCAGGTCGACCTCGGACAGCTTGATGCCGACCTCGGCGGAGACCACGGTCGCGCCGGTGACGACCGCGAGGTCGTCCAGGAACGCCTTGCGCCGGTCGCCGAAGTAGGGCGCCTTGACCGCGACCGCGCGGATCGTCTTGCGCACCGAGTTCACGACCAGGGTGGACAGTGCCTCACCGTCGATGTCCTCGGCGAGGATCAGCACCGGCTTGCCGGCCTGGGCGATCTTCTCGAGGATCGGCAGCAGGTCGTTGAGCGAGGAGATCTTCTCCCGCTGCAGCAGGACGTAGGTGTCCTCCAGCACGGCCTCCTGCGCCTCGGCGTCGGTGGCGAAGTGGGCGGAGATGTAGCCCTTGTCGAACTGCACGCCCTCGGTGATGACGAGCTCGGTGGCCATCGTGGAGGACTCCTCCACGGTGATCACGCCGTCCTCGCCGACCTTCTCGATGGCCTCGCCGAGCAGCGCGCCGATCGAGGCGTCCCGGGAGGCGACCGTGCCGACCTGGGCGATGTTGTCCCGGCCCTTGACCGGGGTGGCCTTGCTCTTGAGCGCGTCCACGACCGCGTCGGCGGCCAGCTGGATGCCAGCGCCGAGTGCGGCGGGGTTGGCGCCGGCGGCGACGTTGCGGATACCGACCCGGACCATCGCCTGGGCGAGGACGGTGGCCGTGGTGGTGCCGTCACCGGCGATGTCGTTGGTCTTGGTGGCGACGTTCTTGGCGAACTGCGCGCCGAGGTTCTCGAACGGGTCGTCCAGCTCGATCTCGCGAGCGATGGTGACACCGTCGTTGGTGACCGTCGGGCCGCCGAACTTCTTGGCGAGCACGACGTGTCGGCCGCGCGGGCCGAGCGACACCTTCACGGCGTCGGCGAGCTTGTTCACCCCGCGCTCGAGCGCCCGACGAGCGTCCTCGTCGAAGCTGATCTGCTTGGGCATGTCCTACCTTTCTCAGACGCACCACGCCCCGGCAGCCCCACAGGGCCACCGGGGCGTGCGGTTGACTTCGCCAGGCGTCAGTTGATGACGGCCAGCACGTCGCGGGCGGAGAGGATCAGGTACTCCTCGCCGTTGTACTTCACCTCGGTGCCGCCGTACTTGGAGTAGATGACGACATCACCGACGGCCACGTCCACCGGGACGCGGTTGCCGTTGTCGTCGATCCGGCCCAGCCCGACGGCAATGACCTTGCCCTCCTGGGGCTTCTCCTTGGCAGTGTCCGGGATGACGAGGCCCGAGGCCGTCGTGGCCTCGGCTTCACTCGCCTGGACGACGATCTTGTCCTCGAGCGGCTTGATGTTCACGCTCACCGCTGTGACCTCCACGGGTCGACTCGATTGCGTTGGCAGTTACCTATTGCTGCGGCTCCTGCCACCCCGCCGTCGCGGGTGTCGGGGCGGTGTCGGCCGTTCGCTGGCACTCTACCCACGCGACTGCTAAACGTGCAACGAGGGTGGCGGTGTGGCCGGGCGGGATGTTCGGCAGCGGTGACGCACCGTGCCCGGCTAGACCGCGAACGGGTCGGAATCGTCCTCGGGAGACCGACTGCGAATGACGCGCTGCCGAATGTCGGCCAACGCGGAGCGAGCCACATAGTGCCGACCCCGGCGCTCGCCGCGCGCGGCGATCAGCTCGGCCTGAACGAGTTTGTGCAGATCTCGGCTTGCCGTGGCCTCGGTGATCTCCTCCGGCCCGTCCGCGAAATAGGCGCGATAGGTGGCGTTGCGGACCCGGAGGCCGATCATGGCGTCGAACAGGGCCATTACACTGCGTTCCGACAACTTGAGTTCTCGGACCAGATTCTCCAGCTCCAGCCACATTCGCTCGCTCTCCCGGACGCGGCGCAGCATTGTGCGCGCCTGCCGCAGATGTGCCAGCAGAGTGAAGCGAATCCAGGGACGCGCGTCGCGTCCCGGCTGCCACAGGCCGCCGCCGACCTCACCAAGAACGTCGTAGTAGTCCTGGGTGTTCCGCCCGAGGTACTCCTCGATGCTCATGAAGACGGGACTGAGCACGCCGCCCCTGGCGAGCACCAGACTTTGCAGGCAGCGGGCCATTCGCCCGTTACCGTCCCGGAACGGATGGATCATGACGAGGTTCAGGTGGGCCATGGCGCCGCGCACGATGTCCGGCTCGGAGGTTTCCCCGTTGAGCGCCGCGGTCAGCTCTTTCATCAGCGCCGATACCTGATCCAGGTCCACGCCCTCGTGCACGATTTCACCGGTCTCGTCGTTGCGCACGTAGATACTTCCGGCACGCCACCGGCCCGGCCGATTCTTCAGCGAATAGTTGGTCATCATGTAGTGCATGCTCTTGATGAGTTGGGTGCTGTACTCGAACTCGTCGTCCTCGGCGAGCTGGAGCACATAGGTCATCGCATCTCGGTAGCCCTTGAGCGCGAGCCGGGTTTCGTCACTCACCTCGAGCGGTTCCTCGCCCGCGGCCACGTCGACGGCATCGTCCAGCCCGGCCTCGTAGCCTTCGATGCTGTTCGAACCCTGGATCGCGCGCGCGAGCGAGACCCGCCGCAGCGCGCTGAGCCGACGACACGGCTCAGCCAGCTGCCGGCTCAGGCTCGTCCGGAGAGCCTCGATGCCGCCCAGAACATCAAGCTCGATGTCCTGGAGTTCGGGCGTGACGAACAACATGGTGCCAGCTCGGATACCAACACGCACTGTGCGCGCTACGATCCGCCCTCCTGTCGGATAGGTCTGACCAGGCCTGAGATTCAGTCACCAACTAACCCGTTTGGACGTAAAGCGTTGACGGGCAGGGTGGTGGCTACGAGAGTGATCCTGTCCGAAAACCAGCCCTTGCCAGGGGAGGCCCGCCCATGCGCCGGTCGTCTGCGATTCTCGTTGCCGTCGCCACCGCGTCGCTCGCTGTCGGTGCGGTCGACGCCGCTGCCGAACCCCAGGGGCGGCAGGCCGCCTACACCGCGGCCTCGGCCGAGTTCGGGGTGCCGGAGAGCGTGCTGCTCGGCGTGTCCTACCTGGAGTCCCGGTGGAACGTCAACGGCGGCACTCCCAGCACCAGCGCGGGTTACGGACCCATGCACCTGACCGACATCACCGCCGCCAACGCCGGCGGCAGCCATCACGACGAGGGCACAGAGGACCCGCGCGGAGACACCGCCCGCCCGGCGCTGCGGCCACAGGCCGGCACGCCGGACCTCTCCTCCCCGACGCTGCGGACCATCGAGCTGGCCGCCGACCTGACCGGCGTCGACCAGGAGACCCTGCGCACCGACGTCGCCGAGAACATCCGGGGCGGGGCCGCGTTGCTGGCCCATCACCAGCGTGCGCTCGGGGTCGACAGCGACAACGCCGCCGACTGGTACGGCGCGGTCGCCCGGTACGCCGGCGCGACCGACACCACCACGGCCGCCACGTTCGCCGACGAGGTGTTCGCCACGATCGCGCAGGGGGCCGACCGGGTCACCGACGACGGCCACCGGGTCCGGCTCGCCCCGGCCGACATCGCGCCGAACACCGCACAGTTGCGTGGGCTCGGGCTGCGGGCGACCGACACCGCGCAGGCCGAGTGTCCGCGCGGGCTTGGCTGCGAGTGGCTGCCGGCGCCCTACGAACAGACCGGCGATGGCGCGGGCGACTACGGCAACCACGACAAGGCCGACCGGCCGACGTCGCAGAAGATCGACTACATCGTCATCCACGACACCGAGGGCTACTGGGACACCACGCTGGACCTGGTCCAGGACCCGACGTACGTGAGCTGGCAGTACACCCTGCGCTCGGCGGACGGGCACATCGCCCAGCACGTCAAGGCCAAGGACGTCGCCTGGCAGGCCGGCAACTGGTACATCAACTCGAAGTCGATCGGCCTTGAGCACGAGGGCTTCGCCGCGCAGGGCACCTGGTACACCGAGTCGATGTACCGCAGCTCGGCCAAGCTGGTGCGCTACCTCGCGGCCAAGCACCGGATCCCGCTCGACCGCGCGCACATCATCGGCCACGACAACGTGCCGGGCACGATCCCGTCGACCGTCGGCGGCATGCACTGGGACCCGGGCCCGTACTGGGACTGGTCGCACTACTTCGACCTGCTCGGCGCGCCGCTGCGCGGAGTCGGCAACCCGCGCGCCGGACTGGTGACGATCAAGCCGGACTTCGACACGAACCAGCCGGCGTTCACCGGCTGTGACCAGGCCGGGGTGCCGTGCCCGGCTCGGGGCTCGACGTCGGTCATCCTGCACACCGAGCCGCGCGCCGACGCGCCACTGCTGACCGACATCGGCCTGCACCCGGACGGCTCGCCGGGCACGATGCACATCTCCGACCACTCGAGCCGGGTGGAGACCGGGCAGCGGTACGCGCTGGCCGAGCATCGCGGCGACTGGACGGCGATCTGGTACCTGGGCCAGCAGGGCTGGTTCCACAACCCGCGCAGCGCGCCGACGGCCGTGTGGTCGGCCGGTCTGGTGGCCACGCCCAAGCCGGGGAAGGACTCGATTCCGGTGTACGGGCGGGCCTACCCGGAGGCGGCGGCCTATCCGGCGGACGTGCCGGTGCAGACCGTGGTGCCGCTGCAGTACACGTTGCCGGCCGGGCAGAAGTACGCGGTCGGGCTGGTCACCGGGTCGGAGTACTACTACGCGGTCACCTACGACGAGGCGAGTCACACGGTCGTGCGTGGACAGCTGAAGTACGTGCAGATCCAGTTCGGGCACCGGATCGCGTTCGTCAACGCGGCGGACGTGGACCTACGCCCCTCAGTACGCCGGTAACGGCGCCACCCAATGCCCTGAATGAGGCTTTCAGGACGTTGAACGTCCCGAAAGAGGCATTCAGGGCATTGGGCTAGACCGAGACGGTGGTTACCGGGAGGGCTGGGTTGGCGGAGAGGTCGAGGGCTGAGGGGTGGACTTCGGCCGCGACCAGGTGGGCGCCCAGTGCGGCGATCATCGCGCCGTTGTCGGTGCACAGGCGGGGTTTGGGGACGCGCAGGGTGATGCCCGCGGCGGCGCAGCGTTGGGCGGCCAGGGCGGACAGGCGCGAGTTGGCCGCCACGCCGCCGGACAGGACCATGGTGTCGATGTCCAGCTCCTCGGCGGCGCGCACGGCCTTCATGGTCAGCACGTCGGCCACCGCCTCCTGGAAGGAGGCGGCCACGTCGGCCACCGGCACGGGGAGGCCGTCGCGTTCGCGGTTCTCCACCCAGCGGGCCACCGCGGTCTTCAGGCCGGAGAAGGAGAAGTCGAAGCGGGCGTCGCGGGGGCCGGTCAGCCCGCGCGGGAACCGGATCGCCTCCGGGTCGCCCCGGCCGGCGGCCTTGTCGATGGGCGGCCCGCCGGGGTAGGGCAGGCCGAGGATGCGCGCCACCTTGTCGTAGGCCTCGCCGGCCGCGTCGTCGATGGTCGAGCCGATCTCGGTGATCTTGGTGGCCAGGTCGTCCACCCGTAGCAGCTGGGTGTGCCCGCCGGAGACCAGCAGTGCCAGGCACGGCGCCGGCAGCGCGCCGTGCTGCAGGGTGTCCGCGGCGACGTGGCCCGGCAGGTGGTTCACCCCGTAGAGCGGCACCCGCAACGCCGCCGCGTACGCCTTCGCCGCCGCCACGCCGACCAGCAGCGCGCCCGCCAGACCAGGCCCGCAGGTCACCGCGATCGCGTCGATGTCGGACAGCTCGATCTCGGCCTTGGCCACGGCGCGGCGCATCGTGGGCACCATCGCCTCCAGGTGCGCGCGGCTGGCGACCTCGGGCACCACCCCGCCGAACCGGGCGTGCTGGTCGACGCTGGAGGCGACCTCGTCGGCCAGCAGCTCGATCCGGCCGTCGGGGTGCAGCCTGGCGACCCCGACCCCGGTCTCGTCGCACGAGCTCTCGATGCCAAGAACGAGACTCACTGTGCCTCCTCGACGACCCGTGCCGGGCGGGCCATGGTGAACGCGTCGGCGCCCGACGGCTGGTAGTACTTGCGCCGCACGCCGATCGTGGTGAAGCCGTGCGACCGGTACAGCCCGATGGCCGCGGCGTTGTCGGTGCGCACCTCGAGGTACACCGGTGCGCGGAACTCGTCGGCCACCGCCAGCAGCGCGCCGAGCAGCGCCCGGCCGATCCCCCGGCCCTGCCACTCCGGGTCGACGCCGATCGTGTGCACGCTGGCCTCCGCGTCGCGCCGGGTGCCGACCACGGCCAGGCCGGCATAGCCGACCAGCAGGTCGTCGATCCAGGCGCCGACGTAGTGGTTGCCGTGGTCCAGCTCGCCCCGCAGGGTCGACTCGGTCCACGGGTCGTCGGCGGCGAACAGCCCGCGCTCCAGCTCGGCGACTCTCGCCAGGTCCTCGTACTCGAGTGGGGCGAGCCGAGCGGTCACGGCGCGGTCACCCGCTTGCGGGTCCCGGGCACGGTGGCGTCCGGCCGGCGAAGGTACATCGGGATCAGCGGCCTGGCCGGCCGGTCCAGCTGGGCGAGCGCGGCGGTGACCAGGCCGACCGGGGTCGGGTACTCGACGCCGGTGTGCGGCATCGGGAACACGTCGGCGTAGAGCGTCGTGCCGGCCCGCCGGAACGCCTCGCCGGCCACGTCGGCCGGGCGGTCGACGGCCGGGCCGGTGACCCGGGCGCCGTCCTCGTAGGTTGCCCAGTACACCTCCCGGCGGCGGGCGTCGGTGGTCACCAGCAGCGGGCCCTCGGTGCCCGCGGCGATCCCGTCGAGCGTGCAGACCGGGTGCACCGGGACGTCGAGCGCGTGCCCGAGCGCGGCCGCGGTGGCCATGCCGGCCCGCAGGCCGGTGAACGGGCCGGGGCCGATGCCGCAGACGATCGCGTCGAGGTCCGGTAAGGCGTGGCCGGCGTCGTCCAGGGCGCCGAGGATGTGCGGGGTGAGCAGTTCGCCGTGTGCCCTGGCGTCCACGGTGACCAGCTCGGCCAGCAACGCCGGCGACCGGTCGGTGAGCGCCACGACCCCGGCGGTGACCGCGGGCGTCGCGGTGTCGACAACAAGAACCAGCACGACACTCAAGCCTAGTCGGCGTCGCCGCGGCCGCTCAGCGCCACCGGTCCAGCACCGCCGGCAGCTCGGCGAGCCGGTCGAGCACCGCGTCCGGCTCGACGTCCACCGGCACCTGCTGGTCGGCCGGGATCTTGCTGTGCGGCACCAGGACCGCGCGCATGCCGACCCCCTTCGCGCCGCTGATGTCGTCGTAGAGCCGGTCGCCGACGTAGACGCAGTCGGCGGGGTCGTCCACGCCGACCGCGGCCATCGCGGCCTGGAAGGCCGCCGGGTGCGGCTTGGTGTACTCCAGGTCGCTGCTCCACACGGTGGCGTGGAACAGGTCGAGCACCCCGTCGCGGCGCAGCACCTCCTCGTGCCACGCGGCCGGCCACGGCGTCGAGGAGAGCACCCCGACCCGCAGGCCCTGGTCACGCAGGGTGGTGAGCAGCGGGGCGACCTCGGGGTCGGTGAACGTGGCGTGCTCCCAGTGGGCGCGGTAGGCGGTGTACCCGTCGACGTGCTCGGTGACCCGCGCGGCGGCGAGCACCTGGGCGACGGTGAACGCCCGGTGCTCGTCCCTGACCAGCCGCCAGGCGATCTCCTCGGCCGCGACGATGGCGGCGCCGACCCGGGTGGCCTGCTCGACGTCGCCGGGATGCAGGGCGTCGGCGTAGCTGCGCCAGGCCGCCCGGTGGTCGATGGTGCGCCAGGGGGTGAGCGTGCCACCCCAGTCGAAGATCACCGCACGCATGACTGCCAGCCTACGTTCTCGAGCCGGCCGGTCCAGGTGCCGTGCGGCTCCAGGGTCGCCACCCGGACGTCGTCGTCGCGCCGGTCCAGGGTGATCAGCAGGTGGTCGGCCGACAGCCGTTCGCCGACGCCCGCGCCCCACTCGATCACCACGGCCGCCTCGACCAGCGAGGTGTCCAGGTCGAGGTCGTCCAGCTCGTCGAGCCCGCCGAGGCGGTAGGCGTCCACGTGCACCAGTGGGATCCCCCGGCCCTCGGGTGCGGGGCGGTGCTCGCGGGCGATGATGAACGTCGGTGAGCTGACCCGCCCCAGCACGCCGAGCCCCTCGGCGATGCCCTTGGCCAGCACGGTCTTCCCGGCGCCGAGGCGGCCGGCGAGCAGGACCAGGTCGCCCGGTTCGAGCAGCTCGCCGAGCTGGCGGCCGAACTCGATGGTGTGCCGCGCGGTCGGCAGCTCGACGGTGGTCATCGGTGCCGCCAGGGGGCGCAGCGCTGGGCGAGCAGCATCAGGTGGTCGGTGACCAGCTGGGCCTGCTCGAACATCACCATGTGGCCGGCGCCGGGGACCCGCACCAGGTCGGCGTCCGGCAGCTCGGCGGCGATCCGTTCGGCGTGTGAGAACGCGGTCATCCGGTCGGTGTCCCCGCTGAGCACCAGCACGTGGGTGTGCCGCAGGCCGGCGAGCGCGGCGTAGCGGTTGTGCGTGCCGAGGGTGTCGATGAAGTCGGCGAGCACCCGGACCGGGGTGGCGTCGAGCAGTTCGAGCAGGAAGTCCACCAGCTCCGGGGGCACGTCCCGGGAGCCGAACGCCAGCGAGCGCACCGCCCGCCTGGTCAGCCGCCCGCTCGCCCCTCTGGCCAGCTCGACCAGGCCGGGCTGCCAGTCGGTGAGCCGGCCGAGGTTGCGGGTCAGCGGGTTGTAGCGGGACAGCAGCGGGCGCGGCAGGCCGCTCTTGCCGACCTCGCCCGCGGAAGTGCCGATCAGCGCGACCCCGCACACCCGGTCGGCGAACAGCTCGGGGCGCTGCTCGGCCAACGCCATGATCGTCATGCCGCCCATCGAGTGGCCGACCAGGACGGTCGGGCCGTCGGGGACCAGCGTGTCCAGCACCTCGCCGAGGTCGCGGCCGAGCCGGTCGATCGTGCTCGACTCCTCGGTGGTGCGCGCGGACCGGCCGTGGCTGCGGTGGTCGTAGAACACCTGGCGCACCCTGGGCTCGGTCAGCCGGGCGAGCGCGCGCCGCTGGAAGTGCCACGAGCGGTGGGACAGCGCGAACCCGTGCACGAAGACCATGGTCAGCGTCGGCGCGCCGCCGTCGGCCGGGCCGGTCTCCTCGACCGCGAGCTCGATGCCGTCGTCGGTGACCACGGTCGTGGTGCGATCGGCGGGCTGCGTGCCGAGCGGGTCGGCTGGCGGCGTGTCCTGGTCGGTGCGGCGGCGGGAGACGCCGACGGCGATCGCGGTGCCGGCCGCGGCCAGCCCGATCGCGGTGCCGACGATCGCGCCGACCTTGCGGGACACCGTCACCTGGCGCCCCGGTAGCTGCGCACGACCCTCGGGCGGTACATGCCGGTGACGATCTCGTAGTCGATGGTGCCGATGGTGTTCGCCCATTCGGGGACGGTCGGCTCCCCGGCCGCGCCGTCGCCGAAGAGCACGACCTCCTCGCCCACCGGCACCAGGTCGTCCCCGCAGTCGACGACGATCTGGTCCATGCACACCCGCCCGACGACCGGCCGGCGCCTGCCGGCCAGCCACACGTCCATCCGGCCGGACAGCAGCCTCGGCACGCCGTCGGCATAGCCGGCCGGCACCAGCGCGAGGGTGGTGTCCGCCGGCGCGGTCCAGGTCTGTCCATAGGAGACGGACTCGCCGGCGGCGATCCGCTTGGTCAGCGCGACCGAGGACCGGAAGGACATCACCGGGTGGAGATCTTCCCGTTGCGGCAGGGGGTTCAGCCCGTACATGGCGATCCCGACGCGGACCAGGTCGAAGTGCAGGTCCGGCCGGTCGAGGGTGGCCGCCGAGTTGGCCAGATGGCGCAGCGGCGTGCCACCGACGATGGCGCAGGCCTGCCGGAACCGGTCCGCCTGCAGGTCGACCGACGGATGGCCCGGCTCGTCGGCGCAGGCCAGGTGCGACCAGACGCCGACCACCTCGACCTCGGGCGCGGCGGCGGCCGCGGCCACCAGCGCGGGCCATTCCGTTGCCGGACAACCGTTCCTGGACAGCCCGGTGTCGATCTTGAGGTGCACCCTGGCGGTGCGGCCGGCGGCGACCGCGCCCTCGACGATCGCGCCGAGCTCGCGGGTGCTGGAGGCGGACAGGTCGATCCCGGCGGCGACGCCGGGCGCGAAGTCGGTGTCGATGGTGTCCAGCCAGCTCAGCACCGGTGCCTCGATGCCGGCCGCACGCAGCGCGAGCGCCTCGGCCAGCGAGCAGCCGCCAAGCCAGGTGGCGCCCGCCTCGAGCGCGGCGCGGGCGACCGGCAACGCACCGTGTCCGTAGCCGTCGGCCTTGACCACGGCCATGGTGGCGGCCCCGGAGGCGGCGGCCCGGCCGGCGAGCAGCGAGACGTTGTGCCGGAGCGCGTCCAGGTCGACCACGACCTCGGCTCGCGGCAGTTTTCGATCAGCCATAACGCGGTTCATGGTCGCACACGGTCAACACGCCTCAGGTGCGACCGGCGGCGGCCAGGGCGTCGCGGATCGCGTCCCTGATCGAGGCCAGCACCGCCGAGGCCGAGATCGGCGCCCCGCGCGCGGCCAGCTCACCGGCGCGCACGTGGACCCAGCTCGCGGCGGCGACGGCCAGCAGCGGGTCGCCGCCGGCGGCCAGGCCCGCGCCGATCAACCCGGTCAGCACGTCACCGGAGCCAGCGGTGGCCAGCCAGGCCGACCCAGCCGGGTTCACCAGCGTGGCGCCGGTCGGCCCGGCGATCACCGTGGTGTTGCCCTTGAGCAGCACGATCGCGTTCAGCCGGGCGGCCAGTGCGCGGGTGGCGGCCACCCGGTCGCGGCCGAGCTCGATGCCAAGCGGTTCGGCGATGCGGGCGAACTCCCGGTCGTGCGGGGTGAGCACCACGACCTGGTCGGGTTCGCGGTGGTCCCACAGCCGGGGGTCGCCGGCCAGCAGCGTGATGCCGTCGGCGTCCACGCAGGTGGCCACGCCGTCGTCGAGGACGGCGGCCAGCACGTCGCGCCCGGCCTTGCCGGTGCCAAGACCAGGGCCGACGGCCCAGGCCTGCACCCGGCCGGTGTCCTCGACCGAGCCGGTGGCGATCGCCTCGGGCCACCGGGAGCGCACCTCGTCGGCGGCCCAGCCGGCGTAGCGGACCATCCCGGACGTTGCGTACACCGCCGAGCCGCTGGCCAGCACGGCCGCGCCGGGATAGGTCGCCGAGCCGGCCGCGATGCCGGTCACGCCCTGGGTGTACTTGTCGTCGGCCGGTCCGGGCAGCCGCCACACCCGGCCGACGTCGGCCGGCTCGAGCACCCGCAGGTCCGGCGCCGGCAGGTCGAGGCCGAGGTCGACGACCTGGACCTGGCCGCAGTGGGGCGCGGCCAGCACGTGCACCGGCTTGCGGGCGCCGAAGGCCACGGTCACGTCGGCCCGCACGGCCGCCCGCTCGACGTGGCCGGTGTCCGGGTCGACCCCGCTCGGCAGGTCGACGGCGAGCACCGGCGCCCGGACGTCGGCCACCCAGCCCGCCGCGGCCGGCCGCAGCCCGCCCCTGGCGGACAGCCCGACGATGCCGTCGACCACCAGGTCGGCGACCGCGACCAGCTCGTGGTCGCCGGCGGACTCCTCGACCACCCGGCCACCCGCGCGGCGCAACGCGGCCAGGCCGGCCGGATGGGCCCGGTCCGGCGCGAACAGCACAGCGGTGACCGCGACCCCGCGGCGACGGAGGAAGTGCCCGGCCCACAGCGCGTCGCCGCCCTTGTCGCCGGAGCCGACGAGCAGCACGACCGCGC